>CANJWH010000004.1 GCA_947478465.1 Bacteroidota bacterium
AAGCGGTAAAAAAAGAAAAAGGCATAAAATGGCCACCCACAAACGTAAAAAACGTTTGAGAAAAAACAGACATAAGAAGAAAGGTAAATAGTCTGTAATTTACGCTGGCAGGGGATTTCCCCGCACACTATTCCATGTTGCATAAAATGCATACAGGGAATAGTGTATTTACTCATTTAATCATATCCCGTGAATTACGATCTTGTAATATCATCGTCTTCTTCTGAAGCTGTAATAGCTTTACTGAAAGACAAACAGCTTGTTGAGTTGCATAAGCAGCGCAGCAGCAATAATTTTTCTGTGGGCGATATTTACCTAGGTAAGGTGAAGAAAATTATGCCCGGCCTTAATGCAGCTTTTGTAAACATAGGCTATGAAAAGGATGCGTTTCTTCATTACCTGGATTTAGGTCCGCAAATGAATTCGTTCGTTAAATTTACTCAACAGGTTCAGTCGGGAAAGCAAAACAGTTCAAGGCTGGATTATGTACGTCCTGAGAAAGATATTAATAAAGGCGGTAAAATTGATGACATAGTAAAAAGCGGTCAGCAGATTTTGGTGCAGGTTGCTAAAGAGCCAATTTCTACTAAAGGTCCGCGAATCACATCTGAAATTTCAATCGCAGGAAGATATATTGTACTGTTACCTTTCAACGATAAAGTTTCTGTTTCTCAGAAAATCAAAAGTTCAGAAGAGAGAGACAGGCTGAAAAAAATCATTAGTGATATTAAGCCTAAAAATTTTGGTGTTATCATCCGCACTGTTGCCGAACATAAAAAGACAGAGGAACTGGATGCTGACATGAAGGATTTAATGGTCAAATGGAACACTTGCTTTGAGCAACTAAAAAAAGCAAATGCGCCACAACGTGTGTTGGGTGAGCTTGATCGCACATCAGCTTTACTTCGTGATATTCTGAACCCTGATTTCAACAACATATATACTGACGATCCGAAAGTTTTGGAAGAAGTGAAAAATTACCTTCACGCCAAAGCTCCCGAAAAAGAAAATATTGCAAAATTATATTCAGGAAAGTCTTCAATTTTTGAGCATTTCGGAATTGAAAAACAGATAAAAGCATCATTCGGAAAAACTGTAACATTCAAGAGTGGCGCTTATCTGGTAATTGAACACACTGAAGCGTTGCACGTAATTGATGTTAACAGCGGTCACCGTGCAAAATCAGACAATGATCAGGAGACCAACGCGCTTGATTGTAATCTGGAAGCAGCTAAAGAAATTGCACGCCAGTTGCGTTTACGTGATATGGGCGGTATTATAGTTGTAGATTTTATTGACCTTCATAAAGCAGACAATCGTAAACTTCTTTTTGAGAAGATGCGTGATGAAATGAAGGATGATAAAGCGAAACACAACATTCTACCTCCTACAAAATTTGGTTTGGTGCAAATTACGCGTCAGCGCGTACGCCCCGAAATGAATATTGAAACAGTTGAAAAATGCCCCGCATGTGGTGGTACGGGAGAGGTTGCCGCAACCGTTCTTTTCACTGACGAAATAGAAAATAATATGCGCTTTATCTTGCAGGAGCAGAACGAGCAAATGGTTACCATCAGTGTTCATCCTTACGTTGAGGCGTATCTGACAAAAGGCATTTTCTCTATCCGCTGGAAATGGCAGCGTAAATACAAGAAGAAAGTAAAAGTGGAAAGTTCAAATGCTTATCACTTTTTGGAATATCACTTCCTCAATGCAAATGGGGAAGAAATTAAACTGTAAAACCGATTAGCTGACTTAGCTGATTAATCAATGTCCAAAGGAAAGCTAGAGAAATTTGCTGAGATTGGAACATTTCCTAATGTTTTTCAATTGCCTTCATTACACAATTCTGAAGACTTTAGTCTGAAAGGAAAATGGCATAAGGAGTATTTCAAAAATCAGAATCCGATTGTTCTTGAATTAGGTTGCGGAAAAGGAGAGTACACCGTTGGACTGGCTGAAAAATTTCGGGATAAGAATTTTATTGGAGTAGATATTAAAGGTGCGCGTTTGTGGCGCGGAAGTAAAACTGCCTTTGATAATAAAATGAGCAATGTGGCTTTTGTTCGCACACGCATCGACCACATTGAAAAGGTTTTTGCATCCGGTGAAGTGGATGAAATATGGGTTACTTTTCCCGACCCTCAGCCACAAAAAACACGTGAACGTAAGCGTTTGACTTCGCCTGTTTTTCTGAAACGATATGCTACTATTCTGAAGCCGGACGGAATTGTAAATCTTAAAACAGACAACTTCCCTTTGTATGATTATTCAAAAGAAGTTGCTAAGGAATTGAAACTTGAACTACTTGCAGCCACTGCTGATTTATACAAATCAATTGAAAAAGCAGAGGATGCTTATATCAGCAAGAACGCAGAACTTTTGCAGATAAAAACCTATTACGAAAAAATGTTTTTGGAGCAGGGCTTGAAGATCAACTATCTTAGTTTCAGAATTTCTGCAGTGCAAAATGGCTGATACGCCCAAACACCAATCCTTTTTTGAAGATGTGTATGCTGTTACCCGATTAATTCCAAAGGGAAGAGTTACATCTTATGGAGCAATTGCACGTTACCTCGGAACTGGAAAAAGTTCGCGTATGGTAGGCTGGGCAATGAATAATGCACACAGTCAAAAACCTAAAGTTCCTGCTCATCGCGTAGTAAACCGAAATGGTTTACTCACGGGTAAACACAATTTCGGGCATCCCGATTTGATGAAACAATTGCTGGAAAAGGAAGGAGTAAAAGTGGTGAAAGACAAAGTGAAGAACTTTGAAAAACTCTTTTGGGATCCGATGAAGGAGTTAGGGTTGGATTAGTCGTCACCCTGAACTTGTTTCAGGGTCTATTATTTTAGATGCTGAAATAAATTCAGCATGACGAGTATTAAGAGTAGAAATACTTCTTCAACTTCAGGAACTTCAGTTCAAAAAAGTAATAGCTGACGTATGCAGCAGGAATAATAATTACAAGAGCCACCGCAGGTTTCATAAACAGAAACCACCCTACATTATCCTGCAAATTCAGTAATTCCAAAACTCTTCCGCCAATCAGAATTCCTATTTCGTGGAAACAGAAAAGCCCGTATGAAATCAGGCCCAGAAAGCTAAATAATTTCAGCCTTCCGAATTTTATCCATGAATTTTTGCAGAAGTTTTGTTCGAATATAAAAAAGGCGAGAAGCATAGCAAAAACTATCTTTTCAATAATCAGGTTTACCACTCCCGCCAGCAGATTGTTTTCAAAAATAGGTTTGTAAAAAATCAAGCAAATCCAGAATAAACTATAAATGATTGCAATCTGATTTTTAGTCAGGTTTTCCAAGATGCTAAAAATTGATTTTTCATTAGTTGATGCGCGAAAAGAAATAAAAGCAAACAAAGCTCCCATTGCAATATCTCCCAATAAAAACAGTGTGTGATACCATAAAACAAACTGATCGTTTTCACGCACTCCAAAAAGGTAAAAAGTTGAAGCAATAAAAATTGCGGTCAGCAACGAAAACAACCATTTTATCCTGAAACTGAAAAGTAGCAATAGAAAAGGCCAGAAAATATAAAATTGTTCTTCAACTGAAACGCTCCACAAGACGCTGATAATAGGCGATTGAGTAAAGCCATGTTCAATCAAATAGAAGTTGCCAACGAAGAAGATGAAGTAAATTGGGTTGGCGCTTTCTGTAAAAGGTTCATTAATTAAATCTTTTGCAAAAGGAACTAAAACAAAACCAATAAAGAGCGTAAAGAAATAAAGAGGCCAAATTCTAAGAGCCCGTCTTACATAATACATTACAGGACTGAATCTGCCGCTGTTACTGCGTTCTTCTAAAATTACCCAGGTATTGATATAGCTTGAAAGTACAAATGCGAAACTAAATCCTGTTTTTCCGAAAATATAGATGTAGTGCTTTACCCAGCCATAGACTTCGTCCTGTTTCAGTATCTCGCTTTCGGTGTCTAATGCATGACCAAAAAAAATAAAGAAAAACGACACGAAACGCAGTGCGTCAAGGTTTTCGAAGTACCGTTTTTTATTTAAGTCCATGAAAGGAAAATAGAACTCAGATTTAAAAGAATTAAATGGTGATAAGGAACAAAATCGAGCTTATTAGTGTTCCATTATCAAACCGAAAGTAAAAATAAATTTTCCAGCCGTCACAATAATAAATCAAAAGCCTCGTTTCCGATTTTGATGCTTTGAAAATAAATCTCTAAATTCACACTCTATTTAAAGTTATGACACTTAATTTTCGCTCTGCACCTCTCGCGCTTATATTATCATTTTCTTTCCTATCGGCATTTGCTCAGGCTCCTAAATACAGTAACGAGTTTCTTGCTATTGGTGTTGGTGCCCGTGCACTTGGTATGTCGGGTGCATATATTGCACAGAGTAATGATGTAACTTCAGGCTATTGGAATCCTGCAGGTCTTTCGCAGATTAAAAACAATTTTCAGGTTGGCTTGATGCACAGTGAGTATTTTGCGGGAATTGCCAAATATGATTACCTTGGTGTTGCCGCTAAAATTAACCCAGAAAGCACACTTGGTTTCAGCGTTATCCGTTTTGGTGTAGATGATATCCCAAATACTACTCAGTTAATTGATAACAATGGGCAAATTAATTATGATCGCATTAAATCCTTTACTGCTGCTGATTATGCGTTTGTAATTTCATATGCACGTAAGTCAAAAATTGAAGGATTGAGTTATGGTGCTAATGCAAAAATTATTTACCGTAAAGTGGGTGATTTTGCCAAAGCTTTTGGTTTTGGTTTGGATGTTGGGGCTCAATATCAGCGGGGAACCTGGAAGTTTGCTCTAATGGCTCGTGATATAACTTCTACGTTTAATGCATGGAGTTATAGTTTAGATGAAACTACTAAACAGGTTTTTCTGCAAACAGGAAACGAAATACCATCAAATTCATTGGAAGTCACTTTGCCAAAATTAATTCTTGGTACCGGGAAACAGTTTACCATCTATAAGAAATTTACAACTTACGTTGAAGCTAATCTTGATTTTACATTTGATGGAAGGCGCAACGTTGCTATTGGCGGTGACCCTATCAGTATTGATCCTAAATTTGGTTTGCAATTAGCATACTCTGACTTTATCTTTATACGGGGTGGTGTTGGAAACATCCAACAAGTGCTGGATATAGATGGCAAAAAGGTAACCACCATTCAACCTAATATTGGTGTGGGTGTAAGAATTAAAAACTTTACAATTGATTACGCGTTGGCTAACGTGGGACAAAGTGTGGGATTGCTTTCAAATGTGTTTTCGTTAAGATTTGATTTCACGAAAAAGGAAAAATAAATGAGGGGACTGTTACGCGCCTTATTATTTCTGTTCTTGCCTTTTGCTGCGTCTGCGCAGTATACCAACTCCTGGATTAATTACAGCCAGCCGTATTATAAATTCCCGATTTTACAAGATGGTTTTTACCGCATTACTTATGATGCGCTGGTAAGTAGTGGTATTCCTGCCGGTTCAATTAACCCTGATAACATCCAGATGTTCGGACGTGGACAGGAACTTGCTATTTGGGTTGAGGGAGGTCAGGACGGAAGTCTAGATCAAGGTGATTACATTGAGTTTCATGCTAAGCGTAATGATGGTTATTTTGACCGTGAGGTTTATGATGCTCCTGAAAATCATGGAAACCCATATTATAGTTTGTTTAACGACACTGCTTTTTATTTTTTCTCTTGGGGAAGTTCTCCCGGCTTAAGATTTCAGAATATTACTGATACTGATATTACAGGAATTACCCCTGCTGCTTTTTTTATGAAGGAAAATTCCATCTATTACACAAACAGCGGCTACTTACTTGGCAAAACATATCCGATTGTAAATGGCGAAACCAGTCCGCAGTATACTGCCGCTGAAGGTTATTTCAGCGCAGGTTTTGGTGGTTCATTTAATGCAACTGTAAGCACCCCTTCGGCAACTACAGGCCCCAATGCTACTCTATCTGCAAACGTAATTGGTATCGGTAATAACGCTAACCATAACATGCGCATAAGTGTAGGTTCATTTTCGTTTGATACAACTTACTTTGAGTATTATGTAAAACACTATAACAAACAAATTTCTTCATCTAATATTTCAAACGGTTCAACCAATGTGGTGTTTTCCAGTTTGAGCGGAACTACAAACGTAGTTGCATATGCTTCATTGCTTTACCCGCACAGCATGAGCGTGAGCGGAACTACTTACCCTAAAATGTTTGTGCCTGATAACACAGTTGGAAGTGAAAACAAAACGCTGCTGAACCTTACAGGGTTTAATTTGCAAAGTTCTACGGGTAGATTATTTGACCTTACCAATAACAAACGTATTACATTATTCACTAATGGTGGAGCAACGGCTGCACTTATTCCTAATGGTGGCAACGATAAAGAATGTTACCTCACCAGCGATGCACAGATTGCAACTAATTCCATCCCATTATTAAAACCCTGCGGACATAACGAAGACGGTTATTTTCTTGACATCACCAATTACATAGTCCCTCCTAATTTTTACATTATTACACACAAAACGCTTTGGAATGAGGGTCAGAACTATAAAATCTATCGTAACCAAAGCGGCTACAATGCTGAGTTGTTTGATATAGACGAAATCTATGATCAGTTCGGGCATGGTATTCCTAAAAGCCCTATGGCAATTCGTCATTTTGCTGATTATGCTTATCATGAGTGGGGACCTGATTCATTGCAACATTTATTCCTTTACGGAAAAGGAATCTATTCTTATCAATGCAGATTCAACGCAGCAAATTATGCTGCCTGTCTTATTCCAACATTCGGCTTTCGTCCGGCTGATATGTTATTTACTGCCGGCCTGGGAGGTAACTTGTACGAGCCTGCTATTCCTGTGGGAAGATTGGCGGCACGCACTCCTGAACAGGCACAGGATTACTTAGATAAAGTAGTGGAGTATGAAGGTGCTGAACCTGACGAATGGAAAAAACGTGTTCTGCATTTTTGCGGTGGGGCCGATGGTGCGGAGAATGAATTGCTTTGTTACTACGTAGATGTTTTTGAAGAAATTATTGAAGATTCACTTTATGGTGCATGGGTTCAGAAATTTTCAAAATCAAATTCTCAACCTTTTCAAATCACACAATCTGATTCTATTCGTGAATTGATTGAAAATGGTGTTTCACTCATGACCTTTTTCGGTCATGGTTCGGGTGGAGGATTTGATGTAAATACCGATGATGTCAGTACTTATAATAATGAAGGCAAGTATCCTTTAATTTTTGGAAACTCTTGCCTTTCGGGCGATATACACAATGTGCCGGGTGCGAGCTTGAGTATGAGTGAACCCTGGGTGCTTGCGCAAGACCGGGGAGCAATAGGCTTTGTTGCTTCGGTGGGTGATGCTGTTGTAGGTGCACTGGCGCGTTATGGCGACAGTCTTTATACAAACCTTGGTTACAAAAATTATCACCATACCATTGGCAGGGTAATGAAACAAACCGTTGCCGATGTTCAGGTTGCGGGAAATTATCTCTACAACTTTGCAGTGATGCAAGCCACATTGCATGGCGACCCTGGAATTAAAATCAACACGCATCCATTGCCCGACCTTGCTATTTCTGAGCCCAATGTTTATTTCACTAATCCTGATGGTAACGGTACTCCAATCACTATTACAACTGAATTGGATTCGTTTGATATAAATATCATAGTTAATAATCTGGGAAGAACGTATGGTGATACGCTAACACTTTATGTAAGACGCACCTATCCCGGTGGTATTGATGGTGGCAGCATTACCAAAACATTTGCGCCTATCTTTTTTAAAGATACCTTAACAGTTCGCTTTGCTACCAATCAGATTTTCGGTATTGGGATAAATCAGCTTTATGTGCATATCGATGATGGTCCGTTTCCGGTGATTAATGAATTATCTGAGCAGAATAATTTCATTAACAACATGAATTTTGTGGTGCAGTCGCCCGACATTATTCCGGTTTATCCTTACAAGTTTGCGATTATGGGTGATCAGGGTATAACGTTAAAAGCCTCCACAGGCGATCCGTTTGGACCTGTGCGCACCTACCGTTTGCAGTTAGATACTACCGACCGTTTCAACAGTCCGCTGATGCAGCAAACCACCATTACCCAAAGTGGTGGAGTAGTAAACTGGACGCCAACTTTGCTTGCCAATATGCCAGACAGCACCGTTTATTTCTGGCGCGCTTCGGTTGACTCTACAGTATTTAAATGGCGCGAAAGTTCGTTCCAGTATATTGAGGGTAAATACGGTTGGGGACAAGCTCACTTCTTCCAGTTTAAGCCTGATACGGCAAACTATGAGGGAGATAATTATCAGTTTATAAAGCACAATCGTCCGTTCAGAAGGTTTGATTTTATTAATACACCTAAAACTATTTCGCTTCATAATAAAGGGTGGATTACAACCTTAACGGAAGCCTACACAGTTTTATATAAAATAGATTCTGAAGTTGAAGATTATCTGGCTTGTGGAAATGGTGCTAATATTCTAAGGCCTCAGGTTATTTCAGTAGTTGTGGATGCAAATACGCTTGAGCCTTGGGGCTCACCCGGCACTGACCCTGTTACCGGACAATTGGTTAATCAGGGAAATCAGTTTGGTCAGATGAATGCTAACGGAAGCTGCGGTAGAACAAGGTCGGAATTGTTCTTTTTCTGGAGGCAGGACAATGGTGGTGGTGGTAATGGTGACATGACTGATTTAAGTAACTTCCTAAGCAATACAGTTCCTGACAGTAATTACATTATGCTTTATAGCTGGATACCTGCTAATCCAAATTGTTGCGGTCCATCGCCCGGTACATTTGCTCCCTGGCCATCAGACATACTTAACACATTTCATAATTTAGGTTTTGATGCTATAGATACTATTCCCTTAAACATGCCCTGGGTTTTCTTTTGTAAGAAGGGAGATTTATCAACGGCTATTGCGCAGTCTGGTTTGGCCCAGACCGATGTAATTGATTTTAGTGCACAAATGAGTGGAACCTACAACAAAGGCACCATCACCACTCCATTAATCGGACCTTCGGCTGGCTGGAACTGGATGTATTGGGACCGCCACCCGAGTGAGATGCCAACGGATGATACCATGAATGTTTCCATTATTGGGGTGCGCCAGAACGGAACAGAACAGGAAGTTTTATCTGATTACCTGATTTACCCTTCCTCAAATCCTGATAGCTTAGCGCTTACAGGTGTTGTTGACCACGTTGAGTTTCCATACATGAAACTGCAGGCTTTTACGCAGGACGATACCACCCGCACTCCTGTGCAGTTAGAACGCTGGCAAATCATTTACGACCAGGTTCCCGAGGCGGCTTTAAATCCTAACATTGGTTATTATTTACCTAATTCGGTGGTTGACCAGTTTCAGGATATTGTGTTTATGACCGCTATTGAAAACATCAGCGATTATGATATGGACAGCCTGCTGGTAAAATACTGGGTTCAGAAACAGGACAACAGTTCGGTGATTGTTCCGTATCCCCGTCAGGCGCCTTTATTGATTGACGGTGTGTTGATTGATACGGTGCATGTTTCCACTGCCGATTTTGTGGGTACCAATAAACTGTGGGTAGAGGTTAATCCTTATGATTCGCTGGGTAACCCCGACCAATTGGAGCAATACCATTTTAATAATATCGGGTACGTAAGTTTCTCAACCAGTGGCGACCGCATCAATCCTATTCTGGATGTTACGTTTGATGGTATCCATATTCTGGATGGCGATATTGTTTCGGCAAAGCCGCATATTATAGCAAGGCTGGACGATGAAAACCAGTACCTGATCATGGATGAAATTACCGACACCAATAAAATTGATGTCTATATTATTTATCCCGATAACACCACGCACCATATTCCGTGGGGAGGAACTAATGGTATGATATTTAATCCGGCAAGTGCGCCCGAAAATATCTGCACCATTGAGTATCCTGCCGAGTTTACTACGGATGGCGTTTACAAACTCATTGTTCAGGGAAGCGATAAAAGCAATAACGCTTCGGGCTCATTTGAATACACTATTTCCTTTGAAGTTATTAACCGCAGCACCATTACCGAGGTGTTGAATTACCCTAACCCTTTCAGCACTTCAACGCGCTTTGTGTTTGTGTTGACAGGCTCGGTAGTTCCCGATTATTTCAAGATACAGATTATGACCATCACAGGCAAAGTAGTTCGCGAAATAACTACTGATGAGCTTGGCCCAATCAACATTGGCCGTAACATTACCCAATATGCCTGGAACGGTAAAGATGAGTATGGCGACCAGCTTGCCAACGGGGTGTATCTCTACACTGTTACCGCTTACATTGGCGGGCAGGATATTGAGCACCGTAACTCAGGTGCCGATAAGTATATCCGCAAGAACTTCGGGAAGATGTTCTTGATGAGGTAGTCAACCACTCTAAAATATCATTCTTGCATCACGTACTGTGGTGATAACACCACGGTTTCTCGTGATAACATCGCGCTCTGTGGTGATTGCATTACACTCTGTGGTGATTGTATCATCTACTGTGGTGATAACACCACGGTTTCTGGTGATAACATCGCGCTTTGCGGTGATTGCATCACACTCTGTGGTGATTGCATCATCTACTGTGGTGATAACACCACGGTTTCTGGTGATAACATCGCGCTCTGTGGTGATTGAATCACACTCTGTGGTGATTGCATCACGTACTGTTGTGATAACACCACGGTTTCTGGTAATAGCATCGCGCTCTCTGGAGATAGCATCAGAGCATTCCGTACATATCTTTCAGGTGGTATTAAAGTTCTACAGCAGCTTCCTTATCGCAAACTTGATAAAGTTCACGTTGCCGGTGGTGTAAGGAGCATACTTCTGCTTCACATCAAACATAAAAGGGCGTTTAAGAGCCGGCTTGGTATGTGAGAAGGTATCAAAACCGAATTTGCCGTTGTAGGCACCTGTTCCGCTGTTGCCCACCCCGCCAAAAGGCAGTCCGGGATGCCCTGCATGAAGCATTACATCATTTACTAAAACTGCACCCGAAGATGTTTCGTTTATAATGCGCTCGCTGAAGGCTTTGCTGTTGCTGAAGACATAAAGCGCCAGTGGTTTTTCTCTTTTATTGATAAACTCAATAGCCTGTTCAAGTGTATCGTATTCCATTAAAGGTACAATAGGACCGAAGATTTCTTCCTGCATCACCTTCTGGTCGGGCTTAACGTTATCAATAACAGTAGGTGCAATGTATTTCTGCGAAGCATCGCTTTGTCCGCCTGCTACCACATCACCGTCAATCAGTTTTTTTACGCGCTCAAAATGTCTGTCGCTTATGATGCGGGGAAAGTCAGGGCTTGCCTTTGGGTCGGCACCATAAAACTCAGTAATGGTTTGCTTCATTTTTTCAATGAAGTCTTTCTTTATCTTTTTGTTGATTAAAACATAATCCGGGGCAATGCAGGTCTGTCCCGCATTTACAAATTTACCCCAGGCAATACGCTTAACGGTAACATCTAAATCAGTATCAGAATCAACTATGCAAGGACTTTTTCCGCCCAGCTCAAGTGTAACGGGAGTAAGATGTTTTGCTGCAGCCTGATAAATAATGCGACCAATTTCGGTTCCGCCTGTGAAGAGGATATAATCAAAACGCTCTTTAATCAATTCGGTAGTTTCAGCAGCACCGCCCTCAATCACTTTCATATAGCGAGGGTCAAAGGTTTCGCTCACCATCTTGTTAAGCACTGCAGAGGTTGCTGACGATAATTCAGAAGGTTTAATTATTATCGTGTTTCCTGCGCTTATAGCGCCAATCAGCGGACCAACGGTATTTTTAAAAGGGTAGTTCCACGGCCCGATAATCAAAGAAACTCCGTAAGGCTCTTTATACAACCAGCTGCTGCCCGGCATAAAAAACAGGGGTGTAGAAACACGCTCGGGTTTCATCCATTTGCTCAGGCGTTTCAGGTTGTAATCAATATCGGCAATGCTGATACCAATCTCGGTAGCAAAAGCCTCCATCTCAGATTTGTTGAGGTCGCTTTTCAGGGCGGCCAATAACTCTTTCTCGTATTTAATAATAGCATTCTTCAACTTGGTCAGTTGTTCTCTACGGAAGCTTTCGCTCTTGGTAACGCCCGTATTAAAAAACTCACGTTGCTTGCTTACTATTGTTTTCATGGCTGAGGTTGTTTTTACTTCGGGTTCGGCTGTTAGTGTTGACATGGGCTTGGATTTAATAGGTAATATACTTTGCGCCTTCGCGTCTTTATGGTTAAAAATTAATATTTAATCCCCAGTTTCTGATAAATAAAACTCATCAGCCACGCAGGTCCAATCATTAGAAATTGCAAATCTTTCAGGAAAGAAGGTTTTTTTCCCTCCACACTATGTCCCCAAAACTGCCCAATCCATGCAAGCACAAAAGCAATTAATGCAACAGCCCAAAGAGGAAGTAATGTAAAGTTTGTTTCTACTTTATAACTAATGAAAAGGCATGCTGAAGTAAAAAGCAACAAGCCTACAGATAAGGTTAAAGAAAGTGTGAGGTAATATCCGAAAATTAATGCGGCTGCTATCATAGCGCCATTTAGAGGCAAGCCCGGCTGAAGTTCTACAGGAAGTTTAATGCTCCAGAAAAGAGCAGTAACTGTCCAGAAAATAATAGGAACACAAATCCAATGAACCATTTTATTAGTGGGGTTTTTATGGCTTTCACCGTATTCTTCAAGCCATGTATTGATAGTTTTCATAGGGGTTTTAAAGAGTTTGTATGTTATTGTTAAAGCAAATATAGTAATTCAATTATTAATTTTCTGCTTTTTGAAAATACACTAAGTTTGCCAACTCAAAAAAAAAGAAAAATGAATAGTAGCATCAACCCTTTTTACAGCATTATTGTAGTTTCAGCAATTCTTTTCGCCTCTTGTGCCAAAGACAAAAAAAACGAATTGGAGTTTTACAGTGACCTGGAAAACGTAAAAGGCTGGACAGGCGGAAAGAATAATGAAGAAACCATTATTAAAGGACTTGCTCATTCTGGTCAGTACATTTCAAAAACAGATTCGATATTTCAGTACGGATTTGGTTTTAGAATAAACCTGAGCGACCTTGTTGAGCAACCTGTTAAAAAAGTTAAGGCAAGTATATGGGTAAATGTAACTGATATTCGTTCAGATGCAGGTCTTGTTGTAGCACTCGATTCTGCCGGAAAGAACATTTTATGGGCATCAAAACCAATAAAAGATTTTGTAAAGAAAACAGATGAATGGACAGAGGTTATTTCTGAAGTTGAGTTTCCTCAAATGAAAACTTCAAAGGATTATTCGGTAACTGCTTATATCTGGAATACCGGAAAATTTCCGGTTCTTTCAGATGATATCCGTATAGAATTTTTGAAATAGCTTACTGAATTACTATTCGGGCAGTATCAGTAGCAGCCTCATTTCCGTCAACATCAGCACATTTTAAAATAAGCAGATAATTGCCACTGTAAATAGTGTCTGGAATTATCAGTTCAGAATTCACATTATCTTCTGTTCCCTGCAATGCATCAATCAATATAAACTTCCAGGCAGGAAGCGAGTCCGCAATTTCTGCGAAGTCATTTTTCATCTCCAGATGGAACTGGTTCAATGCTTTGTTGTCATGAAATACGGCATGAAAAAAAATAGTATCATTAATCTGAAACGTATCAGCATCTTCAGGAGAAATTAATTCAAATGAAGGTTTAGTAGTATCAGTTTTGCTGCACGAGAAGAGCAAAATGGATATAATTATAGTAACGAAAATGAGAATGTATTTCTGCATATAATCTGCGCTAAGTTACTTCTTTATGCCGAGCGGAATAATCAATTTGATGCTAAAATTTCTTCCCATATTAAATACTCCAATTCTTCCTGTTGTCATATTTTCAGGAGCATAACGTATGCGGCTCAGATGGTTCTGATAGGCTGTATTTAAAAGGTTGTTGGCTGAAAAATAAAGTGAGAATAAAATGTTGCCCTTCCTGGAAACCACATCAGCACCAGCACTTAAATTTATAAGATAAAAGCTCTTAGAAGGAGTTTCGGTATTGTTCTCGAGCAGCACTTTGTTCTGTGCGAAGTAATAATCAAACTGGGCTTTCAGGTAGGTGCTTTTAAAAGTTTTCCAATGCTTGCCAATATTTGCGCGTAGTTCACTTTGATAATGAGCAGGTGGAATAAATGGCAGGTATTTCGAACTGTCTGATTTGCCCTGATTAATTCCATCAACATACGAAAACGAATTTTCAAAATGCAACCAGTCCAGCGGATGCGGATGAATGTCAATCAATAACTCACCACCCGTAAGCACTGCATTGCCCTGACTATATTGATAAGTAGGTACAGGGTCGTCAGCATCAACAATACTGTCGCCACCTAACGTACTTGAAATGCGCTGCAGATAAATGAAGTTCTGAATTGAATTACGGAAAAGCGAAAGGTCAACCGTAAGGTGCTCCGATGAAAAATTTACGCCTAAATCAATCTGCAAACTAGTTTCTGCTTTCAGGTTATTATTGCCGTATTCATACCGCAGTGCGCCTTCATGTTTTCCGTTGGAAGCAAGCTCCGATGCATTGGGTGCACGAAAACCGCGCGATACATTCAGCTTTAAGAGCAAGCTTTCAGTTACAGAATACGTTGCTCCCAGGCTTGCAGCAACTGTAGAAAAATTGCGGGTACTGACTTTGAACTTTTCGGTTGAATCAACAACCAATGATTCAGAATTAAAGAAACGTTGATCAAACCGCGCGCCTCCGCTGAAACTGAATTTACCGATTGATTTTTTGGTAACAGCAAACAACCCGTAATCAAAGAGAGAGTATTCAGGAATGATAAACTCTTCGCCATTGTTTTGGTTGCTTTGCTGCATTCCGTTCAACCCTATGGTGGTTTCAAAGCCCGCTATTTCCGGACAGAAATATTTTACATCGTAGGTGTAGGTGTTGAGCAAAAAATACAACTCGTATTGCTCAGGTTCAAGGACATTTCCATACTCTCGCCTGCGGTTTTGCTGCCACGAAAAATTAAGTGCCAACCGCGATTTGCCAAGAATAAAATAACTCTGCGATGCAAGCCGGTTATGCGTTATAAATTGTTTAGGAACTGATAGCGAATAACTGTTCAGGTCAGATGGTGAAGCAGCAATTTCTTCAACGGTTGTGTCATTAACAGCAATCTGTTTTATGAATGCTCCAGTGCTGTCGCGCTCGCCTTCCACCATTCCTATATGCTGATTAAATGAACTCCAGGTAAGATGTGTGTAGCCCCATTTTCTGTTCAGACCAACCATAGTATTGTAATCAAATTCATTATAGCCTGAGTTCAATACTTTGCCATCATAAGCATTGGTATAAGCACGTGCATCTTTCCTGCTTGCGTGAGCAAGCCAGTCAAAGCCTTTTATATTCCCGGCAGTCATAATTGAGTTGCCTATTAATCCATTATTGGTTTGATAATTGGATTGAACGTTGCCTGTTATTTCCCCGTCATCTAAAGATTTTGGTGCAAGAAAATTAATTACTCCCGCCATTCCGTCTGAGCCATACATTAAACTTCCGGGACCTTTTATTATTTCAGTTCTATCCACCGAATATTCATCAATTTCAATTCCGTGTTCATCGCCCCATTGCTGGCCTTCCTGCCGCAATCCATTATTTAATGTAATTACACGATTGTAACCTAATCCTCGGATAACAGGTTTTGAAACGGCAGCGCCTGTTGTAATCTGACTTATGCCTGGCTGCTTTGCAATAGCATCAATAAGATTGGTTGAACTGTTTTCAAGTAAAACAGATTTAGTAACTATGGATGATGGCACGGGATTTTGCCGTACTTCGGTTGCATGGGAAACCCCTGTAACAACTAGTTCATGCATTTCTATATGAGCCTCCTCTAATTCAAAATTTAAAGAAGTGTTCCCGCTTATATTAACTTTCATGGCTTTTGTGGCATATCCAAGAAATTTTATCTCCATCAGAAACTTACCATTTGGTAAATCTTTTAGAATATAATTTCCGTTTTCGTTTGTTGTTGTGCCTTTCTTTAAATCAGCAAAATAAATGCTGGCGCCAGCAAGCAATTCATGGGTTCCTTTAGCTGAAATTTTTCCGCTTAGGGTGTTTTGACCATGCAGCATAAAACAGGTAAACAAAAGCAATAGAATAGAAAATAAACGTTTCATTTTTTTTAAATAATAAGATGAATTTTAAGAATGAATTACGCATTGACATAATTATTCTTTAGCTGAGAAAGTGTAAAAACTCAGCAAGCAGGCGGACCGCGAAGCGAAAAAAGCCTGAAATCAGGAGAAAGGAAACAGCTTTGACTGTTTTCTTCAAAATGAATATTTGAAGGTTTTTCTACTACAGAGAAAAAATATAGAGAGGAAAAATAAAGCGGAGCATTGAAGTTAAGTATTTCACAATGTTGATGTTCATTATCAATTGATGGTAAATTACTTTCGGAATGATTGATTGCATGAATAGTATCCTTATGCCCATAAAACCCGTGCACTAGTTCTTTGGGCACAATAAATGCCGAAAGAACCACTAACAGAAATAAGGCAATATGTTTGTTATATGCTTTCAATTTTTGCAAAAGTAAGGATTATCTTTGCTCCTCAATCTAAACAGAACTTCTTGATTTGAAAACGTTCGTGCTTATTCTTCTTTCCGTTTTTGCGCTGAGCATCTGCACTCTTGCCCAAGAAGAAGACGACTATTTCTCTGACAACACACTTCGCTACGAAAATTACATTTACAAAGAGAACATCAAGAGTGTTTTGCTTGAGAATAACAACGAGAAACTTTCTTATCCCTTTATTGCCTTGAATACCGATGAAGTTGTTCGCCTTGATTTTGATGATCTTGACGGTGGCTATAAAAACTATACGTATGGTGTAGTTCAATGCAATGCAGACTGGACACCTTCTACTTTAAGTACAACACAATACATCACCGGATTCTGGGAAAATCCTCTGAACTCTTATGCGTATTCGCTCAACACTATTCAAACCTATACACATTATGCCTGTGTTATTCCAAATGAAAATACCAAAATCACTAAGTCAGGAAATTACATATTAATGGTTTATGAGGATTTTGATAAGGAAAATATTGTGTTGACAAGACGATTTGTAGTTTATGAAAACCTGGTTGCCATTGATGCGCATGTGAAAAAAGCAACCATTTTAAGCGACAGCAGGTATCGTCATGAAATTGACTTTTCGATAAACACAAAAGGCTTTAAAATTGATAATGCATTTACTGAAGTGAAGATTGCAATAATTCAGAACGGCAGATGGGGTAATATCTGCAGTGGTTTGCAGCCTTTGTTTGTTCAAGATAATTTGTTGATATATGATTATGAAGACAAGAACACTTTTATGGCAGGAAATGAATTTCGCCATTTTGACTTCCGCAGCATACGTTTTCTGAGCGATAGAATTCAGAATTTAGAAACAGAATATAATGGATATAATGTTTATTTGTTCCCTGATGAAAGACGCAGTTCTTTACGATATCAAAGCATGGCAGATATTAACGGACAATATTATATCAGTATGCAGGAGGCTAATGATGATGATGTTGAACCTGATTATGCACACATTTATTTTAGGCTGAGAAGCGATAAAATTTCTCAGCCAGGTTCGCTGTATGTTTTTGGTGCTTTAACTGACTGGCAATGCAAGCCTGAATTTAAAATGACTTTTAATGCAGAAGAAAAACAGTATGAAACCAATGCATTGTTAAAACAAGGTTGGTATGATTACGAATATGTTTACCTCCCTCAAAATGACAGCCTCGCAATTGCTGACGAAAGTATTATAGAAGGCACACACGCAATGGCAGGACAGAATTATACACTGTTCATTTACCACCGTGAAGCAGGACAATATTACGACCGTGTTATTGCAGCAAAATCTCTTAATTCGCTGAGAGATTTTTGAATTTAATTGAACGCATCCTCAATGGAAACTTAATTTTTTGAATAAAATTGTTTAACAATTTTAACGTTCATATAATTGAATCGCTATACTTGCATCGTTCAAAAAATATAAAATGGTTAATCAGATTACAGACGGAGTGAGGATAACAGTTGAAACAGGTTATGAAGACCGTTATTCAGATGTGGACAACGCTAACTTTGTTTTTACTTATCGCATCACTATTGAAAATACGAATGATTTTCCTGTTCAGCTTTTAAGCCGCCATTGGGATATTTTTGATTCTAACGGAGAACTTACTACAGTTGATGGTGAAGGGGTTGTGGGTAAGCAACCAACTCTGCATCCTGGTGAATATTACAACTATGAATCGGCTTGCAACCTTAAAACAACTATGGGTAGGATGAGTGGTCATTACAACATGATCCGCATTCCTGATAATAAAAAACTACGCGTTGAGATACCTGAGTTTGAATTGGCAGTGCCATTCATGCTAAATTGATTTGTCGCCCATGAACTTTAGCTTCTGGGAAAACGAAACATTCTTTAATAACATTGATGTCTGTATCATAGGTAGCGGCATCGTAGGTCTTTCTGCAGCATATTACCTGAAGAATAATAATCCGAAACTTAAAGTTGTAATCCTTGAAAGAGGAATGCTGCCAAGTGGGGCAAGTACTAAGAATGCAGGTTTTGCGTGTTTCGGAAGTCCATCAGAATTATTGGATGATTTGAAAATTAATTCCGAAGAAAAAGTTTTTTCATTGCTTAGTAAACGTTTTCAGGGATTAAAGTTACTGCGCGAAAATATTGGCGACTCAAATATCGGTTTTATACAAACAGGTGGCTTTGAGATTTTCGGAAAAGAAGACGATGTTCTTTACGAAGAGTGTGTAGAAAAATTGGATTATTTGAACGAGCAGATTTTTAAAATAACAGGAATAAAAAACTGTTTTCGCAATGCAGATGAAAAGATTGATTCATTTGGCTTCGGAAACGTTGAGCATATTATTGAAAGTATAGCGGAAGGGCAAGTAAATACGGGTGAAATGATGGCTGCGCTCCTTAGAAAAGTTCAATCCTTAGGTGTAATTATTTTGAATGGAATTGACGTCCGAGATATTAAAGCAACTACAAGCGAAGTTGTATTAAGTTGCAATAATAATCTTGAGTTGAAGTCGAAAAAATTACTTGCAGCTACTAATGGTTTTGCTAAACAGCTGATGCCTGAATTAGATGTAAAACCGGCTCGTGCACAAGTATTAATTACCGAACCTATAATTGATTTAAAACTGAAAGGAGTTTTTCATTACGATAAAGGTTATTACTACTTCAGAAATGTAGGAAACCGAATATTGTTTGGTGGCGGGCGAAACCTTGATTTTAACAAGGAAGAAACAACTGCATTTGGTTTAACAGAAAAAGTGCAGCAACGATTGGAGGAAATCTTACGCACTATTATTATTCCTGGAACACCATTTAAAATTGAACAACGCTGGAGCGGAATTATGGGGGTAGGAGCAGAGAAGTCCACAATACTTAAACAGGTTTCTTCCAATATCTATTGCGCTGTGCGTATGGGGGGTATGGGTGTTGCGCTTGGAACTCTTAGCGGAAAAAAAGCTTCAGAAATGATTGTTATGAAAACTTAATAGAAATAAAAAAGGTTTGCGAATTCGCAAACCTTTTTTATTTCTATTAGTACTCTCTTTTTATCTTACAATAACGTTTGCTGTAAAACGTTGTGTAGAATTTGATATAGCGATTGAATAAATACCTGAAGTAAGGTCTGTGCAGTCAATACTTACTTTATCAGAATTTGTTGAAAAAGTTTTAACTGTTTTGCCAATAACATCTGTTACTGTTCCTGTGAAATTTTCTTTAGCAGTATTAGCAAATGTCAGTGTAAATATACCATTTGAAGGGTTTGGATAAATGGTTACTTCTTTTACCGTTTGCGTTTCGTTAACAGAAAGTGCTGCATTTCCGCAAACCAAATCCGCAACAAAAACCTGAACAAAAGCCATAGCTTCGTCATACATTGCTGGAGAACCTTGCAGATAAGCAACGTGTCCCGTTCCCGGATAAGTTTTTTGAGCATTTGGTATTCCCAGATTATCAGTTCTTACCATAATGTCCCTTGTTCCGCTTGCAGTAAGTCCTGTAGGAAATCCACCAACGTTAATTGGTCCGGTTCCATAAGGAACAGTTTGGTCTCCTACATCATGAACACCAACAATCGGAGCTTCACCTGCATTAATCCACGAAGTATCTCCGATAGTTCCGCTGAAATCAATTACACCTGCAACTTCAGAAGAAAAACCTGGATTTCCGCTTAGGCCTTCAACACCTCCCATTCCTGCAGTATCGCTAAGAAGGTAATCAGGTATTTCGCTGTTGTCGCGAAGATAAGCTGTTTGAATTGCGCATATAGCTCCGGCAGAAACACCGCCAACTATAATGTAGTTTGTATCAATTTTAAATGTGTTACTTGTTTGTGCATCTTGATAAAAATATCTTACAGCGGCTTTCATATCATGCATTCCACGCACTACAGCTTGTGTAGTTGTTACTTCACTTGGAAGGAAAAAACCAACACGGTAATCGGTTGCTGCCACTACATAGCCCATTTTAACAAAGTCAACACAAAGTCCGTAAATGTCTTGTCTCTGTCCGGTAACAAAACTTCCACCGAATGTGAACACAATCAGCGGACGCTTGATACTTTGGTCGCCAACGGGTTCAAATACGCACATTTTAAGTTCTTGTGTTTGTCCGTTACCTACAGCAGGTCCTGAACCGAATAGTATGTTTTCTGTACTGTCCCAATCTGCGAAATAAGTAGGATTGTAAAATCTGCCATCACTGCAATCCATTTGCGCAAATACAGGCAGTGCAACTAAAGCAAAGAGTGATGCACTAATTAATGAGTAAATTTTTTTCATTGTATTGTTATTGATTAATTAAGGTATTGTTATTTTTTGAGCCGCGTAAAGTTATATTTTTTTAAACACCAAACAGGTTATTGTTCGGTCAGTTGAAATCCTTATGCAGTCAATTCCTCTTTCAAAAACTCAGCAGTAAAACTGTTTTTTGCTTTTGCTACCTGCTCAGGAGTTCCTTCGCAAAGAATTCTCCCGCCTCGTTCACCGCCTTCAGGACCGAGGTCAATAATGTGGTCTGCAACTTTAATAATATCAAGGTTATGTTCTATTACAACAACAGTATTCCCTTTTTCTACTAATGAATTTAATGCTTGCAGCAATACACGAATATCTTCAAAGTGTAAGCCGGTAGTTGGTTCGTCAAGAATATAAAAGGTGTTTCCGGTGTCGCGTTTGCTTAGTTCTGTAGCTAGTTTTATGCGTTGAGCTTCTCCACCTGAAAGAGTTACACTGCTTTGTCCTAAAGTGATATAACCAAGTCCCACATTTTGCATAGTTTTTATTTTACCAACGATGGAAGGTATGCTTTCAAAAAACTCAACTGCAGTGTCGATATCCATATTAAGAACATCGTAAATGCTCTTGCCTTTGTATCGGACTTCCAGTGTTTCGCGGTTATATTTTTTTCCGTTGCAGGTTTCACAGTGTACAAATACATCGGGTAGGAAATTCATTTCAATTGTTCTGACACCACCACCCATGCACGTTTCGCATCTTCCACCTGAAACGTTGAATGAAAAACGGCCCGGTTTATAGCCTCTGATTTGTGCTTCAGGTAGTTGTGCAAATAAGTTGCGTATATCACTGAAAACACCCGTGTAAGTTGCAGGATTGCTGCGTGGTGTTCTTCCAATCGGGCTCTGGTCAATTGCAATTACTTTGTCTATATTTTTTATTCCATCAACACTTTTGTGTTCAAGTGGACGAAGTGTACTGCGATAAAAATAATTGCTTAAAACAGGAAATACAGTTTCATTAATAAGTGAAGATTTTCCGCTTCCGGAAACACCAGTAATACATATGAATTTGCCTAAAGGAAATTCCACAGTAACATTTTTTAAATTGTTTCCTGATGCCCCCTTGATTGTTAGTGTTTTTCCGTTTCCTTTTCTGCGTTTGGCTGGAACATCAATTTGCCTTTTTCCCGTGATGTAATCGATAGTTGAACTGATGGTATTAGCTGGAATTTTAAAACTGTTTTTTGATTTTAAAAAATTCCCTTCTCCAATTATTCGTCCACCGTGAATTCCTGCACCAGGACCAATATCTATAACATGGTCGGCAGCAAGTATCATGTCTTTGTCGTGTTCTACAACAATTACAGAGTTTCCGCTGTCGCGCAGATTCTTTAATGCCGTAATCAGTTTGCGATTATCACGCTGATGCAATCCAATACTTGGCTCATCCAGAATATAAAGAACACCAACTAAGGCAGATCCAATCTGTGTTGCCAGTCGAATGCGTTGTGCCTCGCCACCTGAAAGACTGCGGGTGCTGCGGTCAAGTGTAAGATAATCCAAGCCCACACCCAATAGAAACTCAATACGTGTTCTTATTTCCTTTAAAACTTCTGTAGCAATAACAAGTTGTTTCTTGCTTAATTTTTTATCAACTGTAATGAACCAATCGCTTAGCGTTTGAATGTCCATACAAGCCAGTTCGTATATATTTTTTTCTGCTATTCGGAAGTAAAGAGACTCTTGTTTGAGTCTGCTGCCTAGACATTTAGGACATGGTTTTTTTTCGAGAAAACTGGTAATCCAGTTTTCTAATGACTTTGATTTCTGTTCGTCATTATTTTGCCGTGCTATAAAATTTACAATCCCTTCAAACGAAAGAGAATATCCTGTTGCGCTGCTGCCGTATGCACTTTCACGCACTTTGAAAACTTCATTGCTGCCATATAGAATAACATTAATTGCATCATCAGAAATATCTGAAACAGGGTCGGTTAATTTGAAATCATATTTCTCGCCAATAGCTTCAATCTGTCTGAAAATCCAATTGTCTTTGTATTCGCCAAGCGGAATGAGCGCGCCTTTTTTTATGCTCAGTTTTTTGTCGGGAATAATTTTGTTTGCATCAATTTCACTTACTGTTCCCAGCCCATTGCAGCGAGGGCAAGCACCATAAGGTGAGTTGAATGAAAACATATTTGGAGCAGGATCATCATATGCAATACCAGAAGTAGGACACATCAAATTTCGGCTAAAAAAACGAATAGCTGATGTGTCGCTATCCATAACCATCAGAGAGCCTTTGCCATGTTTCATTGCGGTTTGCATGCTTTGAGATAAGCGCTGTTTAGCTGTTTCATTTGCCTCAATTCTGTCAACTACAATTTCAATATCGTGTGTTTTGTACCGGTCAATTTTTATTTTGCTATTAAGTTCCAGAATTTCACCATCAACGCGCACTTTGGTAAATCCTTGTTTCAATAATTGTTCAAACAATTCGCGGTAGTGCCCTTTTCTTCCTTTAACTATAGGGGCGAGAAGTGCTATTTTTTTTTTGTTGAAATTTTTAAGAATCAGGGTTAGTATCTCTTCATCAGTGTATTTCACCATGCGTTCATTGGTGACATATGAATAGGCATCAGCAGCCCGTGCAAAGAGCAAACGCATGAAATCATAAATCTCAGTAATTGTTCCAACCGTTGAGCGGGGATTTTTATTAGTGGTTTTTTGTTCAATGGAAATTACCGGGCTTAGTCCGTTAATCTTATCCACATCAGGTCGTTCTAAAGAACCAAGAAACTGACGTGCATAAGCTGAAAAACTTTCAATGTATCTGCGTTGCCCTTCGGCATAAATTGTGTCAAACGCAAGCGATGATTTTCCGCTACCACTCAATCCTGTTATAACAACAAGCTTGTTGCGCGGAATAATTACATCAATATTTTTAAGGTTATGTTCCCGAGCTCCGTAAATTTCTATTTGCTCGTTGTCGGTTTCAATCTCCTGCATAATTATAGGAATGAAATATTACCTACTCTCAATCTTTGAAATAGTGTCTGAAAGTAAATCAATAGTATAAACCGAATCAATTGCTCTTCCTTCATCGCTGTCCAGCAATTTTTCAAAATCCGTATAACCTTCAACGGGAAGTTTAATTGTATATTTTTTTCGCTCTTTATTGGTTAGAAAACTCTGTCTAAGCCAAGGATTGAACATTTTCAAAATTTTATAATTCACTTTGTTTGTGATTGCAAAATCGGTGAAGTCAACTACAGCAGTATCCAGTGTTATTTCATGTGTTTTAAAAGGTGGATATAAATCTTTTTTACGCAGATAAAATCCATAATCCTGCGGATGTTCCATAATACATTTAGCAGCAAGTATGCGGAATAGATAACGCGAAGTTTCTTCGCCCAAAAGCAAATCGTAGTAGTTATTTACTTTCTGTTTTTCCAATTGGCGTTGCGCTCCGTTCATTCCCATATTGTAGCTGGCAGCAGCCATGGTCCAGTTGCCAAAAATGGAATATGCTTCGTGCAGATATTTACAAGCTGCTTCTGTTGATTTTTCTACATTATAGCGTTCGTCTATTTCCTTGTCAATTTGCAAACCATATTTTTTTGCAGGCTCTTCCATCAGTTGCCAAAAACCTGTAGCTCCTGCAGGAGAAACAATATTCGTCAACCCGCTTTCAATCATTGCCAGATATTTAAAATCATCAGGGATACCGTTCTTTTTCAATATAGGTTCAATTACCGGAAACCAGCGATGCGCACGTTTGTGAAAAAATGATGTATTGCTTTGCCAATAAGTATTCACGGTCAATTCACGGTCAATGCGTTCGTGAAAATCAAAATCATGGAGTGGTACCGGCTCATTTGCAAAGCTTAGATTCTCAGGAATTTTAATACTGAAAATCTTGTAGTTATCTTGAAAATAACGATGGTAATTTTTATCATCTTCTTTTGATACTATAGAAAAGATAAATAACCTGGCTCCTGTAATAATCAGCAGCAGAACAACAAGCGTATAAAACCGCTTGCTGCGCAAAAAATCAGTGCAGCGGTTTAAAAATAAATTCAATTCTGTTCTTTTTTGCGGTTTATTCTTGTAGTAGAGTAGAGTATTGTAAACAGTACAAGAAAGTAGGTAAGAAAAGTGAAAAAGTGCATATATCCCCAGTGAAGTATATACTTCTCAATAATGATAAGTAACAACAACGAAAATAATGAAAGGTCGAAATAAATCCAGGCAACCTGGCTATCGCTGAATCCAAGATAAGATACGTGGTGAGTAGTATGATCTTTTCCACCCACAAAAGGTGATTGACCTTTCAGAAGACGATTGATTACAACTGTTGTAGTATCAATTATGGGAATAATAAAAACCAATAATGGTATTATCAATTGTTTGGTCTGAATTTTCGGGTTTGTTGCAATATCTCCATTAACAGCATAAACATTCCAGAAGTAAATAATACCCATTGCAGCAAGAAAGACTCCAAGAAACTGGCTTCCTGTATCCCCCATATACATTTTTGAAGGATTCCAGTTGAAATACAAAAAACCAAGCAATGCTGACAATACTCCAATGAGAATGATAAAGTGAATGTTTGAATAATCACTATTGGTAATCAACATAAAAATTGCAGAAAGTACAACAGAGATTGAAACACTAGTTGTAATACCATCCATGTTGTCAAGCATATTAATTGAGTTCATTAGCCCAATCACCCAAAATGCAGTAAGAATATAATTTACCCAATCCCACGGAAAAAAATTAATATACGTTCCTGTTACTATAAGAATAACGGAACAGGTGACCTGAGCAAAAAATTTAAGAAATGGTTTGGTGTTGTAGGCATCATCGGCTAGTCCTACTATAAAGCCAAGCGTGCAGGCTGTAAGTACACCAATTAATTGTAAATCAAGAAAGGTATTTGATTGAAAAAATATTGCATGAGAAGCAACTGAAATTAAAAAGATTATGTAGAAAGATATTCCTCCAAAAGCAGGCTTAGTTGTTGAATTCCAGCGAATCTCACGACTTTCATTGCTTCTTATTCCTAGCGTCCTTGAAAATTTCAGGAACAATCCGTTAATTAGAAACGAAAACAGGAAGGTTGTGATGAAAAAACCTATATAAACTATTAAGTAGTATGTTCCCTTTTCCAAGCCTGTAAAATTTGAGGCTGCAAAAGTAAGCTAAAATTTTGAATGAAATCCCCTAAACATTTGGGCATTTCTGTCTTTTTCAGATAGTTTTGGATTTGTAATCCCCCAGTTGATATTCAAATCTTGGTCGTTCCAAAGGATTGAATCTTCTGCAGATTTGTTGTATAGTCCTGTGCATTTGTAAGAAAAAACGGTATTGTCTTCTAATGTTACAAAACCATGCGCAAAACCTGGAGGTATCCATAAAATATGTTTATTCTTTTCTGATAGCTCTGCAGCATAGTATTTGCCATATGTAGTTGAATTCTTTCTAATGTCCACAGCAACATCCAAAACCGCACCGCAAATAACACTTACAAGTTTTCCTTGAGCATAAGGAGGATTTTGGAAGTGAAGCCCACGTAATACATTCTTTTCAGATTTTGAAAGATTATCCTGAACAAAGGTTTCTTTAATACCTAAATCATTAAATACTTGTTTGTTATAAGCTTCTAGAAAATATCCTCTATCGTCTTCAAATATTTTAGGTATGAGGTGTAACAGACCCTCAATACCAGTTTCGCGAATTGTCATTTCTTTTGTTCTTTTTTCTTTAGTAGATTTAAAAATCCACCTTCCTTTTTATCGCTATCTTCCTCGTAATATCCATACCCGTAACCATAGCCGTATCCATAACCATAGCCGTATCCATAACCTCCGTAACCATACCCTCCATATCCATATCTGCCCCTTTCCATATCAACGCCATTCAGAATTACAGATAGTTTTTTTATTTTATTTTCCTCAATAATATGGTTGATGTTTTCTATAAATTGACGTTTAGAATAATGAGAACGGACAATGTAAAGTGGATAATCTGATTTTTGCATATTAGCAATACCATCGGTTACTATACCAATTGGAGGATTATCTATAATTACAATATCATAAAGCGTTTTTAAGTGCACAAGAAGGTTGTCCATTTCCTGACTGATAATTAACTCAGAGGGATTGGGAGGAATTGGACCAGCTGTTATGAAGTCTAAATTATCAAGTGTGCTCTTTTGTATACACTCTTCAGGACTAGTCTGATTAATAAGAATGGTACTCATTCCTTTTGTATTTGAAACGCCAAACCCAACGTGAATTTTTGGTTTGCGCATATCCAAGTCAATAATTACAACTTTGTTTCCAGCAAAAGCAAGAATTCCCCCAAGATTAATAGCTACAAATGTTTTTCCTTCACCTGAAATTGTTGATGTTACAGATATAATCTTAGCACCTTTTTCATTTGAAATAAATTGAAGGTTAGTTCTTATCGATCGGAATGCCTCAGAAATCATTGATTTTGGACTTTTGTCAACAAGGAGTTGTGATACGGGGATATCTTTGGTGTATTTTGGAACAATACCAAGTATTGGCGCAGACGTGTGACGTTGAATGTCATTTATTGTCACAATATCATTATGCAAAATATATCTTACAATAATTAATCCAATGCTTAATACGGCTCCTCCTGCAATAAATAGATAAATTACAAGGTTTGTGTTGGGGGAAACCGGATTGGTTGGAGTTTTAGCAGTTTCAAGAATGATATTATTGGAAACATAACCAGCCCTTGAAATAGCAAATTCAGCTTTTTTAGTAACAAGATTATTGTAAAAATTTTCGTTTATCTGATAAATCCTTTGTAATCGCGCAAGTTCAATTTCATTATATTCGGTTTTCCCATCTTGTCTTACAGGGATAATATTTTTTTCGTATTCTTTAATCTTTGCTTTAAGTTCACTAATTTTTTCTTTAATTCTGTTTTTTGACGCAGAAAGACTTTCTGAAAGTAATTTTTTCTGAATAGCTATCTTGTAATCAAGGGAACGGATTTGTTCACTATTTTTAGTTACTATATATTGTATTTGTTCTCTTTCTAGTAATAATGATTGCAAAGAGTTTAATTGCGTAGAAACAACACCGTCATTATCAGATCCGGCTATTAATGAAACAAGGCTGTATACATCAAGACTATTATTTGAAGCAACTTCTGCTTCAATTTTACTGTAAATGTTAAGATTATATTCAAGTTTAATCAAATCCTCTTCAAAACTTTCAATTCTGCTAAGGAAATCTGGTAGGGGTTTCAAATCGAAAGTTTTAATATCATCCGATTTAATGTTGTAGCGATCTTTAAAATCTTGAATTTCATTTTCAGTTTCATATAAACGATCATATACCATTCCAAGTTGGTTGTCAATAAAAACGATAACATTATCAGCGCTTTCGCCCTTCTTTTCCTTGTCAAAAATCAAAAATTCAGAACCAATAGCGTTAGCTATATCAGATGCCTTTTTTGCATTATTATCTTTTGTTGTTATCTGAATTGTGCGGGCTTTTTCATTTAATATTATAATTTCAAGTTGGCTTAAATATCTGGGAACAATAGATCCCGGATCGTAAATAGTGAAAAAGAATTGATTATTTGATTCTTGTTTCTGTGCATCTAATTTCTTATATTCTTCAATGGTAACTTTAAACTTTGCATGTTCAGTTATAAGAGTATCTGATAACAAAAAATCCTTACTTAGTTGATTGTTCCCTATAGTATAAGAAATGGTTGCTTTTGTTTTGTCAATAAATTCAATATTTACAGGTATATTGTAAATTTCAGAACTAACAATAATATATTCAACTTTGTATGCAGAGTTTTTATATTGTTCAGAACTTAGCACAGTTCCTTTTGTGAAATATCCAATATCAAGTGGAAGAGTTGATAATGTTCTCTGAATAAAAATAGGTGATCGCAACAACTCAATATCTTTATAATTATACTCTTGATAGATATTTGTGGTTTGGAGTATTTTTCCTGCATTGTCATCAAAACCAAGCTGAATGATGGAACTTGCTTTATACTCAGGTTGTGTATAGCGCAGATAAACAAAAGCTATAAGTGCACAGAATGCAAAAAACAATATTGACCAAATAATGCTTTTCTTTGCTGTACTAACAAGCAGCCCAAGGTCAAAATCATCATTTATTGGCGATATTTTTTTTACTGCCATAAATTATTTTCCAAATTGTGTGGCAAGCCCGTAAATCAAAAGTGCTGTGCTTATCAGCGATAAATATGGCGCTATCAGAGCAAGAGTTTTTGTTACAGCCTCTTTACGCGTCTCGATATAGATGATGTCATTTCCCTGCATTACAAGATCATAATTCTTTATTCCTTCTAAAGAAGAAAGATTAATCATATAAACTTCCGGATTTTTTAGGTCACCTCTTATTATTTTTATCTGATCAGCTTTAGCATTAGTAGGCATTCCACCAATGGTTGCCAGCACCTCAAAAAGTGTGGTGTTATCATTTATAAGTGTGACAACTTTTGTGTTTCCGCCAGCAAAAACCATCACTCTTCTATTATTTACTTTTAGCATTACAAATGGTTTGTGATAATACTCAGCAAACAATTCTTCCAGCATCATTTCCATTTGTCTTACTGTTAATCCTTTTACATAAGTTCTGCCTACTACAGGGAGTTTTATGAAGCCATCATATTCAACTGTATATGTTCCACCGCCTCCGCTTTGTTGTCCTTGATTACCTTGAGACTGAGTTCCGCTTCCAGATGATGCCGTTGTACCTATATTTATTAACTGAAAGCCGTCATTGGCAAAAAGTTGAAAAGAAATAATGTCATTTGGAGCTATTTTATATTCACGGTCAATCTTATCAGAAAACTGCGCATAGGGATATTCGTCACCTGTTTGCAACATCCTATCTCGATTAACAAGCTTGCATGAGCTAAAACTTATGATGATTATGAAAAATGAAATTAATCTTGTCTGCATTGCCTTGTACTCAACAAAAGTTTACAAAAATATCATTTTTTAGTAAACATGGTACGTTTACTATTCTCTTTGGCAAGAAGAGTAAAATACAAGTTTTCCATATCTTTTGTAAGGCGGGTGTAATGATATTTCTCTTTCACAAAACCCCAACCTTTTGCACTCATATTTAATCGAAGGGCATCATCTTCAATTAGTTTCAATAGATTTTCGGTGAGTTTTGAAATATCATTTCGTTCAGATAGCAACGCAGTAACTTCTGGAATAGTTATATTTTCTATGCCTCCAACATTGGTTGTAACTATTGGTTTGCCAGCAGCTTGCGCTTCAATCAGGCTAACCGGAGTTCCTTCATTAAGCGAAGTCATGGCAATAATATCTGAGCCGGCAGTAACCAGCTCAACATTTTTAATCCAACTTGTAAATGTTACTGCAGCAATTTTTTCTTTCTGAGGCCAGTCAGCAATATCAAGACCTAAACTAATTGCAAAATTTTCTGTTTTTTGGCGGTCTTCTCCATCTCCAACCACAAATGCTCTGATTTTCTTTAAAGTCTTGTCTTTTACATTTTTTATTGCTTTAAGAAACAAATCATGATTTTTCACCGGAACAATTCTGCCGACAATTGAAATCACTATTTCATCGTCTGCAATTTTATATTTTGTTCTGAATTTTTTGCGATTCTCTTCTTTGTTTTCATTGAATTTATTCAAATCGAAACCAAGCGGAATAACTTCAATTTTTTTTGCCAAACAAATTTTATGAATTTGAGAAAGTTCTTCTTTTTGCTTTTCGCTGATAGCAATTATTTTAGAACTTCTTAGTGCGAGGTAACGCTCCACATTTTTGTAAAATTCTGTTTTCATCTTCCCGAAATAGGAATGAAATACGTGCCCGTGAAAAGTATGAACTACCACCGGAACATTCATGCTGAATGCTGCCAAACGCCCTAGTGTTCCAGCTTTTGAGGCATGTGTGTGAACTATATCGGGCTTGAATTCTTTGATAATACTTTTGAGTTTTAAGTAAGCTGCGCGGTCTTCTTTCACATCTATTTCACGCTTCATTTCAGGAATAATAAGAGGTTTTATTCCCAAATCCTCAAGAATATGTTCCGAGCCTTCCTCGGTATCATCCTTTTCCCCGCCTACTAAAAGTGTTTCAAATTCAGGTGATATATATTTTGTCAGGTAAGCAACGTTGTAAGTAGGGCCGCCAAGATTGAAACGGTTGGCAATACGTAGAATTTTCGGCATATATCTTATTTCTCAGAGGCTTAAATATAAGAATAATTAAAAAGTCTAAGCCATATATTTTTTCCACCAGTGCTGAAAAACCAATAAGTTCCAGGTTAGTGTAGCAGCATCTCCTGAGTCGGTTGAAAAAAGTTTTTGTTTCAGATTTTCGATTTCAATAGGATTGAAAACACCTTGCTCATTTATAAAATCTTTGCTTAATAGGTCATTCACAATCATTGATTTTAAACCTGTTCTGAACCATTTCAACAGCGGAACTTCAAATCCTTGTTTTCCACGATTGAAAAGCTCTTCAGGTAAATCTTTTCTGAATGTTTCTTTCAGAATTTTCTTTCCTGTTTGTGAATTAATTTTGAACTCAGAAGGCATTGAAAAAGCAAAATCAACAACTGTGTAATCTAAAAAAGGAACTCGTACTTCAAGGCTGTTTGCCATGCTCATTAAATCTACTTTTGTAAGCATATCGCCTTGCAAAACCAAATGCATATCAGTGTATAGAACTTCATTGAAATCACCGTTAGCCTTTATGTTCTTCAGAATCTCATTCTTTCGGTTATCATAATCTTCGCGTCTTTGCGACTTCGCAAGCAACTTCTCTGAACCGTCTGCATCATACCACGAAGCCCATTTCCAGTATCGTTCTTTTTCAGAAAGGTTTAATCCTTCTCCGAATTTTTGCAGTTGGCGTACTTTATTCCCAAACGCAGAATTGCGAGACTTTGGTAGTGCATTCCACACGGGGTTTAGTGTTTTTACAACATTTTCTTTCAAACCTTTTTTTCTTACTCTGAGTTCTGCTAAATGTTTATTATAACCGCCAAACATTTCATCAGCACCATCACCTGAAAGCGCAACAGTTACATGTTTGCGTGTCTGCATGCTCAGGATATTCACAGCCAAAGCAGATGAATCGGCAAAAGGTTCATCAATATAATCCAGGAAGCTGTGGAGATTTTGAAACAAATCATCATTGCTGAGTTTGAAAACAGTATGATTGGTGTTAAATTTCTTTGCCACCAATTCAGCATATTTTGTTTCGTCAAATAGAGGCTCGTCTTTGTAGCCGATAGAAAATGTGTTCAGATGCTTGGTGTGTCGTGAAGCTAAAGCTACAACAACAGATGAATCAATTCCTCCACTGAGGAAAGCACCCAGTGGAACATCAGAAATTAATCTTTTCTGAACAGAATTATCCAATAATTCTTCAAGTTTCTGTTTTGCTTTTTCGTAATCTTTCTCAGGATTTACAGGCGGCTGAGCAGGAATGTAATAATATCTTTTTGTGCGGATTTCACCTTTATGGACTTCCATAAAAGTTCCTGCTTCCATCTTCTTTACATTTCTGAAAATGGAGTTTGGTGAAGGAATATAATTGAACTGAATATATTGCCATAAGGATGTTTGATCCATTTCGCGAGGAATGCCAAACGCAAGCAAAGCTTTCATTTCTGAAGCAAACAGTAACTTGTTCTCGTCTTTGTAAATCAGTAAGGGTTTTATCCCCATCCTGTCGCGGGCGATAAAGGTTTTTTCTTCCACATTATCGTAAATTGCAAGAGCAAAAAAACCATTTATAAATTCCAAGCATGCAGCACCGTATTTGATAAATAGGTAAAGCAAAACTTCGGTGTCGCTTGTGGAGCGCAGTGGATAGTCTTTTACTTTGTCACGATGTTCATTAAAGTTAAAAAACTCACCGTTGAAGATGATGGTGTATCTTCCTGTTGCGTCTGTAAAAGGTTGATTGGCGACAGCGCTTGTGTCAATGATAGCAAGCCTTCTGTGACCTAAAACGACATTGTTGTGAATGTATTTACCTTCTCCGTCAGGTCCGCGCAGAGCAAGTGTTTTCAGTGAATTATCAAGCAAGGAAAAACTTTCTTTTCCTTTTTCATTGAAAGCAATTACTCCGGTTATTCCGCACATTTAGAGATGTATCACTTCTCCGTAAGCAGCAGCAGCAGCCTCCATAATTGCTTCACTCATGGTCGGGTGAGGATGAACCGTTTTTATCAACTCGTGTCCTGTTGTTTCCAGCTTACGGGCATGAACAAGTTCCGCAATCATTTCAGTTACGTTTGAGCCAATCAAATGTGCACCCAGCAACTCGCCATATTTTGCATCAAAAATCAGTTTTACAAATCCATCTGCATTGCCTCCTGCCTTTGCTTTGCCTGATGCAGTAAATGGAAATTTGCCAATCTTTAACTCATAACCAGCTTCAGTTGCTGCTTTTTCGGTGTACCCAACAGAAGCAATTTCGGGTTGACAATAGGTGCAGCCCGGAATGTTGTTATAATCCAGAGGTTCAGGATTATGTCCTGCGATCTTCTCCACACAAATAATTCCTTCTGCGCTGGCAACGTGCGCCAATGCTTGTCCGGGCACACAATCACCGATAGCATAAATGCCCGGGATATTTGTTTGGTAATATTTGTTCACTAATATTTTTCCTTTATCAGTAGCAATACCAACATCTTCCAATCCGATGCCTTCAAGATTTGAGGCAATTCCTAGAGCACTCAGCACAATATCTGCTTCAAGTTCTTCAATTCCCTTTTTTGTTTTTACTTTAACCTTGCATACTTTGCCGCTTGCGTCAACTGATTCAACTGATGAATCGGTCATGATTTTTATTCCTGCTTTTTTGAAAGAACGGGCTAATTGTTTTGAAACTTCTTCATCTTCTAAAGGAACAACATTTGGCAGGAACTCAACTATTGTTACATCAACTCCAATTGCTTTGTAGAAATAAGCAAACTCAACACCAATAGCACCTGAACCAACTACTACCATTGAATTTGGTTTCTTATCCAAAACCATCGCTTCACGGTAGCCAATGATTTTTTTACCATCTTGTTTTAAATTTGGTAATTCACGTGAACGAGCGCCTACAGCGAGAATAATGCTTGTTGCCTCATAAATAGCAGTTGTTCCGTCAGCTGCTTTTACTTCTACTTTTTTTGCAGCCTTTATTTTTCCGAATCCCTGGATAACATCTATTTTGTTTTTCTTTAAAAGAAATTGAACGCCTTTACTCATCGCGTCTGCAACACCGCGGCTACGAGTAACTATGGCCGTTAAATCGGCCTCACCTCCTGTAACTTTTATTCCATAATCAGCGGCATGATTCAGGTATTCAAAAACCTGAGCGCTTTTCAATAAAGCTTTTGTAGGTATGCAACCCCAATTGAGGCAAACACCACCTAATTCAGATTTTTCAACTATTGCGGTTTTTAAACCAAGTTGAGCAGCTCGGATTGCTGCCACGTATCCACCGGGTCCGCTTCCAATAACAATTAAATCGTAGTTCATTTTTGGTTATTTAGTGGTTGCGAAAATAGGTAAAATTCAAAAGCCGTATTATTGCAGCAGATGAGTTATATTTTACATAACGGAAACCTATTGCCAGCAGGAACTTTATTGTTCAGCCATGCACATCGTGCTTTCCGTTATGGCGATTCATTCTTTGAATCAGTCCGAATTAAAAATGGCAAAGCTTTGTTTGTTGAGGAGCATTGCAAGCGGTTGGATAAAACCCTTGCGGCATTGAAGATGCAGAAGCCGGGATATTTCACTTCTGATTATTTTGCTGTTGCTGTTGAACAACTGGCAAATGCAAACGGAATAGCGCATGGGGGGAGGGCAAGACTTACATTTTACCGTGATGGTTCAGGTTTTTATCAAAGTGAAAACAATGCTGCTTCCTGGATTTTGGAGGCAGAAGCCATTCCTGATACCGAATATGTGTTGAATGAAGAAGGAATAAGTGTTGGCATTTTCCGTGAGATAAAGAAACCCTTCAATAAACTTTCAGAATTGAAAAGTGGTAATGCGCTCTTATACGTGCTTGCTTCTGAATTTACCAAAGAACAAAAACTGGATGATTGCTTGTTACTGAATGATGCCGGACGCCTTGCAGAAGCTAGTAATGCTAATGTTTTTGTTGTTAAGGATGATGTTATTTATACTCCTTTACTATCAGAAGCGTGTCTGGATGGCGTTATGCGGATGGTGATGCTTTCTGTTGCAAAGAATGCTGGTATTGAATTGAAAGAAGTAACTATAGAAGAAAATTTTCTTAATGATGCAGATGAACTTTGGTTGACCAGTGCATCGCGTGGCATACGTTGGGTGAAGAACTGTGAAGCGAAAACATTTGGAAATAAAAGGGCTCAGGAGTTTGTTACGTTGCTGAACTCTTTTTCCAGATAGCTTTCCACGTTTCCCCCATTCCCTCAATAATATCCATAGCCGTCATTCCTTCTTCGCTCATTTTCTCTGCAGCAATATCTCCTGCAACACCGTGTAAGTAAACTCCCAATACACTTGCTTCATAGGGTTTGTAGCCTTGTGCAAGTAAACCGCAGATAATGCCGGTAAGCACATCACCGCTGCCTCCGGTTGCCATGCCGGAATTGCCCGTTGAGTTGAAGTAAACACTTCCGTCAGGGAATGCAATGCTAGTATGCGCACCTTTTAAAACAATATAAAACCCATAATTCATGGCCATTTCGCGTTGCAGCTTTAATCGTTCAAAACTATTATCACTTTTACCAAACAGCCGTTCAAACTCTTTTGGATGTGGAGTAAGAATACTTCCGCCACGAATGAAAGGAAACCACGTTTTGTTTTCAGCAATTATATTGAGTGCATCGGCATCAAACACCGTATTTACTGTGGTATCCTGTATCATTAATTTTAATGCTCTTACTGTGTCAGCGTCATTACCAATGCCCGGACCAACAGCAACGGCATTGCAGTTTCCTGTTTTTATCCGTCCTGAAATATGTGTTTCATTTACATCGGTTTCGCACATGGCTTCTGGCACTGTGGATTGTAACACTGTATAACCGCAATTTGGAATATGTGCTGAAACAAGCCCTGCGCCTGCCCGCAACGCGCTTTTTACAGCCAATACCGCTGCACCCATTTTACCTTTGCTACCGGCAATAATCAGGGCGTGACCATACGTCCCTTTGTGCGAAAATTTATCCCGCTTTTTCAGAAGGGGTAAAATATTTTCTTCTGTTAAATAATGATAATTGGTAGTTGTTTGTGCAATAAATTCCGTGCTCAATCCAATAGGCAATACCTGCCATTCACCAACAAATGGTGCGTTTTCCGGGAAAAGAAAAGCAAGTTTCGGTAATTCAAATGTTAAGGTGTAATCTGCACAGATTACCTTTCCTCTGTTGGATGAATTGTCTTCTGCATAAAGCCCCGTAGGAATATCAATGGAGATTACAGATGCATTTGATTTATTGATGTTTTCAACTGTATCACTTAATAATCCGGATAATAATTTTGATAAACCTGTCCCTAACAAAGCATCAATAACAATAATGTCTGAAGTAATTTCGGGAAGTTCGTTGCTTACTGAAATATCAATTAAATCAATATTCTTACTCTTATTAAGACGTTCATGGTTAATGGAGAAATCGGGTGATGTTTTATCGTTGTGGCGGATAACAAATACTTTGATTTTATAATATTTTGCGGTGTTAAGAATACGAGCAATAGCCAATCCATCACCGCCATTGTTGCCTGTTCCGCAAAAGAAGTAAAATACATTAAGATCCGAATAGCGGCCTGCAATCCATTCTACGCATGCGTTTGCTGCCCGCTCCATCAAATCAATAGAAGAGATGGGCTCGTGCTTTATGGTATATGCATCGGCCTCGCGGATTTGGGAGGTGGTGAGGATTTTCATGTTTGCAGCGAAGTTAAAGATTTACTTTTGTTGCTCGTCACTCTGAACTTGTTTCAGTGTCTTAGTTTTTTAGATGCTGAAATAAATTCAGCATGACGATAATTCTAATTTATGCGCAAATTTCGCAAAGCAAGTAATACGGTTTATCATTTAACTCTTTTTGAGAAAAGAAGAGCTACTGCTGAAATGCCTTTGAGGCTGGGTTTTGAGCTACATAATGATAAGGTATATGCAAATCTTAATATTCCTTTTGTTATTCGTTATGTGGCGCGTGCTTCTTCTATTAAAAGCACTAAAAACAAGAACAGTTGCGGCATTCAACACATTACTGATTTCAAAATCGGACGTTTTTTCAGAATAGGTTTTGACAGCTACAAAGGCGAGTTTGCTATACTTTTTCCTTTCCTGAAGTTATGGTTTCAGTGCGATTTTCTTAGTAACAACTTCAGGCAGTTCGGGAGGTTTTCTATTCTTATTTTTTTGCTGAAGATAAAATGGAATGAGTTTACATTCCGTATAGGATTGCTGGGGTTTAGATTTAGTATGAGATTTTTTTTACCACTAAGTACACAAGATCACTAAGTTGTGTTCTTTGGATGAAAACCTGAAATTGAACTTTAGTGAACTTAGTGCTCTAATTGGTGAGAGTAATTACTTAAACGGATTCGAAAACTTAGGGTCACGCATTAACTCATAATCCGTAAGGGTTTGCATAAAAGCAACCAATGCACGTTTCTGAGTTTCGGTAAGGTTTAGTTTTCTTGGATTACCAAAATCAAAACTGCCACCACCTGGTAAAGGATCAATAACAGGGATGCCGTTTCCACTGCCATCGCCTTCAAGGAAAATACCACCGCCTCCTTCGGTTAAGCGGTAATCAAGATTGCGGTGTTTTTTTACGCCTGTGTTGTAGTGCTCTATTACTTCTTCTAAAGTGTTAAAACGTCCATCGTGCATGTAAGGCGCTGTTACCGCCACATTGCGCAGTGAAGGAACTTTAAATAAGCCATCAAATGAAGGATCCTGATTTGCTAATAAATCACCCATTCCATTATCGGTATAATTGTCGTCCAGACCAATGTTGGCGGCTGATGTTCCCCAACCATTTAAATTATTTCCGTTGTGGCAACCCTGACAAGGCATATCCCAACTAAAGAATAAATCTTTACCCATTCTTTCAAGAGTGCTGAAGTTTTCAAAATTAATGGCCATGCCAACATCGTATTTAGAACGGTACGAAACCATAGAGCGCAGAAACTGCGACAGCGCCATAGCAATACGTTCACGGGTTATTTCTGTTGAGCCAAAAGCATCTTCAAAAAGCGGAGCATAGTAATCCAGTTTTCTGAGTTTTACTTCAAGGTTATCCATATTCTCAAGACCCATCTCTACGTGATTTTTTACAGGCATTAATACCTGTTCTTCCAACAGTGTAGCTCTTATATCCCAGAAATAACCGTTGCTCATGCCGGGATTGATAATGGCTGGTGAGTTGCGCGGTGTTGTTTTGCTTTCAAAGCCGGTGCTTCCTTTTGCGTTGTCGGCAAAGGCAAAGTTCTGTTTGTGGCAGGTAGCGCAGGCTACAGTGTTATTAAGTGAAAGTTTAGCATCGTAAAATAACACTCTGCCTAGGGTTGCGCCTTCATTAGTTAGCATATTGCTGGCAGGCTGATTAAAGAAAGGGTCGCCCATCTGGCCGAAGTTCTGGTTTACATAATTGTATGGTGTTTCGGGCAGGGTAGGAGTAGAAGAACCCGTTACCGGAGTTTCTTTACGGCAGGCATTTAATATCACCATCAGCACTATTGCTGAAAGAAGAAGGATGTTGATTTTTTTTGCCATGATTCAGAAATGTTGATTTTATAAATTTATAGCAAGAAACAGTGATGTGGGCAAAACAAAGTTAATATTTGTTTCGCGGGTTACCTGTTTGGAGTTAAACCCGGGATTGTTCAGGAATGTTGATTCAAACGATGATTTGCTGTTGGTGAACTGAACCGATGTTTCGGTAAAGAGGCTTATGCGTTTGGAGATATTAAACTGAATGCCCACTACCATTGCACCTCCGTATTTGGTGGTTTTGGTAATGGTGGTTACTTCATCAGAAGGGTCGGTGGCAATTACTTTGCTTGAAATTAAATCGGTAATGGCATCGGCACCAAAGAAGCAGAGCCAGCGCTCAGACAAAGGCTGACGGTATTCATATCCTGCGCTGAAATCAAGGGTGTAGGCATTGGTTGTGCGCGGAAGTTGTCCGGTGTTTTCAAATGTTTCTTTTTTATTGCTGTAAGTACCACCCACACCCATGCGGAAGGCATGATTTTTTGGCGAAATAAGTTTATAGGTAAGCACATAAGGGCTTACGGCAATGGTATTGTTCTGCGAAAAATTAAGAAACTGTTTGAAGAAAAACGTGGTGTTTACCCCAATCTGGCTGGTGTATTTTGCAGGTGTTTCAGCCTCCTGACAAAGCGCTTTTAAAGGTGCTGTAAAACTAAGCAGACAGGCAATACTAATCAGCAGGTATTTATGCATAAGATTGATTTGGGTAACAAATTTAGGAAATTTAGTGCTGATACTCAGATAATTGTTTGCCAATTTTATACAAGGCTGAGTTTATTATTATACAAATAGGATTGAGGTATTATATGAAAATCGGATACTAATTATGCATAGGTGGATAGCTATTATCCACACCCGATAGATATATTATATATGGATTTTAGGTGATTTGATTTTCAATTTTTCGATGTTGTTTTTTAAGTTCTTCTATAGTAAATTAAACCATTTTGCATTTGCCTATTCATAGCTTTGTAAAACCAATACACATGACTATGAAATCCTTTTCTTCTTTTATATACGCAGCACTTATCAGCAATGCGCTGTTTGCTGGCAACCATTATGTATCTTCTGTAAACGGAAGCACGGTAGGCACGGGTACACAAGGTAATCCGTATAAAAATCTGTCGCAGGTTGGCACGATTGCAGCAGGTGATACTGTTTTTCTTGAATGCGGAAGTTTGTTTCGCGAAACACTTACCCTGTTCAGCGGAGGAACTTCGGGAGCACGTATTGTAATAACCAATTACGGCAGCGGAGCAAAACCCGTTATCAGCGGGGCAGATACAGTTCAAAACTGGACACAGGACGGAACTAAATATTATGCAACATTCAGCGGCACGGTAAAAAATTTCTTTGCCAATAACAAAGAACAGATTATTGCCCGCACACCCAATGAAGGAATTTATTATCAATTGGATTCTGCACAAACAACGTATCTTAAAGATGCAGCCCTTACACAAACAAATGGCTACTGGAATGGGGCAAAAGTTTGTGTTCATACTGCACAATGGTGCTGGGAAAAATCAACAGTATCAACTTATCAGAACGGTCAGGTAAATTATTCACCTGCGCTAACACTTTCTGCCATTGGCGGCTATGGCTATTTTTTCTACGACAAGGATTCATGCCTGAATGCTGCAAAGGAATGGTATTACGACAGTGTAAATTCTAAACTCTGGTTTATTCCAGCAAACGGAACTGCTGACGAATTATTTTGTGAAGCATCAGTGCGTAATGCAGGAATTCTTTTGCAGAACAATGCGCATTATGTTACCATCAGCGGAATACGATTTGAAAAGCAAGGCAATGCTGGCGTGCAAACAAGTAATCAGACACAGCACGCAATTGTCAGAGATTGTGAGTTTTTCGGACAGTATAATTACGGGGTATATACACGCGGCAAATATCATCTGATTGAAAACTGCCGCTTTGATGAAGTAGACGGGCATGGAGTTGATATAAATGCAGCAGGAAACACAGAGGTAAGTCATTGTAGTTTTAAAAATATAGGTCAATTCCGCAACAGTGGTATTGGAGGACAAGCCAATCTTTCTGCCATAGCAGTAAACTTTGCCGACTCCTGTTACCTGCATCATAACACCATTGACAGTGTAGGCTATTGCGGTATCAGTTGTGACGGAGCATATTCTGTTGTAGAGAAAAATACTGCATCGCATTGCATGTTACTGAATAATGATGGGGCACCATTTAAAGCTTTTGGCGGATTATCGCACAACACTGTTTTCAGGAATAACATTGCTTACGATACACAAGGCAATATAGATGGAACATACAACGGAACATTTGAAACCCCGGGCTTGTATTTCGATAATTATGTAAATAACAACACGTTTGAAAATAACACCGTTTACAATATACCCCAGAAAGGTATTTTTCAAAACAGCGGCAGCAGTGATAATAGTATTATTGGCAATGTGGTTTTCGGAAGCACAGTTGGTCTTGATATTAACGGTGGTTTTCAGGTAAATGATACACTCAACAGAATAGAAGTAAAGCAAAATGTTTTATGTGCGTTAAACTCCTCCTCTTATCCACTGCGTCAGATTGATTATTTTAATCCGAATGTTTTTGAGCAAGGTGTGCTTGACAGTAATTATTATTTTCAGCCCTATGCTGCAAACCATGCGGTGCTGCGTCCGCAGGGCACTCCGCAAAACAATACACTTGCGGTCTGGCAGAGTTTCAGCGGACAGGATGAGCACACAAAAAATGCCTTTGCCGGTTACAATACTTTGAGCATGATACCCGAATTGTTTGTCAATCCGACTGACAATGATTCTGTTTTTCAACTCATTAATTTGTATCTTGATTTAGATAGTAATGTTGTTTGCGGCAGCATTACTGTTAGTGCTTATTATTCAAAAGTGCTTATCAATACAGGTCAGGCATGTATAACATCAATAGGGGATGAAGTAAACCAAATTAGGTTTACTGTTTTTCCTAATCCGGCAGACGATAAGATTACATTGGTATGCAGCGGTACATTAATCAATACGCCAATGAATTTGATTGACATAAATGGAAGAACAATACTGTCGCAACTGGTTTCAACACCATTAACCGAAGTTAATGTCAGTAACCTTTTGCCGGGAATTTACTTCGTGCAGATCAGCAACGAAGTAAGGAAAATAATAATAGAGTAAATTGGAATTCTAGTATCCCGATTGCTGCTTGATAGCCTGAGCTACTTCGTTTTCCAGCGGGTCGTAGATAAACATGGCGCGCATTTCATTGTTTTCAGTAAGAAAGTCAATACCGCTTTGCAAATACAAGTATTCACCAACGTATTTTTCCTGAATGATTTCAGGATGTCCCATAGCAGTTTTAATTTTTTGTCCTGAACTGTGGAAGCTGATGTTGTTGCCTGCAGTGAATTTGCTGTAAAGTGCATCGTCATAACCATAAGAGGTAAGTACTATATACACTAAATGATTGTTACGGAAGTAAAGTTTATAAACGGGATATTCAATATTTGCCTCGCAGTCGTTTTTATATTTGAAAACACGGTCGTAGTGTGTATTGTAACATAACTCCTGACTAATATTTTTGCCGAATTTCACCACTTCTTCGTCCTGTTCTTGCTGGTAACTGCGCGATTTTTCGGGAAGTCCAAGTAGTTCAATTGCTTTCTCAGATGAGATACCCAATACTAATTCGCCAACACCTTTGCCGGGTGTAACTTTAGTATAACTGATAGCACTTGATTTGCCTTTGTTTTGTGCCGTTGCTGCAGTAAAAACTGCTGCTAAAACTACTAGTGCTGCTAAATTCTTCATGGTATTTAATTGAAGGGGTTTGTGCTAATTCTAACGGATGTCTATTTAAAAGGTTGCTGCTTCATCGATTAATAACCATTCCAGAGTTTGGCACGAAATTGGTTTTGCGTATATCAAACTTAAAAACGGAGGTCAAAATGAAAAATTTAATCCTTACTCTTATCATCAGTTTCAGCGTATTATCGCTAAAAGCAAATCACTACTCAAGTCTTAACCTTATGATGGTTGACAATGCCAACTATGAAGTGATTTTTAATAACCAGTTTTTCGGTAATACAGGCAACAGTTTTACCATGAATCAGGTTTTGCCCGGTCGCTACCCTTTAATAGTTTCAAAATATTTTCCTACCCAATGGGGATTTCAAAAGCAGGTTGTTTACAATGGACTTATTGATATTCCTGCAGGTTCTAATGTAAATGCACGTGTTGATTGCTTCAACCATTTGCAATTAAGCTATTCACCTGTTTTTCCTGCATATCAAACTAATACACCCGGTCATTGCGGAACATCAACTTCCGGATATTACCAGCCAATGCCGGCTCAAATACCAATGGGTATGAATCCTGTTGCTTTCGGTCAACTGAAAAACACAATTAGCAATCAGTGGTTCGATAGCGGTAAACTGCAGGTAGCCAGACAAGCCATCAGCATGAACAGCCTCACTGCTGCGCAGGTGTCAGAACTGATGCAACTGTTCAGCTTTGAAAGTTCAAAACTGGAATTAGCTAAAATGGCATTTGCAAATACAGTTGATAAACAGAACTACTATATTGTAAACAACGCGTTCTGGTTCTCAAGCAGCGTAGCTGAATTAGACCAATATATCAGCCATCTTTAAACTATTTCACTGAACATAAAAGCCCTCTGCACACGCAGGGGGCTTTTGCTTTTAATATGCTTTACTTGAATTTGTAATTTTGCCCAATGGGTTTAAGTAATTTTGAACGTATGATACAACTGGCAGAGGATACCTTTGCCACTAAAAATGATCCCGACCAGTTGGATGTAAATGAAGGGGTGTTGGAGCATTTAAAGCAAATACACCCTTCCACTGTTTCTGAATACGATGATGGCAAAGGCCCTTCAGCCTGGATTTTATTGATACCTACTACAACAGATTTAATGAATCGTTTTCTTGAAAATAAAATTTCCGAGAAAGAACTTTACGAGCTTACCCCGCTGAAAGTCACTTATGACGCTTTGTATCTATGCTCTGCAATGGTTTTAGACGAATACCGCAGAAAGGGAATAGCACGAAAGTTAACGTTAAAGGCAGTAGAAGAAATTTGTAAAACCCACCCGATAAAAGCCTTATTTACCTGGGCTTTTACTAAAGAAGGTAATATGGCAGCCGAAGAACTTGCACGTGTAACTTCATTGCCATTGTTTAAACATCAGCCTAAAACCAAGTGATTAATGAAGGCAGTCATTCAGCGTGTTTCCGAAGCATCGGTAAAAATTGAAGGAGAAATAAAAGGTCAGATAAATTCAGGTCTTGTAATCCTACTGGGCATTGAAGAAGCAGATACATTCGAAGACATTGAATGGCTTTGCGGGAAAATATGCCGGCTTAGAATTTTCGGTGATGAAAACGGAGTAATGAATTTAAGTGTTCAGGAATGTGGAGGTGACATATTGCTGATCAGCCAGTTTACATTGCATGCTTCAACTAAGAAAGGCAACCGGCCATCTTACATTAAAGCTGCGCGACCGGAAGTTGCAATTCCGCTTTATGAGGCGTTTATAAAGCAATTGGAAAAGGAATTGAATAAGCCCCTACAAACCGGAGAGTTTGGTGCCGATATGAAAGTAAGTCTTATCAATGATGGTCCGGTTACCATTATTATTGACTCGAAAAACAGGGAATAAAGCCTATCTTTGCGCTCCCTTTTAAGAAAATGACAGTTACACCTTATAAAACAGAAGCAGGAAAAAAAGAGCAAGTGGCTGAGATGTTCAACAACATTTCGCCCAGCTACGATTTTTTGAATCATTTTCTTTCATTAGGAATTGATGTGTTATGGAGAAAAAAAGCAATCGCTTTTTTGAAAGATGCAAAGCCTAAAACCATTTTAGATATTGCTACAGGAACAGGTGATTTAGCCATTGAAGCCCTTAGTCTGAACCCAGATAAAATAACGGGAGTAGACATTTCTGAAGGAATGCTGGCCGTTGGAAAACAGAAAATAAAAAAGAAAAAGCTGGAAGATAAAATTGAACTTCAGTTAGGCGATTCAGAAAAACTTTTGTTTGCGGACAATAATTTTGATGCAGTTACCGTTGCTTTTGGTGTGCGCAACTTCGAAAACCTTGAAAAAGGACTTACTGATATTTATCGGGTGCTTAAACCGGGCGGAACATTTGTTGTACTTGAATTCTCAAAACCCGTAACATTCCCTGTGAAGCAACTGTATAACTTTTACTTTAACAGCATATTACCATTCTTCGGGAAAGTAATATCTAAAGATAATTCGGCATATACCTATTTACCAGAATCTGTAAAATCATTCCCTGATGGAGAAAACTTTACCCGGCTTTTAATTAAAACAGGATTTAGCGCTACCAAAATGAAACCACTTACTTTTGGTATAGCAACAATTTATGTGGGTAAAAAAACAGGTTAGACAAAGTGTAACCTCACAACTGAGATTTGTAGCATTTATGCGGATTATCCTGTCTGCACTCTTATTATTTTGTCTTTTTCCGGAGCAAACTAATGCACAGATTTTTAACAGAAAATTTGAAGGAGATCCTCATAAGCGGTTGCCTAAATACGATCGTCAGCGGTTGCATTTCGGTTTTACATTGGGCGTAAACAGTACAACGTTCAGGGTGCGTAATGTTGAAAATATTCAACAATTTGATTCAGTTTTTGTAATTGACCCTCACCCGCAGGTGGGTTTTAACCTTGGTATTATTACTGACCTTAGAATTGGGCAGCACTTTAACCTTCGTTTTATTCCCGATCTTTCTTTTGCCGACCGCAGATTGCAATATACGCTGAGCACATTAGACACTCTCGGGCAACCGGTACAACGAAGCGAAGAACAAAAATTAGAATCGGTTTTATTGGAGTTTCCGCTTTCACTGAAATTTAAATCGGTGAGGATAAACGATGGCAATTGGAGGGTTTATGTTCTGGGTGGAGGTAAGTTTATTATGGATATGGCTTCACAATCCAAAATAAAAACGGGAGATAACGAAGTGGTGGTAAAGCTCAATCGTCTCGATTATGCTTATGAATTAGGCGTGGGCTTTGATATTTACATGCAGTATTTTAAGTTTTCCCCTGAACTGAAAGTCTCATTTGGACTGAATAATCTGTTGGTTAAGGACGAAACCATTTATACCCAAAGTATCAATAAACTGAACTCAATGGCATTTTTGCTGTCGTTTCACTTTGAATAGGATGTTGTAATGCTGAACTTGTTTCAGCATCTTCTTATTAATAAGACACTAAACCAAGTTCAGTGTGATGGTTTATTCCCACTTAAAAACATCTTCAATTCTTCTTGGTCGCAGAATGTTCTTCCATGAAAAATCTTTGAGCTTCAAGTCTTCTTTTGTAACTTCTTTTAGAGGATAAAGTGTAGCGTCAGGCTTGGTGATGAAGGTGATGGATTTTACCTTGTTACTGTCAACGAAAATTAACATGTCGCTGCTTTCGGCTTTGTTTACGTTTTCAACAGGTTTGTCATCTTCGTGTGCATAATAAATGGTTTGCCCGTTGCCGATAACGCGAACTTTGTAGAGTTTACTGTTCTCGAAAAAACCATTCATATTTTTGCCTTTTATCTGGTTGAAGTGCGCTGTATCTTCGCTTGAAATAATAAAGGCATTATTGCGCATGCGCATTTCATGCATTTTTCCGTTTGCCATTTGCAGGAAAGTGGTGTCGGAGGTTAATTGGTTACTATCGTTCCAAAGTATTGGTGTTCGGAACATACTTATAGCCGAATCTTTATAGGAATATACCAATGAGTCACACATTCCCTGAAAATCGTTTTTAAAGAATTTAGCTTTGTAGAATGCAAATAACGTGCGTTTGTCTGATAGTGTATCAAGTGTGGTTTTAAGTGTATCTGCATGGAGGTAAAGTGTGTCGCCACTTAAGTTTTGTTTCATAAGAGCTTTGCCGGTTACAATCGTTTTTTCATCGCTGCGAAAGAACTCTCCGTAATCACCGTTGATAACCACTTCCTGCACGGTATCGCGAAGGATGATATTGTTGATGGCTTTTCCGAAACCGGTTGCGCGGTCATAATAAATGCTGTCACCAGTTATGGTTTGTTCTTTTGAAGTAATTTTTGCATGTTGATTGAACTGTGAAACATCCTTGCGGGTATCATACCACCCGTTTTCGCAATAGATGGTATTTTCATCGCTTACAATTACGGTGGGGCCAAGGAAATAAGCCACCTCTGTGGTGGTTTTGAATTTCAGCGTATCGCAGTTGATGGTGTATTTAGGATTTACAAGCACTACATTTTTCCGGAAGTGCAGCATTTTTTCTCCAGAATAATAATAGCCTAAAATACTTGTAAGTGTGTCTTCTTTCTGTACTATTTTTCCGCCTGTTGTGTAGTTGGAGATCCCACTGGTGCGGTCATATGTTAGCCTGTCGGTGGTGAGTTTTATTTCTTTATCAATGAGCACCACATTGCCGGTAACCACTGCCACTTTTGTGTTGCCGTTGTAGTTAAGTTTTTCTCCATATAGGTCAAGCGTATCGCCTTGTTTAATATGAACACGGCTGAAGGCATCCATGGTATTGGTTTCGCTATAGAGCCATGCGCTGTCGCAAAACATAAGTGCATCATCGTGTTTGAACTGCACATCTCCCAACAGCCTGCGCACTTTGCCTGTTTGACGTTCATCGTATTGCAGCTCGTTGGCATGCAGCAGTTCTATTTTGCTCGGACTCTCCTGCGCAAAGGCGCTAAGGGTTGAAGAAAGAATTAAAACAAGAGAAAATCCACGCATTGCAGCGCGAAAATATCAAAACAATTCCAATTGCTTTGCTTCGCCCGGCCTGCGAAAAGCGGCTGTATTTAATTCTTCTGAATAGCGGCCTTTCATATAGCGTTTTACTGAGTTCACAAATATCTGTTTAATAGAATCGGCAATTTTGCCTTCACCTTTTATGCGTGTGCCGTAGCGACTGTCGTTCAATTGTCCGCCATGGCACTCCTGAATCTGATGCAGGACTTTCTCTGCCCTGTCTGGAAAATTTTTGTGAATCCAGTCTGTGAAAATCTCGCCAATAGAACCATTCAGTCGAACTATGGTGTAGCCCGCATTTACTGCTCCGTTGTCGGCAGCCTGTTTAATGATGCTTGGAATTTCCATGCTGTTAAGCCCGGGAATAATGGGCGCAGTCATCACTCCGCAAGGCACACCCGCTTTTGATAATTGGTTTAAAATATTCAGTCGCTTTTTTGCAGAGGCCGTGCGTGGCTCCATTTTTAGACGCAATTCTTCTTTCAGTGATGTGATAGATACCATAACGTGAACCAATTTGTGCTTTGCAAGTTCGCTCAATAAGTCAGTATCGCGAAGAATAAGACTGTTCTTTGTTATCATGCCAATCGGGTTGCGGTATTCCAGAAAAATCTCCAATAGCTGCCGAGTTATTTTTAGCTTTTTTTCAATAGGTTGATAACAATCTGTATTGCCAGAGACCATTACGGGTGATGGAACCCAGCTTTTTTTGTCAAATGCCTCGCGCAGTAGTTTGGCGGCATCGGGTTTAACAATTATTTTGCGTTCAAAATCCAGACCTGCGCTAAAACCCCAGTATTGATGAGCATTGCGTGCATAGCAATAAATGCAGCCGTGCTCACATCCCTGATAAGGATTGAGTGAATACATTCCGGGAATATCAGGGCTTTCCACTTTGTTGATGATTTTTTTAGGATGCTCAAAAAATAGTTTTGTGCGCTCATCACCTAAAAATTCTTCATCAAGTGCTTCAATATGTTCCTTTACATATTCTTGTTTCAGAAAACGGTTGGCAGTGTTAAGCTGTGCACCTCTGCCTTTAAAATAATTTTCTTCGTTTTCCATACCCTAAAAATAATGAATACAGTTTTCTTTTTACTCGTTGTTAGTAAATTTCTTTCTGCAACTTTGTGCCTAAGCAACTTAGCAAGAAAATGAAATTACCTGAATCTGTTTTTAATGAATTAGCCGACAATCTTGCCGTAAAAGGCTGGGCTGTTACCGATGATTTATTTGCCGCTGATTTATTGCAAGAATTCTTAAAAGAAGAAATGCTGCTTTTTAAAAATGGAGAATTTAAAAAGGCAGGCATAGGAAAAGGCACGGAACATAAAGTAGTTTCCGAAATACGCAATGATTATGTACACTGGCTGGATGAAGATAATCTAACAGAATTTCAACAACAGTTTTGGCTGCAAATGCAGGAACTTAAACAGTTTCTGAATCGCGAATTTTTTCTTGGACTGAAAGAAATGGAATTTCACTTTGCTGTTTACCCTGAAGGTAGTTTTTATAAAAAGCATCTTGACCGTTTTCAGCGAGATTCAGGCCGCACAATTTCCTGTGTATTGTATCTTAACCGAGATTGGAAGGATGGAGACGGGGGACAATTGCGTATTTACAATAATGAAACTTACATGGATTTAATTCCAGTATTCGGTCGTTTCATTTGTTTTAAAAGTGATGAAATTGAGCACGAAGTTTTGCCCACAAATAAAGAACGATACAGTATTACGGGATGGATGAAAAACTAAAAAGAAATAAATGGCACAAACCCCAACAACTATAATTCCTCTTGGCTTTTCAGCACCGGAATTTTCATTGCACGATACCGTTTCAGGTAAAGTAATATCGCTAAATGAACTTAAATCAGATAAAGCAACAGTGATTATGTTCATCTGCAATCATTGTCCTTTTGTGGTTCATATAGTAGATGAACTTGTAAAACTTGCAAATGATTATATTCCTAATGGTGTTTCGTTCATTGCCATAAGTTCAAATGATGTAGTGAAATATCCGCAGGACGGACCAGTAAAAATGAAAGAATTTGCGATGGCAAATAATTTCCCCTTTTCATATTTATATGACGAAACTCAGGATGTTGCACGTGCTTATTCTGCCGCATGTACGCCAGACTTCAGCATTTTTGATAGTGACTTAAAATGCATTTACCGTGGACAATTAGACGATTCGCGACCATCCAATGGAAAGCCTGTTACCGGAAAAGATATTCGTGAGGCGCTAGATGCAATTCTTGAAGGAAAATCTGTGAATCCAGAGCAAAAGGTGAGTATTGGGTGCAACATTAAATGGAAGCAATAGTTTTTTTTGCATCCTGTCTTTTGCTGTAAAGAATGTTCAGTAAAACACCAGCTACAACTAAAGATATCCCTAGAACAGCAAGCCAGCCATGGGTTTCGCCAAAGAACCCCCAGCCAAACGCAAGTGCATAAACAACACTCAGGTATTGTAAAATCATCACTTTTCCTGTTGTTTCTGCATGAAGAGCTTTAGTCATATACAACTGCCCTATTTGCACACAAATTCCCATTAACACAAGGAAAAGCAAATCAAGTGGAGTAGGAGTTACCCACTGAAAAAGACAGGCAATTGCAGCAAACGGGAGCGAGACAAGTGGGAAATAAAAGACCACAACAATTGGATGGTCAGTATCTCTTAATTTTCTCACCACTGAATAGGCTAGCCCTGAAAACATTGCCGAAGCAATTCCAAGCGAGAGCCAAAAGAGGCTGATGCGCTCGTCAAAACCTTTGATAAAAGCAACACCTGTAAAAGAAACTGCAAAGAATAACCATTGCATGGGTTTTAATTTTTCACCCAGAAATATCATTGCAAAAATTGCTGTAAAAATGGGACTAAGGTTTTGAAGTGTAACTGCAGTTCCCAGTGGAATTGCCTGCAATGTTGAAAAGTAAATAGATAACGAAATCAATCCAATAAATCCACGCAAAAACAATGATTTCTTATTATTCCCAAATGGATTTAAACCATAATAATGAATAGAAGATATACTTAGAATAATAGAAACTAATGAGCGAAAGAAAATGAGTTCGTGGGGTGGAATATCAGGAAGAAATTTCACTAGCAAATTCATCAGCGAAAAAGCCAGTGTGCTGATGAGCATATAAAGGATTGCTTTGCTCAAAATTTACGATTTCAGGATTTGTGTGCTTTTACGTAGGTATTTACATCCGCAGCAGTAATCTTCTTATCACAGAGAATTATTAAACGCTCTACCACATTTCGTAATTCGCGAATGTTGCCTGTCCAGTCAATGCTTTGCAATGCTTTCAGCGCATCGGTTGCAAATTCTTTTTGCGGCATTCCGTATTCCTGGCAAATCTGTTGAAGAAAGTGTTTTGCCAGTGTAGGGATATCATCTTTGCGCTCATTGAGCGATGGAACATGAATAAGAATAACGCCCAATCGATGGTATAAATCTTCACGAAAATTTCCTTTTTCAATTTCCTTTTTCAGGTTTTTATTTGTGGCGGCAATCACACGCACATTTACATTTATTTCCTTGTCGCCTCCAACTCTTGTAATTTTACTTTCCTGCAAGGCTCGCAAAACTTTTGCTTGAGCGGAAAGGCTCATGTCTCCAATTTCATCCAGAAATAAAGTTCCGCCATCTGCTAATTCAAAGTTTCCTTTTTTCTGGCGGATGGCAGAAGTGAAAGCTCCTTTTTCATGCCCGAACAATTCGCTTTCAATTAACTCTGATGGAATTGCAGCGCAGTTCACTTCAATTAATGGAGCTGAAGAACGCTGACTATTCTCATGTATAGCGTGAGCAACTAACTCTTTCCCGGTTCCGTTTTCTCCGGTAATTAAAACGCGTGCATCTGTTGGTGCAACGCGACTAATCATTTCGTGAATTTTTTTGATAGAACCTGATTCTCCAATCATTTCGTACTTCTTGCTGACTTTCTTTTTCAGAATTTTTGTCTCCGTAACTAAGTTTGATTTCTCAAATGCATTGCGGATTGTAACAAGTAACCGATTTAAATCTGGCGGTTTTGAAATGTAATCGTAAGCGCCTTTGCGGATAGCATCTACAGCGGTGTCAATGTTACCGTGCCCTGAAATCATAACAACAGGTACATCAGAATTAGTTTCAAGTATTTTATCTAAAACTTCCAAACCATCCATCTTTGGCATTTTGATATCACATAAAACAACATCATAATGATTGGACTTAACAAGTTTAAGCCCTTCTAAACCATCGGGTGCATCATCAATAGCGTATCCTTCGTTTTCAAGGATATCACGCAGTGTTCTGCGTATACTATTTTCATCGTCAATTATTAAAATACGTTTCATAGCTTTTTTGTTATTTCTGATAAAACACCCTCTTTTAATGCGAAGGTAGAAAGCCTCATTTTTTTTATGTCAAATTCACGCAAAATGAAATTAGTAAACAATGATGCAAGGACAATCATATCTACCCGCATTTCAATTAATCCTTCCATTTTGTAACGTTCATCAAGATTTGATTTTATAATCAGGTTGTGAATTTTATTAAAATCTTCGAGATTAAATTCGTAAGAAGTTTTGTTGTCAAGCGTTTTCTCTTGGTGAAACCTGCAAAAAATCATTTCTGCAAAAGTATCAAACGAGCCTGAAGAACCAATTAGCGTATCAATCGGATGTTGCTCAACAGCTTTGAAAAGTGGCTGCAGTTTTTCTCTTAAATAATTATCGATTTTTTGAATTTCGAACTCCGTAACCGGTTCAGAATGTTTAAAGAATTCATACATCCGAGAAACGCCTAAATCAAAACTATGCTTCCAGAAAATCTGTTCATTATTACAAATGATGAACTCTGTGCTTCCTCCGCCAATATCCATCACCAGAGCCTTGTCTGGGCCTATGTCCAATGCCTGACGAACACCGGCATAAATCAGTTCTGCTTCTTTTTCTCCTGAGATAATATTTACTTCAATATCGGTCTGTTTTTTAATTTCAGCTACAAAATCATTTCCATTTTTCGCGCTTCTCACTGCAGAAGTAGCAAAGGCAAAAATCTTTGTTACACTGTATCTATTAGCAGTTTCAAGATGTTTTTGCATTGCATCAATACCGCGTTGAAATGGAGATGGCGTAATAACATTGGTATTTATTCCACCTTCACCAAGCTTCACTGCAATCTTAGTGTTGAAAATAATTTTGTAAGAATGATTGGCGGCAATTTCAGCCACCATCAGGTTAAATGTATTCGTGCCTAAATCTATGATTGCAATTCGCACAAGGTTGATTTTAGTGATAACGAATCCATTTCCATAATTCTTTGTAATTCACTTTTTTGCCATACATAAGAATTCCTGTGCGGTAAATTTTACCAGCAAACCAAGTCGTTGCAATAAAACCGATAATCAGCAACGACATAGAAATCCATAAATCTGTGTAAGGATAAGGTATCCCGAAAGGCAGGCGAACCATCATAATTATTGGTGATGTAAATGGAATTATAGAAAACCAGAATGCCATTGGCCCTTCAGGATTATTCATAACAAACTGTGCCATTACAAATGAAAGAATAAGCGGAATGGTAATCGGGAGCATGAATTGTTGTGTGTCGGCCTCATTGTCAACTGCTGCACCAACAGCGGCAAATAATGCACCATATAGCAAATAGCCGCCAATGAAGTAAAAGATAAAAGCACCAATAAGTAATGGGAAATTTATCTTATCAATACTTTTCCAGATTTCGTCCATATCTTCAGCAGCAGGTTGTTGTGCTTGCATATTTGGTTGTAATGCTGGTTGTCCGTTCATTGTCTGCTCCATAGGAACCGGAGCCGGAAGTGAATTTTTTTCTACTCCCAAAAATCCTTTTGCTGCAGAAACAATTGTTGTAGTCAAAAATATCCAAAGCAAAAACTGAGTCAATCCAACCATTGCAATACCTATTATTTTTCCCATCATCAGTTGAAATGGCTTTACTGAAGAAATAATTACTTCAACAATACGGTTTGATTTTTCTTCTATAACACCGCGCATTACCTGAGCACCATAAAGGAATATGAAAAAATAAATCAAAACACCGCCCAGCATTCCTACTACCATACTCAACTCCGTATTCTTGCTTTCTTTTACACCGCTTTCATATTTGCTTTTGCGCATTTTTATATCGGTCTTGGCTGCAGCCAGAGTTTTTTTATCAATGCCTGCTTCTGATAGTTTCAGACTTTCCAACTCATTTTCAATGGAAGTTTCAATGAACATAATGGTATTAAAACCCGGTTGTTTTTTATAAATTATTTCCGCACCATTGCTGTTAATAATGTTTTGAGGAATGTAAAGTACAGCAGAATAATAATCTTCATCTAATTGTTTTTCTGCTTCCTTGATATTCATGTCTTTCACAAAATGAAACTTCAGATTATCCTTGTCAGAAAAACTGTTGTTGAATAATAAACTCTCGTCCACAACAAGCACATCCGTTTTTTCATCTTCCTGTGTTGCCATCCAGATAGGCACAACAAACAATGCACCCATCAGCAGCGGGCCAAGGATTGTCATGATGATGAATGACTTTTGTTTTACCCGGGTAAGGTACTCGCGTTTTATGATAAGAACTATTTTATGCATGTGCCAGTTTTTTTAAAGCGTTCATTTCGTTTACTTTCTGAATAAAAATATCATTCATTGCAGGAATTTCTTCTTTGAATGAAACAATATTTACACGGGGAATAAGTGCAGACAGTAATTCGTTTGAATTATGATTCCCGATTTTTATTCTCACCACTTTTTTGCCGTCATCTTCTTCTGTTGCAAGTAAATCAAAACCTGCGGGAAGCTGCAATCCGCTTCCACTTTGATCAAGATAGGCAACTTCCCAGATATTGTTTTTATAAGCCGAACGGATTTCTGAAACTGATCCGTCCAATATTTTTTTTGATTGATTAATGAGTGCAATGTCATCACATAATTCTTCAACTGAGCCCATATTATGAGTTGAGAAGATAATGGTTGTGCCATTTTTCTTTAGCCTCAGAATTTCTTCTTTTATTATATTGGTATTAATAGGGTCAAAGCCGCTGAAAGGTTCATCTAATATGAGTAATTCGGGTTCATGCAGAATAGTGACAATGAACTGAACTTTTTGCGCCATACCCTTTGAAAGTTCTTCAACTTTCTTTTTCCACCAGCTTTCAATCTCAAATTTTTCAAACCAATATTTTAGTTTGGTTAGTGCATCTTTTCGGCTCAAACCTTTCAGTTGTGCAAGATATAATGCCTGTTCACCAACTTCCATTTTTTTATACAAGCCACGTTCTTCCGGCAGGTACCCAATTTTTTCGGTGTCAGCAGCAATAAGTTTTCTTCCATGGAAATACAGTGTTCCACTATCAGGCGCTGTAATTTGCGTAATCATTCTGATGAGTGTTGTTTTACCTGCGCCATTAGGACCAAGTAAACCAAAGATGCTATTTTCTCTTACGCTAATGCTCACATCATCCAAAGCAAGATGCGTTGCATATCTTTTGGTAATATTTTCTGCTTTAAAAATCTCCATGTATTTCTGATGTTAAAATATGATACTAAGTAACAAAAAAATCCCCCGCGTATAGCGAGGGAGTTTTTATTAATCAATGAAAGTAGTCTTTCATTTTCTCGAAAAAACTTTTGTCGTTTTTATCAGGTTTGGGTTTAAAGTTTTCTGAGTTGCGCAGTTTTTCAAGCAAAGTGCGTTCTTCAGGGCTTAAATTTTTAGGTGTCCATACGTTAATGTCAACCAATATATCCCCTTTGTGTCTGGTATTATTTATATCAGGTAACCCTTTGTCACGCAGGCGTAATACTTTTCCACCTTGTGTCCCGGGTTCAATTTTTATTCGGGCTTTTCCGTCAATGGTAGGCACTTCAATGCTTGTTCCTAACGCTGCATCAATAAAGCTTACATGTAAATCGTAGTGCAGATTTATTCCATCTCTCTTTAATTGTTCATGTGGCTCTTCTTCAATTGCAATAATTAAATCTCCTGCAATTCCGCCTCTGGCTGCTGCATTTCCTTTGCCATTCATGGAAAGTTGCATCTCATCACTAACACCTGCGGGAATATTTATTTCAATTACTTCGTCACCTTTTACAATGCCATCACCAAAACAAGTATTGCATTTATTTTTTATGGTTTTTCCTTCACCACCACAGTGTGGACATGTTGTGGTAGTCTGCATTCTGCCCAGAATGGTATCTGTTACTCTTGTAACTTGTCCTGAACCGTGACAGGTAGTGCAATTTGAAAATCCTGAAGCATTTTCAGCGCCAGTACCTTTGCAACCAGTACACGAAATGTATTTGTTTACCTTGATTTTTTTCTGCGCTCCGTTCGCAATTTCTTCCAGATTAAGTTTTACTTTAACACGAAGATTGGTGCCGCGGTTTACTCTTCTTCCACCGCCACCTGAGCCTCTCCCGAAACCGCCACCAAAACTGCCGCTTCCGAAAATGTCACCAAACTGGCTGAAAATATCTTCCATGTTCATGCCACCACCACTGAAACCGCCATGTCCGCCACCATTATTTCCCATTCCGGCATGGCCAAATTGGTCGTAGCGACTGCGTTTGTCTTTGTCACTTAAAATTTCATAAGCTTCAGCAGCTTCCTTGAATTTGTCTTCCGATGCCTTATCACCCGGATTTTTATCAGGGTGATATTTCAGAGCCATTTTGCGATAAGCTTTTTTTATTTCAGCCTCATCCGCATTGCGGGCTACACCTAATATTTCGTAAAAATCTTTCTTAGCCATTCAATTAATTTTAATTTCCTACAATAACTTTTGCAAAACGAATAACCTTGCCGTTGAGTGAATACCCTTTTTCAAGTTCTTCAACAACTTTGCCTTTCAAATCTTCGCTGGGAGCAGGAATGTTGGTTATTGCTTCGTGAATATCAGCATCGAAATTCTGCCCTTTGCTTTCCATTGCTGCCAGTCCTTTTTGTTGCAAATTAGTTCTCAGTTTATTGAAAATTAGTTCTACACCTTCTTTTACTGCAGTGATATCCTTTGCTTCATTCATTGCAATCATTGCACGTTCAAAATCATCTAAAATTGGAAGCAGAACCTTGAAAATATCTTCTCCCGCAGTTTTGTGAAGTTCTATTTTTTCTTTTTGTGTACGCTTGCGGTAATTGTCAAACTCAGAATATAGGCGGATATATTTATCATTCAATTCTTCAACTTTGGCATTAAGCTGTTTCTCAATGTTTTCAATTGCTTCGGTAATCGGTTGTATATTTTCCTGTTCAGTGTTTTGGTTTTCTTCAATACCAGTGCCCTGAGGTATATTTTCGTTTTCCTGAATCTCTGTCTTATTTTCTTCTGTTGTCATCTTATTTTTAGCATTAACATTGTCCAATCCGCCCTTCAAATAACCTGCCATTGCGTGATTTAAGACAATTTGTCAGCGGGTTATTTTTATGAGGGCGCAAAAATAACAAACCATGCCAAACATTAACTTAATCTGCTAAGTATATTTGGCAATTATTAGTAACACATTATTAATGAAAACTAAGATAGTAAATGCACAGGAAGCAGTAAGTGTTATCCAATCAGGTCAACGGGTTTTTGTGCAGGGAAGTGCAGCAACTCCATTGCGCCTTTTGCATGCTTTGGAGCATCGCGCAAATGAATTGCGTAAGGTTGAATTGGTTTGCCTAAGCGTATTAGGGGATTTAGGAATAAATAAGCCTGAATATAGTGACAGCTTTTATTTCAATGCCTTATTTGTTTCGGAACCCATTCGTAAAAACGTGAATGGTAAAAATGGTGATTATGTTCCTGTTTTTTTAAGCGAAATCCATTTACTCTTTGAAAAAAATATTCTATCCCTTGATGTTGCACTTATTCATGTTTCGCCACCGGATAAACATGGATTTTGTTCGTTGGGTGTTTCGGTAGATATAACACGAGCTGCAGTTAAACATGCAAAGCATGTAGTCGCTCAGGTAAATCCGCAAATGCCCCGCACACATGGGGATGGGCTTATCCATATCAGTGAAATTGATACGATGGTTGAAGTTAATGAAGCATTACCGGAAGTTGATTATGGAAAACAAGTAAGTGATTGCGAAAGAACAATTGGCAAAAATGTGGCTTCATTGATTGATGACCGTGCAACTTTGCAAATGGGTATTGGAACAATTCCTGATGCTGTTATGGAATGTTTGGGAAATCATAAAGACTTAGGTGTGCATACCGAAATGTTTTCAGATGGCGTAATGCATTTAATGCAGAAAGGTGCAATTACCAATAAGTTCAAAAGAAAGCACCGGGGTAAAGTTGCCACTTCATTTGCAATAGGAACCCGACAGCTTTATGATTTTGTTGATGATAACCCTCAGTTTGCTTTTCTGGAAGCCGGTTACGTCAATGATGGAAGCATTATCAGAACCAATCCCGGAGTGATTGCCATTAACAGCGCTATTGAAATTGATTTAACCGGACAGGTTTGTGCAGATTCAATAGGAACTAAGCTTTATTCCGGTGTGGGCGGACAAATGGATTTTATGCGTGGTGCTGCATTGTCAGAAGGCGGAAAACCGATCATTGCAATGTCTTCCGTTACTTCAAAAGGTCAGTCCAAAATTGTTTCTTTTCTTAAACCCGGAGCTGGTGTAGTTACTACCCGTGCGCATGTGCATTATGTGGTTACAGAATATGGCATTGCTTATTTGTTTGGGAAAAACATGAAACAGCGTATGCATGAACTAATAAAGATTGCTCATCCCGATCACAGAGAACAATTGGAAAAAGAGGCATTTGAAATATTTCCCAAATAAAAAAGCCCCGAAATTTCGGGGCTTTTTATTTTTTCTCACGATTCTTATTTTATCAAATACTGTTCGATTGCTTGCTCTAATGCAGGTCCGCGCAGGTTCTGTCCTATAATAATTCCTTTGCCGTCAATAAGCCAGTTTGTTGGAATGCCTCGAACTCCATAAGCAGCAGCTGCTGCAGAATTCCAGCCCATTAAATCACTAACGTGAGTGTCCCAGATTAATCCATCAGTTTGAATTCCGTTTTTCCAGGCTTGTGCATTTTGGTCGAGTGAAACACCAAAAACTGTGAAGCCCTTTCCACGGGTAAAATTTGCATCTTTATATTTATTGTAAGCCATAACCACATTTGGGTTTTCTATGCGGCAAGGGCGGCACCATGAAGCCCAGAAGTCAATTAATACAATTTTGCCTTTCAATGAAGAAAGAGCCACATCAATACCCTCAGGATTTTTGAATTTAAGTTCGGGAGCTATATCGCCTACCGCAAGTCCAATTTTAGGTGAGGTTGCAGTTGCTCCGGTTTGAGCATAAGTTCCAGCCTGAAAAATAATAAGAGTAATAAATGAAAGAAAAAGTGATTTGTTCATGTTTCGTTTTTTAATGTTTTGCAAAGTTAAACAATAATGTTGCCAAAAAAGTTTTAATCTATTCTCACAATGTTTGCCCCGATTTTATTCAACCTTTCGTCAATATGCTGGTATCCGCGGTCAATCTGTTCAATATTGTGAATGGTGCTTTTGCCTTTTGCAGAAAGTGCTGCAATCAGCAGCGCATTCCCCGCACGAATATCAGGCGAAGTCATTTCAATACCTTTCAATGAATGTTTTTTGTCCATGCCTATAACAGTTGCACGGTGCGGGTCACAAAGAATAATCTGTGCCCCCATGTCTATTAATTTGTCTACAAAGAATAAACGGCTTTCAAACATTTTCTGGTGAATGAGAACACTGCCTTTTGCCTGAGTTGCCACCACAAGAACTATACTGATTAAGTCGGGTGTAAAACCTGGCCATATAGCATCAGCAACTGTAAGAATGGAGCCGTCAATAAAGGTATCAATCTCATAGTGTTCCTGAGCAGGAATGTAAATATCATCGCCTCTTCGCTCCATTTTTATTCCTAAACGTTTGAAGGTATCAGGAATAATTCCGAGGTGTTCATAGCCAACATCTTTAATTGTTATTTCGCTTTGCGTCATGGCTGCAAGGCCAATGAAACTGCCTATCTCCACCATGTCGGGAAGCAAACGGTGTTTGCACCCGGTCATTGAATCCACGCCCTCTACAGTAAGCATATTTGAACCAATACCGGAAATTTTAGCGCCCATACTGTTCAGCATTTTGCAAAGTTGTTGAACATAAGGCTCGCAAGCAGCATTGTAAATAGTAGTAATTCCTTTTGCCATTACAGCAGCCATTACAATGTTTGCTGTTCCTGTTACCGAAGCTTCATCCAATAGCATGTAGCAGCCTTTCAGTTTATCTGATTCGACTTTGTAGAACTTTGTAACCGAATCATAAATAAATTTCGCGCCCAGATTTTGGAAACCTATAAAGTGTGTATCCAATCTTCTCCGCCCGATTTTATCTCCACCCGGACTTGGAATATATCCTTTGCCAAAACGTGCCAGGAGAGGACCAACAATCATAATTGAGCCTCTCAAACCTGAAGCTAGTTTTTTGAAATTGTCAGAGTTCAGAAATTCTAAATCAACAGAATCTGCCTGAAATGTAAATTCTTCGTGTCCGGTTTTCTCCACTTTTACGCCAAGTGCAGCCAATAATTCAATCAGTTTGTTTACATCTCGGATGTCTGGAATATTGCTAATCGTAACTTTTTCGGGAGTAAGTAACACTGCACATATCACCTGCAATGCTTCATTCTTTGCTCCTTGCGGAATTAATTCGCCTTTGAGGCGCAGACCACCGGTTATTTCAAATTTGCTCACGTTTTTTGTATTAATGTTTATGGCGTGAAATAAAAGAAAAAAATAATTGGTTATTCACCTATTTCAATAAAACAACTCACAGCGTGATGGTCGGAAAGTTTTTCAGGTAAAACTCTGAAGCCAGAAGAGTTAATTGCCGGACTATGTAAAATATAATCAATGCGGAAAGAAGGCGCTTTTCCGATGTAGGTATTCCCGAAACCATTTCCACTTTCTATAAACGCATCATTTAAACCATCTGATAAATTGTGGTAGGTGTAAGATGCAGGTGTGTCATTAAAATCTCCGCAAACCAAAACCTCATAAGGGCAATCCTTTATGTGTTCTGAAATGATATCAACCTGTTTTGCACGTTTTTCAAATGCTTCTTTCAATCGCCATATGATTCTTTTGCCTGAAATCAACGAAAGATTATTTTCATTTTTATAATTTTCTATTTGCTCCATCGTTTGATAATCTTCTGGTTTAAATTTAACAGATTGCAGATGGGCATTATAAACTCGAATGGTATCTTCATTAATTTTCAGGTCAACATAAATGCAAAGGTTGCCATGGCTTTTTTCAAATTCTATAACACCTTTGTCAACAATAGGGAAGGAAGTAAATAATGAAATTCCCCACCATGCAGTATCATTCATGCTTACATAATCATGAAAATAGTAACGTTTTATGCCTTCTATTTCTTTTACAGAATTAATGGTTGGAAAATAACCTGTGTTATCATGAAAGAATTCCTGAATGCATAATATTTGCGGTTTTTCTTCTTTAAGCAGTGTCATTATTTTATCACGCGTTCCTTTATTCCCGCTCCAATTATAAAGGTCAAAAAGTCTTACATTATAACTTAAAACCTTGATTGCATTTCCACCTCTTATTTTTTCTTTATTTCCAAAACTATATGAAGCAAGTATAAATTTGAATCCAATAGCAATAGTTATGAGTGAAACCAGAAATTGCAATTTTATCTGCACCGCCCAGTATATTACAAACAAAACATTTATGATAAGAATAAACGGATAGGCTAATCCGAAAAATGCTAAATACCAAACTTTTTCTGGGCTTATAAATGAAGCAAGGTAGGAGAGAAGCAAGGCGAATTCAGCCAGCAGATTAAAGAAAAATACAATCTTATTAAACAGGGACAGATTTTTCATTTACTTACTTTCATTGCTTGCCTTGAACAGTATCTCTTTCTCTTTTTTAGTCAGACTTTCGTAACCAGAAGAAGAAATTTTATCCAGAATTTCATCTATTTCTTCCTGCCTTATTTTGCGTTTCAGATTATACTCTTCATCACTTATAGAACGCTTATGAACAACTTTTATTTTAGGCTTTCTGCTGAAAAACTTCTTTAACTTGTACAGCAGATTATTAAATCCTGATGATAAATCTTTTCCTTGCTTCATCTGCATTACAAAAATATACCCGAATAAAGCTCCGCCCAGATGAGAAATATGTCCTCCTGCATTTGCAAAATAAGTAACACCAATCAAATCCATAACTACCACAAATAATGCAATATATTTCAATCGAACAGGTCCTAAAATAAAAAGGTGCAAAATATAATCGGGAACTAAAGTTGCAGATGCAAGAACAACGGCCATAACGCCCGCGCTAGCACCCACCATAAAATCTGCAGGAGCATGCTGCTGAAAAGTTGGAATAATATGATAGGTTGCAAGTGCAAGCACTGCCCCAATTAATCCGCCATAAATATAAACCGCTAAAACCCTTTTGCTGCTTGCGTATTCCTGAAATATTTTTCCGAAAACAAAAAGCATTAACATGTTTCCGAAAATATGCCACAGGCTATAATGCACAAACATATAAGTGAGTAAAGTCCATGGTTTATAAAGTAATTCTTTAAAATTCAAAGGAACAGCAATCCAACTTACTATGTTGTGAAAAACAGAAGTACTTTGCTCAGGTGGAAAACCTGAAATGGTTAGAATAAACTGAAAAGTTACAAGAATTAAAAAAACAGAAACGTTTATGACCATTAATTGGCCAATACTGTTTCCGGTTTTGAAAGGTGATTTTATATCATCAGCAAACGAACTCATTTTAACTAGTAAATATGCCTGTTTTTATTCCAGTAACGGATAAGGAAATAGCCAAAAATCATACCTCCGATATGCGCAAAGTGTGCAACATTATCTCCCGGATTATTTTGTATTCCTGAATACAATTCAAATGCTCCGTAAAGCATTACAAAGTATTTTGCTTTGATTGGTAACGCAAAATAAACATAAATTATTGTGTTCGGAAACATCATTCCAAATGCAAGCAAAACTCCAAAAACAGCGCCTGAAGCCCCAACAGTTGAAGTGTTAAGCAGCAAATTCAGTTTGGCCATATGGGGATCGGAATAATTTTGAAAACCTTTCAAAATTCCGGCTCCGTCATTCATCACAATAGCAATGTTATCAGGAGAAATTTCTGATAGCAGGTTGTGTATTTGAAATTCAATGATGCCAAGATGCAATGCTGCGGCTCCTAAACCTGTAAGTAAATAATATATCAGAAAGCGTTTCCCGCCCCAGTAATTTTCAAGTGCATTTCCAAACATCCATAATGCAAGCATGTTTGAGAAAATATGCATTAGTCCACCGTGCATAAAGAAGTGTGTAACTAATTGATAGGGTTTAAATAGCTGCGACTCGAAAGGATGCAGGCCCAGCATTTCAACTAAATCGAATTGTGTTAGAGTAATAGTGGCTAAGAAAAACAAGCCATTAATAATGAGTAAATTTTTTACTACAGGCGGTAAAATGCTGAAGCCTGATGGACTATATTGCTGATAACTCATTTCTGAAATTTCTTTTCTAAATCGTCAAGTGATAATTTAATGACAACAGGTTTACCGCCCGGTGAGTAATAAGGCATTTTGCAGGCAAAAAGTTTGTCAACAAGGTCGCTCATTTCTTCTGTGCTTAGTGTCTTGCCATACTTTATGGCTGATTTTCGTGCCAGTGATTTAGCCAAAGCATCGTGCCTGTTGCGACTTTCTGAAAACTCGTTTTTGAAGAATTCCAGCATGTCATCCAATAATTGTGGAATATTATCTGAAGGGAAATGAGATGCTACGCCATCCACTGCAAATGTGTTTTTACCAATCTGTCTTAAACTTATTCCAAGATTGCGAAGATCTTCTTCCATCTCCAATAACAGATTGAAATCAGCTGGTGAAAAGGCAAGTTCATGAGGAAATAAATGCTGTTGATTGATACTTACACCAACTTCTAATGAAGCCAGAAAGTTTTCATACAAAATTCGTTCATGAGCACGATGTTGGTCAATTAACATCATGCCCGATTTTATGTGGGAAATAATGTATCGGTTATGAAGTTGATAATGCTGTTTTTTCACCTGTAATTTTTCCTGTTCATCTTCAGGAATAATTGGTTTTAGTTCTATTTCAGTTTCAACTTTTGGCTGCGCATGTCTGTCAATATCTTCATACAATTTTCGCCAATCATCACGCTTACTGCGTTCAATAATTTTATCTTTTGTTCTTCCTGAAACGGTAGTCTTTTCAACCTTAAAAGGATTGTAATCTTTATTGAATTTTATTTCGGGTTGGATAAGTGCCATGTTCTTTGGTGGTGGCGGAATATCCATGCTTGCCTCCATTTCAAAGTCAATAGTGGGCGCAATGTTGAACTTGCCAAGCGATAGTTTTACTGCAGAACGCAGAATGGCATAAACCGACTTCTCGTCTTCAAACTTAATTTCCGTTTTTGTTGGATGTATGTTGATGTCAATAAAATCAGGCTTTACATCAAAGTACAGGAAGTAAGATGGAAAGCTGTCAGAGTTGAGTAAATCATTAAATGCACTCTGAACTGCATGATGCAGGTAAGGGCTTTTAATAAAACGGTTGTTAACAAAAAAATATTGTTCGCCTCTTGTTTTCCTTGCGTATTCAGGTTTTCCGATGTAGCCTGTGATTTTTATAATACTGGTTTCTTCTTCCAGCGGAACCAGTTTTTCGTTAATTGGGTTGCCGAAAATTTCAACAATTCTTTGTCGTACACTTCCGGGTTTCAGATGAAAAACTTCTTTGCCATCGGTGTGCATACTAAAGCCTACTTCAGGATGTGCAAGTGTTAATCGCTGAAATTCTTCAATAATGTGTTTAGTTTCAACGCTGTTTGATTTCAGAAAATTTCTGCGTGCCGGAACATTGTAAAATAAATTCTTCACAGCTATGCTTGTGCCGGGAGGACAATGAAAAAGTTCCTGACGTTTTACTTCTGAACCTTCTATATCTATTCTTGTTCCCAACTCCTGATCGTGGAGACGGGTTTTCATTTCAACATGAGCAATCGCTGCAATAGATGCCATTGCTTCACCTCTGAAACCTTTAGTGCGTATGGCAAATAAATCATTTGCTTCTCGAATTTTTGAAGTTGCGTGGCGCTCAAAACACATTCGTGCATCGGTATCACTCATTCCACATCCAGTATCAATCACCTGTATCAGCGTTCTTCCTGCTTCTTTAATAATCAGTTGGATATGTGAGGCTCCGGAATCAACCGAATTTTCAAGTAACTCCTTTACAACCGATGCAGGGCGCTGAATCACTTCACCTGCCGCAATCTGGTTGGCAACTGAATCGGGAAGAAGTTGAATAATATCAGCCATGTTTTTCTTTCGAGGCGCGAATTTACCGAATTATTTCAGCAAAAAGTCTTTAGCATCTTTTGCTGTTTCTTCAGGCAGTTCTTCCATTGGTACATGACCTGCGGAATAGTATTTTACTTCTGACCCAACAATATCTTTTTTAAATTTTTCAGCATCTTCTGGTAAAATCCAGTTGTCGAATTGTCCCCATTGAATAAGCGTTGGCGTTTTTATTTTATTTACTTTTTCTTCAGCTTCATATTTTATTACTCTAACGCGGTCTGCAAAAGCCTGACGATTGCCCGGGCGCAGAAGCATTTCAAAATAATGTGTCACAACAGAATCGGTTACTTTACTGTCATCATAATAAATGTCGTGCATTGATTTTTCAATAATTCGTTTGGGTGTAACTTTAGTCATAACCTTATTAAGTACACTGTTTTTTGCAATGATAAAAGCAAGTGGAGTTGGACCTGTTCTTTTGTATCCTGCTGCATCAATTAGAATCATTTTCTTTACTCTCTCAGGATGGCTATATGCATAGTTCCAGGTTATTTCACCACCCAATGAATTTCCTGCAAGGTAGAATGTATCAACACTTAAAGTAGTTGTAAAATCATCAATAAATTTCACATAATTTTCAATTGTATAATTGCGATCTTTTGTTTCACCTGTAATTCCGAATGCTGGAATATCCATGCATATTACACGAAAATCCTTTTTTAGCTCGTTTGCCCATGCATTCCAAGTGTGCAGAGATGAAGATGTTCCATGCACAAGCACCAATGGGTAGCCGCTTCCCTCATCGCGGTAATGAATTTGTTGTCCGTTTATTTCAATAAACTTTGACTGCTCATTGCAATATTTCTTTTTCAGTGTTTCAAGCGGAATGTCATTTTGCCAATAAAGAGCAGTGTAGCCGCCTATCAGTAAAACAATAAGAAGCAGAATTCTCAGTAACCATTTTTTCATAGCGAGTAATTTTTGTTATCTGCCAAAAGTAATGAAATCGGTCAGTGTTTAAATCAATATATCTTTGCCGCGTTTATGAATATACCAGAAACAAATCTTCCCCGTTTAGTAATTGTTGGCGGAGGCTTTGGTGGCCTTAGTTTAGCAAGCTCATTAAAAGGTTCTCCCATGCAGGTTGTGCTACTCGACAGAAATAATTATCATACGTTTCAGCCCTTACTTTATCAGGTTGCATCTTCAGGTCTTGAGCCAGATTCCATTGCATTTCCAATTCGCAAAATTTTTCGAAACCAGAATAATTTTGAATTCAGAATGACAGAAGTTCTGGAAATATTTTCTAAAAAGAATACAGTTCTTACCGGAATTGGCGAATTGAAGTACGATTATCTTGTACTGGCTACAGGCTCACAAACCGGTTTTTTCGGATTGAAAAGTGTGGAACAGAACAGCATGGCTATGAAGTCAATTCCTCAGGCGCTTGATTTGCGTAGTTTGATTTTACAAAATTTTGAAAAGGCAATGCTTTCCACCAATGGAGCAGAAATTGAAAAACTTTTGAATTTTGTTGTAGTTGGAGGTGGACCTACAGGAGTTGAACTGGCGGGTTCACTTGCAGAAATGAAAACACATGTGCTTCCTTCTGATTATCCAGGTTTGGATTCAAGTCAAATGCATATCCATTTATTGGAAGCTGGTCCGCGATTGTTACCGGCACTTTCAGAAATATCTTCATCGCATACATTGGATTTTCTTTCAGATTTAGGAGTTAAAACTTTTTTGAATACAGCAGTTCAGGATTATGATGGTGAAACAGTAAAAACAAACACCGGTGCTGATTTAATTTCGTCAACAGTTATATGGGCAGCAGGGGTTGAAGGTGCTTCAGTAAAAGGAATTGAAGGTGAAGCGTTGCTTAGAAATAAAAGATTAACAGTAGATGAATTTAATCGAGTGCAAGGATTTGATAATATTTTTGCAATTGGCGATGTTGCAAATATGACCAATGACAAAAGGTTTCCAAAAGGTCATCCTATGGTCGCGCAACCAGCTATTCAGCAGGGAGTATTATTGGCAAAAAATCTGAAAAATATATTGACAAATAAACCGCTGAAGCCTTTTAAATATAAAGATCTTGGTTCGATGGCAACCATAGGAAGAAATAAAGCAGTTGTAGAACTTCCCTTTATGAAAATGAATGGATTTTTTGCATGGCTGGTTTGGATGTTCGTTCACCTTATGGCATTGGTTGGGTGGCGCAATCGTGCAGTAACACTGGTCAACTGGATGTGGAGCTATTTTAATTACGATCGAGGTGTCAGGTTGATAATAAGACCGTTTAAGAAATGAGTATTTCAGAAAAAGATTTAAATTTTATCTGGCATCCTTACACACAAATGAAGGATGCATTGCCAAATATTGTGATTGAAAGAGGTGAAGGTGCTTATCTTTTTGATGAAAATGGAAACAGATACATTGATGCAGTTTCATCGTGGTGGGTTAATCTTCACGGACATGCACACCCTTATTTAAGAGATGCAATTAATAAGCAATTTAAAAATATTGAACATGTTATTTTTGCTGGATTTACACATGCAGCTGCCGTTAATCTTGGCGAGAAGTTATTAGCTCATTTGCCTAAAAATCAGAGTAAGATTTTTTATTCAGATGATGGCTCAACAGCTGTTGAAGTTGCGCTCAAAATGGCTTTGCAATATTGGTACAATAGAAGCGAAAAAAGAACCAAATTAGTAGCATTAGAAGGGGCATATCACGGAGATACTTTTGGCGCCATGAGCGCAAGTGCCCGCAGTGCATTTACTTCGCCTTTTCAATCGTTTTTATTTGAGGTTGATTTTGTGGATTTTCCATCTGCCGAAAGCAAAACACTTACTCAGTTAGAAAATCTGTTTGCAAAAGGAGATGTGGCTGCTTTCATTTTTGAGCCACTCTTACAAGGAACGGCAGGCATGAAAATGTATTCACCTGAATTGCTGGAAAAAATGCTTTCACTCTGTAAAAAATACAATGTAATTTCAATTGCAGATGAAGTTTTCACAGGTTTTTATCGTACCGGAAAATTCTTTGCATGTGATTATCAAAACGAACAACCGGATATTTTTTGTTTGTCAAAAGGCCTGACAGGAGGCTCAATGCCATTAGGTGTTACATCCTGTTCTGAAAATATTTATGAAGCTTTTTTATCTGATAGTTCAGATAAATTGAAAACATTTTTTCACGGACATTCTTATACTGCAAATCCACTTGCCTGTGCAGTTTCCTTTGCAAGTGCTGAATTGCTGGAAAGAGAAGAAACTCAAAAAGCTATTCTAAGGATTTCTCAAAGGCATATAACTTTTGCAAAAGAAATTAGAAGTAATAAAAGATTAAAAGATGTTCGTCATTTAGGGACTATTCTTGCTATGGAATTTGAAGGTGAAGATGGTTACTTCAGTAAAATGAGAAACGAGTTGTATCAGTTTTTTATTTCAAAAGGTATTCTCATTCGTCCGCTTGGAAATGTTATTTATCTTGTGCCACCGTATTGCATTAGTGATGAAGATCTGGATTACATTTATTTTGCAATAATTGAGTTTTTAGAGAAATGAAATCAATTTTTGAAAAAGAAGTACAGGAAGAAGTATTGCGCAGGGCAAAAACATTGAAGCCTTATTCTGTTCGTCAATGGGGGAAAATGAGTGTTGAACAAATGCTGTGGCATCTGAGCGCACAATTGCGTATGGGTCTGGGTGATATTCAAGTGAAACCTTGGTTCAATAAGATTGTCAGCCGCATTGCCGTTTTGACGTTCGGAATAAGAATTCCGTGGTCGAATAATTTAATGACTGCTAAAGAAATGAAGAATGATAACCCTGCTTCATTTCAGGTTGAGCTAGATAATTTCCTGATTACGTTTGATCGATTTATTGCAAAGTCTGAAAGCCATAAATTTTCACCACATTCTATCTTCGGTGAAATGAGTCGTGAGGAATGGGGCAAAATTGCTTACAAGCATATTGACCACCATTTCCGCCAGTTCGGGGCTTAACCACCGGTTCCTGTTCCTAATCTTTTGCCTATCACATTTTCAATTCTTTCAAGAAGCTGAAACGGTGAATGAGTTCGCCAATCCATAAAGTTAAACTCACCGCCAAATGTGATATAGTAATCAATATTTGCCTGCGACATTTCTTTTAAAACGTGTTCCCTGAAATTGATTCCAACTATCCAGCCTTCTTCCACATCATCAAACCACTCTTCGTAATATGAATCATCTGAAGAATGAAAGTTCAACACGTTTTCACCAACCAGAATAAATTTACTGATTCCATGTCTGATTAATTCATCCACAATATCACGTTTCAGAATCATGATGTCGTTATTGATGGCATCGTTCCACTCACCAATCAGTTCAATAATTGCAAAACCTGATTCATAATCAGCAAATATAATTTTGATAAAAAGTGTGGGCGAACCCATAAAATCCCATTGCGGGTGGATGTAATAATTGTAAATGGTATGCGTGTATTCAAATTCGCTGTACTCTCTTTCATAAAAAGGAGAGCGAACATCTTCTTCTGAGATATACAGCTCGCGCCAATTGTAGAATGGTTCTATGTCCTGCATTATTTTCCTCCTTCAACAGCTTTTCTTACACTGCCATATTTTTTCAACAACTCATTAGCAGTTTCGTAATCTGTTTTTAATTCTTCCATAACCATTTTTGTTCCGCGGTCAATCAGTTTGTTGTTGCTCAGTTGCATATCCACCATTCGGTTGCCTCTCACTCTTCCTAGTTTTATCATCACCGTTGTAGAAATCATATTCAGTGCTAATTTCTGTGCTGTTCCTGATTTCATTCGCGTGCTACCTGTTACAAACTCAGGACCAACTATAACTTCAACCGGAAACTTTGCAGCCAGTGCAACAGGGCTTCCGGGATTACAGGTGATGCTGCCTGTTTTAATTCCTTCTTCGTTACATTTCATCAAAGCACCAAGCACATATGGTGCAGTTCCCGAAGCTGTAATTCCAATTACTGTATCGTTAGCGTTTATGAGATGTTCCTGCAAATCTTTCCAGCCTTGTTGTTCATCATCCTCTGCAAATTCCACAGCTTTGCGAATGGCTTTGTCGCCTCCTGCAATAATTCCAATTACAAGACCATGCTCCACTCCGTAAGTTGGAGGACATTCCGATGCATCTACAATTCCCAACCTGCCGCTGGTTCCTGCTCCAAGATAAAATAACCTGCCACCATTTTTCATTTTTTCTGCAACAACTGCCACTAATTTTTCAATTTGTGGAATAGCTTTCTCTACTGCTAAAGCAACTGTCTTATCCTCGTTATTAATGCCTGCAAGCAGTTCAGCCACTGACATTTTTTCAAGATGATTGTAATTGGATTCGGATTCGGTGATTCTGTTGTGCATAATGCAAAGATAAGAAAGACACTAATTATTGTTTGTTGATATTTTAATTTTGTTTTGGCAATTTAATTGTTTTTTTTGGGTAGCGGTTTGGAGGGGGAAGGAATTGGTATCTTTGGAGTAGAAATCAATTATTTTGAAAAATAATATTCCATACTTTTTACTGCTCTTTTTTTTGGTGCTGAATCTTAGCGTAAACTCACAACAGCTTACATTCTCTAAAGTCATTCAAGAAACACATGTAAATGTAGGTATTCAAACTTTTGATAATTGTTATATGCTTGCATGTGAAGATGGAAATACAATAAAAATAGATTCAGTAGGCAATGTAGTATGGATTAAGAGGTTCAGCACAGACAATGCCCTATCTGCATTATTATTATACGGATTGATTACTTCCATTGATTCATCATATGTGATTACAGGGGCTGCAACCAATACTATTACAGGAAATACCGATGCACTTTGCATGAAATTGAATGCAGAGGGAGATACACTCTGGACAAAAACAATCAGCTACAACAGTAGTTCTCTTGAGTCGCTCTCTGTCCAACAAACCAATGATTCTGGTTTTGTAATGACGGGGCAGTTTGCATCTGAAGTAGTTCCCAATTATGGAGTTTTTGTTACAAAAATTGGATCTACTGGTAATCTTGAATGGAATTATTTTTATTAAGAGGCAAATAATAGCCATTTTTCTTTTTCCATAAAACAAACTTCTGACAGCGGATATGTGCTTACTGGCTATTTTGAAAACTATCCGCCATTTGAGCCCAATGCATTTCTTATCAAACTATCATCTTCGGGTTCGTTTCAATGGGCGAAGAAATATAATTTTTCTTCACCTGTTGTTTGCTTTGGAAATGATATTGAAATAATGGATAACGGATTTTTATGTTATTTAAACATGGGAAGCAATATTGCTTTGATGAAAACAGATTTCTCTGGAAATATTATATGGAGTAAGATATATGAACCTTTATCTTCTTCAAACCAGACACTAAATATCTCAAAACCTAAACTACACAAAACTTATGATAACAATTATGTTTTTGCAAACGGGACGGATTTTAGCGGTGGCCTTACAAAAGTTGATACAGCAGGTAATATTATTTGGTCAAAGGAATTGTTGCTTACTGCTATGGATGTGGTAGTCACAAAAGATACGGGATTTCTGATTGTTGGAAATGGTCCCTGGATATCACAAGGCGGAGGTTTTTTAGAAATTGGATTAATAAAAACCGATTCGCTTGGCAATGGATCGCAATGTACTACTGAAAGATTAGTGCAAATAAATAATGAGCCATTAATCGCTGCAGAGGCTAGTTTCACAAGAATAAGTGGAGGAGTTATAACCACTATTCACCCTTTTATCAACCCTATTTCTATGATGAACTTTTCTGGATGTATAGATATTGCATTAAGTACTGGCGAAAAATTATCTGAAACTGAATTAAGCCTTTACCCCAACCCCGTCAGAGATTACCTAACCATCCAAGGCGCAACTCCTGCCTACCTAAAACTTTGCAACACTCTCGGTCAAACAGTAGCAGAAGCAACTAACACCAACCAAGTAAATATTAGCGTAATTGAAAGCGGCATGTATGTTTTGCAGTTGTATGATAAAAAAGGTGAACTGTTAAAAACAGAGAAGGTTGTAAAGCAGTAGCTTTTCTTCTGTCAGTTTTTTGTTGATAAAAATTATCAGTCTGTTTTAAGTGGCTGTATATCTTTATTCCCTTAAAATATAAATATGAAATTCTTTATAGATACAGCAAATCTCGCACAAATCAAGGAAGCACAGGAACTCGGAGTCCTTGACGGAGTAACCACCAACCCTTCGCTGATGGCGAAGGAAGGCATAAAAGATCAAGATAAAATCATTCAACATTATATTGACATCTGCAACATTGTGGATGGTGATGTAAGCGCTGAAGTTATTTCTACCGACTTTAAAGGAATTGTAGAAGAAGGCGAGAAGTTAGCTGCTTTGCATCCGCAGATTGTGGTGAAAGTGCCGATGATTAAAGATGGTGTGAAAGCGTTGAAATATTTTTCATCAAAAGGAATAAGAACCAATTGCACCCTGATATTCTCAGCAGGACAAGCTCTGCTGGCTGCAAAAGCAGGAGCCACCTATTGCTCACCTTTCATCGGCAGATTGGATGATGTAAGTCAGGACGGACTTGAGCTCATTGCACAAATGCGTTTGATATATGATAACTATGGTTACGAGACACAGATTTTAGCTGCTTCCGTTCGTCATCCTATTCATATTATTAAATGTGCTGAAATTGGCGCTGATGTGGCAACCTGCCCCTTGAGTGCAATTACAGCATTATTAAATCATCCGCTGACTGATATTGGCCTGGCAAAATTTTTAGCAGATGCAGGTAAAAAATAAATAGCGAATGATACTGAAGATACACCCTCAAAATCCCGAACAACGCAAAATTGATCAGGTTATTGACTGCCTGCGTGATGGAGGTGTAATCATTTATCCTACTGATACTGTTTATGGAATAGGCTGCGATATCTACAACCAGAAAGCTGTGGAGCGCATTTGTCGTATAAGAAATATTGACAGAAAAAAAGCTAATTTCTCTTTCATCTGTTACGACCTTAGTCATCTTTCCGACTTTGCTCGTAATGTGGATACTGCAACTTACAAACTGATGAAGAAAGCTTTTCCAGGTCCGTTTACGTTTGTTTTGCAGGCAAAAAATGCAGTGCCAGATTTATTTAAAAGCAAAAAGAAAACAGTAGGAATAAGAATTCCGGACAATAACATTGCCCGTGAAATTGTTAACCGTTTAGGCAATCCTCTAATGTCGGCTTCGGTTCATGACGAGGACGAAGTGATTGAATACACTACCAATCCTGAACTTATTCACGAGAAGTATGAAGATTTGGTGGACATGGTGATTGACGGTGGTTTTGGTGATAACCATGTTTCAACCGTTATTGATTGTTCTAACGGAAGTGCAGAAATTCTGCGGCAGGGAAAAGGAATTCTTGAAGACCTGTATTAATTGAAGCGGAAACCGTTCAGAAATAATTCCTGAACATTAATATTCGTTTCCTTACCAGCAATATAAAGAAATGCAAGAGATTTTGTGTCAGCCCAGCCTTTTATTTTGTATTCAAACCCGGTAGCATCTTCCCAGTAATCAATTACTCCAACTGCATTTGGATTTGATTCTAATGTATGACCTTTCCCGTAACCAGCTGTAGAAGTAATCATAAACTGTTCCTGTAGAAAATCGATATAACTAATCAGCAATTCTTCCATATCTTCTTTGCTGCTTCCATCCATGCTTCCCGGTAGAAAATCTACTACGATTATTCCATAGAAACTACTGTCATACTCTACTTCTGCTGTGTAAACATCAGCACCATCTTCCGATTTTGATGGTTCAAATTCCCCTGGATCAACAGGGAAGTATGCAAAGTGTCCGGTTTGATTTATGGGGTATTTAGTAAAGCGTGGAACCTGAGCTGATACAGTTGTAATAAATACAACAAGAAACGAAATTAGAATTGTTGTTTTTTTCATAGTGTAATTAAAAATTAGTTACCTCTTGGCGAAACTCTTTTTGGCTGTACAGGATCAGTTTCAAACCAGGACAACGGTTTTAATAATGGGTCGAAAGAAAAGTATTGAATTAAGGCTAAATCTGCTTCAGCATTAATTTTTGCATACATACGGTCAGGGTCATAGTCAATAGGATTTCCTTTTAAGTCAACTGCACCCGGTTTTGCTTTAATTGCATATGCAGTAACTGTAGTTGTCTTGCCGGTAATTGTTGTCAGTGCAATAGTGAAAAATTTTGGCGAAGCAAGAATTGAATCTCGTGTTTCATCTTTCAGTTTTTCAAATGCTTCAAAGTGGATGTTACTGTAATTCACTAAATATTCTTTCACAGATATGCTGTCAAAGTTAGCAAGTGGTGCATTGAATTTAAGTGATTTTATAACTATTTGTCCGTTTTCACTTCTGCTGATTTCAAATGAATCTTCCGGTTTTTCAAAGTATTCAACTTTCACAGAACTGATTTCGGTGAAAGGGCTTTTGAAAATAGCGGAACTCCGCCATTTATAATCCAGCACAATGTAACGTGTTGTCAGGTATCCGAAAAATCCGGGAATATGAGTGATATACGGGTCAGAGAAATCTCCATCATTTTCCAATGCCATGTAAGTTCCCGAATTATCAGGTGTTGGACCGCCCACATAATAAACCTTGTCAGGTTCATCATCATTGGTATAAATCTCAACTTTAATTCCCCGTGAAGCAAGATCTTTCAGAATATTTTCCCGAGCCCCAATCCCTATCGGAGCTTTCATTTCCACTTTTTTTATTGTGGTAAGTAAAGTGTTTATTGCATCTTGTCGTGCAGGAAAATTCCCGTTTACATTCCATTCGCCAGCACCTACTCTGTTTAGTGTTACAGAATACCCCCTTTTATCCGCAAGAAATAGTTTGGTTATGGAGGCAGTATCTTCTACAGCAAAACTTGTTTTTTCAACACTCAACGTTGAGTTGTTTTTGTTAATGACTAAATAAACAGCCAGTGTTGTCAACAGAAGGGCTATGATGATGAAGGCTTTGTTTTTTTTCATGATTCTATTTTAGTTTCGTCATGCTGAACTTGTTTCAGCATCTTTTTTCAAGACCCTGAAACAAGTTCAGAGTGACGTTTCACTTTCATTTCGCGTATTTTCTTTTCCTCAGGACAGTTTGTACAACTCCAAAAATAATAATCAAAAGAACAGGCAATGCCACATTCAGTAACTGCCATTGCAAACGCTGTTTTGAAATTTTCTTTTTATCCAGTAAACGTATTTTCAATTCACGGGCACGTACAGAAATTAAACCTGAGTCGTCACATAGATAATTCACACAATTCAGAATAAATTTTTTGTTGCCGTAAGTTTGCTCGTTGTAGGGGTCAAAGCCCAATGGAAAAACTTCACCTGTGCTTTGCTTGTATTTATTCCTGATTACATCACCATCAGAAATCACAATCATTTTATTGGCAACACTTTTTTCTTTAAAACCTATTTCTTTACTCAACTGAATGGATGGAGGAACACGATTGGTAAACACTGATTCAAATTCTCCTTCCAGTAAAACGGCAACAGGTTCATAAGATTTACTGAACTGACTTTCATCAGGTTTATTTACCAGAATTTCCAGACCAACTTTTACCGGTGTTGGCAAGGTTCGCGAGTATTTTGACGAAGCAAGCAAAATGGTTTTCTTAACTCCTTTTGCACCTACAGTATCAATGCTTGATGCAAATTCAGTGCGAATGGCATTCAGGTTGCGCACCACCGGATGCTCGCTTGTAGGAATTATCAATGGAAAGAAAAGCCAGGGCTGTAATCCCCATTGCACCTGATTTCCCACATAACCTGTAGGCGCTGGTATTTCAGCTGCCCGCAAATCCTGAATTACATTGGTATTGATGCGCACACCATATTTAAAAAGCTGATCGGCAAGGTTCACATCCACAGGCATTCCTAATGTTGCACTTGCATTTTGCAGGCTGTCCATACTGGCTTCGCAGCCATCAACTAACCACAATACTTTTCCTCCGCGCATCACAAACTGGTCAATAATGAATTTGTCTTTTTCATCAAAAGTTGTGTCGGGTTTAGCAACTATTATGGCTTTAAAATCATCAAGACTTTTCAGTTGTGCATTAATAACTACTGTGTCAACGATATAATATTCACTCAGTGATCCCGCAATATCTGCTACAAAAGGTTTTGCCAATTCACCCTGTCCCATTACAAAAGCTATCTTGTCTTTTTTGTCTTCGCTCAGTTTGCGAATTGTATTGGATATTTCATATTCCAGATCTTCTATGGAATTATTTAACATCTCTACAGGCGCAGCACCTAACCTGCTTTTTAGTAGTTGCAAAGGCATTTCTTTTTCGCGGTAGTAAAAAATGGCTCCCGGGAAAATGGTGTTTTGCACAGCACCTTCTTTTTCATTTAGTTTATAAGTGGTTGGCTGTAATCCTTGTTTCACCAACTGACGATATAGTTTCTCTCGCTGCTTTTTGTCGAGATTTTCTGATGGGTTGATAAACTCGTATTCAATTTTATTTTTTCCGTAAGCACGGAATTCATCCAGCATTTCCTTGGTCTTATTACGCAGGCGTTTAAAGTCTGCCGGAAAATCTCCTTCCAGATAAATTTTTACATACACCACATCATCCAGTTTGTTTATCAAATCAATGGTGGTAGGGGAGAGCGAGTAACGTTTTTCTGCTGTAAGGTCAAAGCGTTTAAAAAGAAAACTGCCAATGATATTAAGGGCAACAATAATGATAAGAACAGAAATAAGTTTTACCCCAGCTCTTTCTGAAAATGATTTTGCAGCATTTTTTCCACGCTGTAAGGATAGTTGGGTGAACACGATAAACACCGCACTCAGGCTGATGAAATAAATCATATCGCGTGTATCCAGCACTCCGCGGCTCATGCTGATGTAGTGCTCCAGCATTCCGATGTTAAGCAGAATGTTATCCACCTTCCCGAAAATATCGAGTGAACTGATACTGTCAAAACCATCAAAGAAAAACCATGACAGAAACAGAGCGATGATGAAGGAGATAATCTGGTTCTCGGTTATGGACGATGCAAAAACACCGATAGCAACAAAAGCTGCGGCAAGAAAAATCAAACCGAAGTAAGACCCCATAACACTTCCGCTGTCAATATTTCCTGCGGGAAAGCCTAACTGATAAACCGAAAAATAATACACCAGTGTAGGTGCAACTGAAAAAAGAACCAGCAACACCCCCGCAGCATATTTTGCAAAAATGATCTGGAAATCAGCAAGTGGTTTGGTTTGTAATAATTCTATGGTTCCGCTTTTCTTTTCATCGGCAAACGAGCGCATGGTAATGGCAGGAACCAGAAACATAAACACCCATGGTGCGAGTGAAAATAAGCTGTCAATAGTTGCATAGCCATTGTCCAGTATATTTGATTCATACGGAATAACCCACATGAATAAGCCGGTAATAAGCAGAAAAACACCCACAACAATATAGCCGGTGAGTGAGTTGAGAAAACTGAATAGTTCGCGCTTTAACAGCGTAAGCATAGTTTTTAAATTGAGGCGCTAAATTAACGTTTAATCTTGCAAAGCGTTTTCATGCCTGCAGAAAATATTAACGATAAATATACATCTCCGTGAGTGCAAACTAACACTTGTTTGTAAACAACTATGCTCGCTCTTTATTGCCCCCGCCTCCATTAATTCCTAAATTTGAAGCAAAATGTTTAACAGGAACTGCATCTTCAAAGTTTTTGTTCTGCTTCTTGCTTTTTTCTTTTCAGCCGGAAGCGTAAGTGCTTCGCATTCACAAGGTGCTGACCTAACGTATGAATGTTTGGGCGGAAATCAATACCGTGTTACACTTTCTTTTTACCGTGATTGTGCCGGAGTGGCTGCTCCCAACGCTGCTATTATTACTGTAACTTCTGCAACGTGCGGACAAAATTTTACCATCAACTTAAACCCGCTTCCCGGAACAGGGCAAGAGGTTTCGCCCATTTGTCTGAGTGCTACAACCGAATGTACAGGAGGTGTTCTGCCGGGTGTGCAGGAATATATTTATACCAACACTGTTACTCTTCCTGCCAATTGCAGCGACTGGGTTTTTAGTTACGACCTCTGTTGCCGCAATACTGCTACCAACACCATTTTTGACCCGGGAAATCAAAACATTCGCGTAGAGGCAACACTCGATAACCTGAATGTTAACTGCAACAGTTCGCCTGCCTTTTCAAATAATCCGGTGCCGTTTATTTGTGTGGGACAAACCTTTTGTTTCAATCATGGAGCCATTGATGCTGATGGTGATTCATTAGTGTATTCCCTCGTAGCACCTTTAAATGCTTCCGGTTCTTCGGTAACATATTTAGGTGGTTTCTCGGCTACTCAACCTTTAACATCAAATCCTCCGGTTACTTTTGATAATTCAACAGGCGATATTTGCATGACACCGCAGGCGCTGGAAGTAGCAGTGGTTGCTGTGCTGGTTCAGGAGTATCGCAACGGACTACTGATTGGTTCAGTGATGCGTGATTTGCAAATCCGTGTTGTTAACTGCACCAACAACCTTCCTTACATTGATGGTATTGATTTAACAGGAGCAGGAACAGGCAACGGAAACTACACCATTACAACCTGTGCGAACGCTAATCTCTGTTTCTTCATTAACAGTTATGATGCCGATGCCGCACAGAATTTATCGCTTATCTGGAACAATGCAATTCCTGCAGCAACCTTTAATCCCGGCAACGGACAACGCCCGCAGGCGCAATTTTGCTGGACACCAACGCAGGCCGACATCAGTAATATTCCGTATTGTTTTACCGTGCAGGTAAAAGACGATAACTGCCAGTATTACGGCACTTCGGTTTATTCTTTTTGTATCACAGTAGAAGGTGTAACAGTTGATTTAGGTGCCGACCAGAATATTTCCTGCGTTAACCAGACCGCCCTGAACGCAACGGTTACAGGCGGAAACGGAAACTACACCTACCTCTGGAACACAGGCGAAACAACCGCTTCCATTAATGCCGCTGAAGGCACATGGTATGTAGATGTTACCGATGTTACCAGCGGTTGTACAGGCAGCGATACCGTTGTTATTAGCTATATTAATAATCCGGTTGCAGATTTTACATTCAACACTGCCTGCGAAGGTTCAGCCACCAATTTCACTGATGCATCACAGAGTGGGGGAGGAACCAATATCACTGCATGGAATTGGGATTTTGGTGATGGAGCTACTTCAGTTGCACAAGATCCTGCGCATACTTACAACGCTTCGGGAACATTTAGTGTTCAGCTGATTTCAGAAAATAACATCGGTTGCCGTGATACCATTTTGCAGGATGTAATTGTAAAGCCCGCACCACAAGTAGATTTTGATTTCACGGATGAATGTACAGGAGCAATTGTAAACTTTACCGACCAGACTACATTCCCTTCCGGAAATATACCCGGCTGGACCTGGAATTTTGGTGACGGCTCGCCCCTTGACAACACGCAAAATACAACACATAGTTACGCTAACGAAGGTCAGTTTAACGTAACGCTGGTTGCCACGGGCGACAATGGTTGCAGCACTTCTTTTTCACAAACAACCGAGGCATATCCTATTCCCGTTGCTGATTACAGTTACTCCAATGCCTGTGAAAACAGCCCCATCAGTTTCACGGATGAGTCAACAATTTCTTCCGGTACCATCAATTCATGGTCGTATGATTTTGATGATGGCAGTCCACTTTCTGCACAGCAAAATCCTGTTCATACCTACACAGCTCCGGGAAGCTATAACGCAGCAATAGCAGTAGTTTCTGATCAGGGCTGCACTGCTTCACTCTCGCATAGTATTACTGTTCGTGATAAGCCCGTGCCCGCATTCAGTAATCCAACCGCCTGTGCGCAATCACCTTTTACGTTTACTGATAATTCAACTATTCCTAACGGAACAATTGATGCATGGGACTGGACCTTCGATGATATTTCCAGTAATTCCAATGAACAAAATCCCGCGCACATTTATGCAGCAGCAGGCAATTACGATGTAAAACTGATTGTTACCTCTGACTTCGGTTGCATGGACTCACTCACGCAAACCGTTACCGTTTATCCCAAGCCTGTTGCAGCTTTCAGCGCCACCAATTCCTGTCTTGGTGATACCAGCGTGTTCACCGATTTATCAACCATTTCGTCAGGCGGTATCACTTCATGGACATGGAGTTTTGGCAATGGAAATTTCTCTTCGGCTCAGGATACCGTTTATGCCTACCCTGTTGCAGCAAGTTATTTAGTAGGGCTGCAGGTGGTATCTGATATGGGTTGCACCGACACTGAAACTGCATTGTTACTGGTTGACAACATTCCGCAGGCAGCATTTGCAACCAACGATATTTGTCAGAATGATGATGCAATATTCACAGACCAGAGTTTTATCGCAACAGGCATTCTCTCTCAATGGGATTGGGATTTTGGTGATGGTTCTCCTCTGTTCTCAGGAAACAATCCGCCCGCACATAGCTATGGTAACATGGGACTTTATACCGTTTCGCTCATTGTTACTTCGCAGGGCGGTTGCAGCGATACTGCTTATAATAACATTGCGGTCTATCCAATTCCTGAACCCGATTTTACAGCAACTACCGCTTGTTACGGAACAGAAACAGTCTTTACCGATATGAGCGGAATTGCTTTCGGCAGCGTTGAATCATGGACCTATGATTTTAACGACAACGGAACTATTACCAATAATTCCAACCCGCTTTACACCTTTTCAACGAATGGCATTTTTGATGTTACGCTTACCGTTGCCAGTGACTTTGGTTGCGAGGCCGACACTACTTATTCCGTAATTGTAAATGCAGTTCCCAATGTCAATTTTTCTGCAACTGCCGTTTGTCTGGGCACTTTAACTGACTTTACTGATTTGTCGTCCATTCCCTTTGGTAATAACATTGCGTGGGACTGGAACTTCAATGATGGCGGTACTTCCGCGCTTCAGAATTCTTCGCATACCTATACCAATGCCGGTATTTTTAACGTAAACCTTACCGTTACTTCCGACAGCGGTTGCGTTGCCGATACCCTATTACCAGTAGAAGTTTTCCCTGCTCCCGATGTAGATTTTACTTCCGATATTATTATCGGCTGCCAGCCGCTTGCTGTTAATTTTACTGACCTTTCCATCATTCCACCCGGCTATGATATTGTATGGTGGCTCTGGGATTTTGGTGACGGAAATTCGTCATCCCTTCAAAATCCTTTACACGTTTTTGATACTGCCGGTGTGTTCAGTGTTATATTGCATGTAAAGTCAGGTAACGGTTGCGATAATTCCGATACCATTGCCAATATGATTACCGTTAACCCTAAACCCGTTGCCAACTTCAGTACTTCACCGCAACCAACTACCATCATTTATCCCCACATTGATTTTACTGATAATTCATCAGGAGCAAATCAGTGGCAGTATGATTTTGGTGATAACACCAATGCAGCTTTACAAAACCCGCAGCATTCCTATGCTGATACAGGAACCTACATCGTTCAGCAAATTGTCACCAATCAGTTTGGTTGTAAAGACACGATTGAACGCACCGTAATTATCAATGCAGCTTTTACTTTTTACATCCCCAATTCCTTTACTCCAAATGCTGATGGCGATAACGATTATTTCTTCGGCACCGGCATAGGAATAATCGCCTATGAAATGCGCATCTTCAACCGCTGGGGCGAAGAGGTGTTTGCTGCTTTTGACGAAAACGAAAAGTGGAACGGGGTTATAGCTAAAACCAATCAATTAGCCGCACAGGATGTGTATGTTTATGCTTTCCGTATTACGGATGTGTTTGGTACTGACCATACCTACAGGGGCAAGGTTGCAGTATTGGTTGGCGATAATAAATAATGCTTCATTATCATAAATTTACATCATATTATTGTTTTAATTCTAATGCAGTAGGTTGGGGTTGAGAAGTTGAGGATAGTTGAATTTGTTTGTATCTTCAGGCTGAATCAGGTCAAGAATCTTATTTGAAATAATTCATTTCAAATAAGTATATCGTATTAATTCTCATTCACAATTATTGTGATTTACCCCCCACTTATAAAGCGTACCTTTGCGTCATATAAAACTCTATAATGCTCGCAAAACCTAAATTTCCTTCCGTTCAATTTTCATTTCAATCAGAACTTAAGAAGCGTGTAAATGCCTATTTCGCTGAACAGGCAAAGAAAAAAACAGGCAACTGGAAATTATATTTAAAAACAGCAATTCTTGCCTTAAGTTTTATTCTCATTTATACTAAACTGGTTTTCTTTACACCTGCAGTTTTTCTATCAGTTGTATTGGCAATTTTACTTGGGATAAATGTTGCTGCAATCGGATTTAATGTAATGCACGATGGCTCGCACGGCAGTTATTCAAAACACAGTTTTGTAAATCAACTTGCTGCTTCCAGTTTAGATTTTTTGGGTGCAAGTTCTTTTATGTGGAAAATAAAACACAACGTAATTCACCACACCTATACCAACATTGAAGGCTTTGACGATGATATTGATATTAAGCCCTGGATGCGGATGACCTTAACTCAGAAGAAACATTTTCTACACCGTTTCCAACATATTTATTTCATTCTGTTATACGCACTGCTTTATATTTTCTGGGTTGGATTTACAGATTTTAAAAAATATTTCAGTGGAAAAATTGCAGATATGCCTATACAAAAAATGAGTTGGAAAGATCACGTTGGTTTTTGGTCAAGCAAGGTTTCTTTTTTGTTTTTCTTTATCCTGCTGCCGGTTTACATGACAGGTGTATTGCCTTATCTGCTGGGCTTCTTCATCATGATGTTCTCAACAGGTATTTTTATAAGCATGGTGTTTCAGTTAGCACACACAGTTGAAGACCTGGAGTTTCCTGAACCCAATCCTGTAAGCAATAATATGGAAGATGAGTGGGCTATTCATCAGGTAAAAACCACAGCAAATTTTGCAACAAAAAACAAAATTCTTACATGGCTTTTTGGCGGATTAAACTTTCAGATAGAACATCACCTGTTTCCAAAGGTTAGTCATGTTCACTATCCTGAACTGAGCAAAATTGTAAAGAAAACAGCCGCAGATTTCGGAATTAAATACAATGAATTTCCGCGTATGTATCAGGCCGTATGGGCGCACATACTTTTATTGAAAAGGGTAGGAGCAGCAGCGTGAAATTTACATCGGATCTACATCCACGCTCACAATCACTGACTTAAATTCTTTCTTCAGTTTCAGTTGTGTTATAATCTCGCGCAGCTTTTCTTTAATACCTGAAGGCGCAATTTCGCGCTCAATCTTCAGAAGAAATGTTTTCAGGTAAAGACCTTTGATGCGGGCAACCATAGGGAACTCAGGCCCAAGCAGGTTTTTGCCAAATGCATTTTTGCCTTCAAATGAGATAAAGCCGCAGGCAGTATTGAGTACATCTACGTTTTTATGTTTCAGTGTTATTTCAACCAAACGAAAAAACGGAGGATACGCAAAACTTTTCCGTTCGGTTATTTCGTTGGCATACATGGCTTCGTAATTATTAGTAATCACCTGCTGGACGATAAATTTCTCAGGGTCGTGTGTCTGTATAATTACTTTTCCTCTTTTCTGTTTTCTACCTGCGCGTCCGCTTACCTGTGCCATCAACTGATAGCTGCGTTCGTGCGCACGGAAGTCAGGGAAGTTCAGCATTCCGTCAGCATTTAAAATGCCCACTAAACCAACATTGTCAAAGTCCAGACCTTTGGTGAGCATTTGTGTGCCTACTAGAATATCAATGTTGCCATCTTCAAAATTTTCAATAAGCTGCTGGTGCGCATATTTTCCTCTCGTGGTATCTAAATCCATGCGTGCAATTTTTGCATCAGGAAAAAAGATGCCAATTTCTTCTTCAATCTTTTCGGTTCCAAAACCTTTTGCCTGCAAAGCGGTGTCGCCACACGCAGGACATGTAACAGGAACTTTTTCGGTGTAGCCGCAATAATGGCAACGGAGATGATTTTGATATTTATGATAAGTCAAAGTAACATCACAGTTTATACAGTGCTGAGTCCATGCGCAGGTATTGCATTCCAGCACGGGAGAATAGCCACGCCTGTTCTGGAATAGAATAACCTGTTCTTTATTTGTCAGCGCAAGTTCCATATTCTCCAGTAACATGGGAGAGAAATTGGATTTCATAAGCTTTCGCTTCTTAGCTTCTTTAATATCAGAAATAAAAATTTCAGGCATCAGCACACCACCATATCGGCAAGCGAGTTTTACCAACCCATATTTACTTATTTCGGCATTACAATAACTTTCAATGGAAGGTGTAGCAGAACCCAGCAACGTTTTTGCATTATGAATTCGAGAAAGAATAATAGCAGCATCTCTGGCATTATATCTTGGTGAAGGGTCGTATTGTTTGAAAGAAGAATCATGTTCTTCATCTACAATCACCAAACCAAGGTTGGAGAAGGGCAGGAGCAGAGCAGATCGGGCACCAAGCAGAACTTTCGGTTCCCCGGATTTGATGATGTTATTCCACACCTCCACCCGTTCATTGTCGTTTAGTTTTGAATGGTAAACGCTTACAGCATTGCCAAACTTTTTTTGCAGGCGTGAAGTAATTTGAGTGGTGAGCGCAATCTCGGGAAGAAGATACAAAGCCTGTTTTCCGGCTTTCAGCGTTTCTTCAATTAATCGCATGTATATCTCTGTTTTACCGCTGCCGGTAACACCGTGCAACAGCACTACATCTTTTGTTTCGTAATGTTTGTGAATACTTTCAATAGCAGTTTGCTGCTCTTCGCTCAGATTTAGTTCAGGACTTTTGGCATTGCCAATGTCTTTCAGTCTGCCTGTTTCAAAAGTTTCAATTCTGAAAATATTTTTCTTAACCAGTGCAACGAAAGCAGCGTTGGAAGAGTGAACAGCTTTTAGCAGCGCAGATTTTTTTACAGGATTTTCTTCACCCTGATAGCGTCCTGAAAGATTAAGTAAGGCAATAACAAGCTCCGCTTGTTTCTGTGCCCGTTTAAGCGAATCAAAAATCTGTTCTAATTTTTCTTCATCAAATTTCTCTGCCAGAAACACAAAATCTTCGAGTTTGGGTTTAAATTTTTCTTTCAGTTCTTCTTCGCGCACAAGAACTTTTTTCTTCACCAGATCGCCAATGATCTTATCAATTGTTTTGCGCTCTGTTACCACTATAATATCGCTCAGCTTCATGGTAGTGTTATTTTCCAGCGCTTCAACAATCTTTACTTCAATATCAGTGAGGTTTGAAATGTCACCATCAAAATCAGGGTGTAATGCAATTACTGTTTCACTTGAAAGTTTTAGTCCCGATGGTAATGCAGCATTCATTACTTCGCCTTCGCTGCACATATAATAATCTGCCATCCATTTCCATAATTCCATTTGTTTGTCGTTTACGGAAATATGTGCATCAGGTAATTCCAGAATGTATTTTGCTTCGTAATTCTGCGGTGGCTTTTCATGAACTGCACCAACAATACCGGTATAAAGCCTGCTTGCTGCAAACTGCACAATCACGCGATGGCCTACCCGAATCACCTCATTCATTTCCTGCGGTACGCGATAGGTGTAGCGTTTGGGAATGGCAAGCGGAAGAATAATGTCGGCAAAAAAGGTTTTCATTTAGATGGCGAAGATAGAATCTATTTAACCACAGTTTTGAACAAATTGAAGTGGATGAAATTTAATCGGTCAGATAGAGAACACTTAAAAATTAAATAGCTTTACCACATGAAAAAGTCTTCAGTTTTCACTACTAAAATTCTCCCGGTAATTAAAAATAAGTATGTAATTACAATTCTTGCTTTTCTGCTATGGATGACCATTTTTGACGAGAATAATTTTATAGCTCAATATAAAACACGACAGAAATTACAGGAACTGGAAAAGGATAAAAAATACTATACTACAGAAATAGCAAACAATAAAGAGAACCTGAATGAACTGATGAGCAGTATGGATAATCTTGAAAAGTTTGCACGCGAAAAATACCTGATGAAACGCGACAACGAAGATATTTTTGTGTTTGTAGAGGAAGAAAAGAAATGAAATTACTGAAAGAACTTTGCGCAGTTCATGCGCCTTCGGGCAGCGAAAAACCGATGACAGATTTTGTTCTCGGTTATATTAAAAAACAAAAGAAGAAATGGAAAGTAAAACCCGAAATCCATAGTGGTGGTGACTTGCAGGATTGCATTGTTCTTGTTTTCGGAAAGCCGCGCACTGCAATTTTTGCGCATATTGATTCCATTGGATTTACAACCCGTTACGAAACGGAGTTGGTAAAAATCGGTGGTCCGGCTGTGAAAGATGGTTGGAAATTAGTGGGTAAAGACAGCAAAGGTGCAATTGAATGTACTCTGAAAATTGATAAGGATAAAAATCCGCATTACACTTTCAATCGCAAGATTGACCGTGCAACTACGCTCACATTTAAACCGGATTTTCGCGAGACAAAAGATTATGTTCAATGCTGTTATATGGATAATCGTCTTGGTGTTTGGAATGCTTTACAGGTTGCTGAAACATTAGAGAACGGAATAATTGCCTTTTCCACCTACGAAGAACATGGAGGAGGAACAGTTGGATTTCTTGCAGGATTTATTTACGAGAAGTATAAAGTGAAGCAGGCTTTGATTTCGGATATTACTTGGATAACGAATGGTGTTCAGGCAGGCAAAGGAGTTGCGGTTTCTATGCGGGATTCGGGAATTCCGCGCAGAACATATTTGGATAAAGTTGTTGCTATTGCCCATAAATCTAAAGTTCCATTTCAGATTGAAGTAGAATTTAGCGGTGGAAGTGATGGCAATCAATTACAAAAAGCCCCTTATCCATTTGATTGGTGCTTTGTAGGTGCTCCTGAAAGCAATGTGCACACACCCGATGAAAAAGTGCATAAAAAAGACATCGCGGCCATGACCGCGATGTATAAAGTTTTAATGAAAGAGTTGTAATTCTTAAAATAGAATTTTCAGTAAGTCTTCTTTAGTTTGCAGACCACTTTTTCTTGCATACTCAGTTCCGTTTTTATACACAACAAAAATTGGAATTTCGGTTACACCCATTTCTTCTGCAAGTTGCTTGTGTTCGTCAATATTGATTTTTACAACTTTTAATTTGCCATCGTTTTCTTTGCCTAGTTCTTCTAGCATGGGAGACATTTTGCGACATGGAGCACACCAGGGTGCATAGAAATCAACTAATACAGGAACTTCAGCGGTTACCAATTTTTTAAATTCAGCAACACTCATTGACGCTTTTGCAGCGCCACTCCCGGGTGTAACATCTAGTCCGGCTGCTTTCCATTTAAGAATTCCTCCTTTAAGTTCAATCACATTTTTAAAGCCTGAACTGCGCATTTCATTGGCAGCAGAAGAACTTCTTCCTCCCGATAAGCAGTAAACAAAAACAGGTTCGTCTTTGTCCAACTTCCCAACTTTCTGGTTAAACTCATCAGAATTGTAATTGATATTAATAGCTCCCGCAATATATCCCCCTGAAAATTCTTCAGGTGTGCGTACATCCAGTATTACCGGATTATTTTCACTGTGAATTTTTTCGCTGAATGCTTTTGCGTCTAATTGTTGTCCCGCCCCATTATTGTTGCAGGCAGCTACAAAAAATGTAAGAGCAGCAAAGAACAAGTAATTTATTTTCTTTCTCATATTATGTATGCTGATTAATGATTTCTTCTAATTGATTTGCCTGTATCACCCCCGATTGTCTCCATTTTATTTCACCTTTTTTAAAAAGAATAAGTGTTGGAACGCCTTGAATATTATAAGCGCTTGCTGCTGATGGATTTCTGTCAACATCAATTTTTATTATTCGTGCTTTATTACCAATTTTCTTTTTCAGGTCATCAAGAATTGGTTTCATCATTTTGCAGGGTCCGCACCATTCGGCTGAAAAATCAACCAATACAGGTGTTTCGCTCCTTGTTATTTGTTGAAATGTTTCGTTCATAAAGATACTGTTGTTTTGGTTGCTACTTCAACTACAGGATTTAAAATCACTTTTGAGTTGATAGAATTGGAAATTAGACATGCGCTTTCAGATTTTTGCAACACACGATCTGCACGTTCGCGGTCGCTTTCATTTGCAATGGTTACATGTGCATCAAGAATAATTTCAGTCATTCTGAATTTGCCTTCTATTTGTTCCAGCTTTCCTTTTGAGTTGCAATGAAATTCTGTGAATTCAAGTTTTGAGTTTTCGGCTATTGCAAGGAATGTTGTCATGAAACAGCTGCTTACCGATGCGGTAAACAAATGTTCAGGAGACCAGATTCCCGCAATGCCTTTTGGAAATTCAGGTGGTGTTGCCACTTCAATGCAACCATTTTGGTTTGTCAAAGCATTCAATTCAGGCGAACACATCATTCCCTGACGGTCGTGCTTCCAACTGATATTTACGTTGTAATAATGAGGTTCCATTTTATTTATTTTTTAGAAATTTTATTTTGAAGAGATTGCCAGTTTCCGCCATTGTGAACATCTTTAAAACCATTGCTTTTTAACATCGATTTTGCAGCTCCGCTTCGCATACCTGAGGCACAACAGGTAATGATTACTTTATCTTTTTTTAGTTTGCTGATATGACTTGATAACGAATCAACGGGAATGTTTTTTGAGCCTTTAATGTGTCCTCCCGCATATTCACCTTTGCTACGTACATCAATGATTTCTGCACCGGATTTAACTAATTCGTGGTAGTCAACAGTTTTTATGCCCAGCAGGTTTTTAATTTTTTCTATCATCTAGTTATTTTTTAGGAGAGGTGTTAATTCCAAATGGAAAATAAAGTGGACAAAAAGAAAGAACGCTTGTCAGTAGAAAAATTCCTCCTAAGGCAAGCAATACAATTCCTAAAGTTCCTGAAATAGTACCTGTAAAATATAGTACTGCAATTACAACAGCTACTACTACACGCAGTATTCTGTCAAATGTTCCCATGTTTGTTTTCATTGTCTTGTTTTTTAGTTTGTGGTACAAAAGTATTTCAACAAGCAGGGAACAATCAGCAACTAATGTTACATATCGCTCAGCAGCTTGATTTGATTTCGGTATAAAAGCAGTTTGTTTTGGTTCTCTAATTGTTTCAAAAGGCGCGACACCACTACCCTTGAAGTAGCCAATTCGTCTGCTATTTGCTGGTGTGTTAAATTAATAAGTGCTGAACCAGATGCTTTTGATTTCTCTTTCAGATAAGTTACCAATCTTTCATCTAGTTTATGAAATGCTATACCGTCAATGGTCCGCAATAGTTCGTTAAAACGCATACGAATAGTTCGCATTACAAAACTTTTCCAGGTTGGGTATTTGCTCATCCATTCGTCCATTAGTTCAATAGGTATAAGAATTCCCTCTGAATCTTCTTCTGCAATTGCCCGCACTTCGCTTGCATGGCGCATCATGCAGCAGGTAAAAGTCATTGCGCACGATTCATTTCCGCCTACATAATATAGAAGAAGCTCGTTCCCATTCTCATTATTTCGTGTTATTTTCAATGAGCCTTTCAGAACTATGGGAACATATAAAACAGGTTGTCCGATGTCGAGCAACACTTCGCCTTCTTTAAGTTTCAGGTATTTTGCTTTTAGCCTGATTTCTTCAAGCAGTTCGGGTTCAAATACGTCTTTCAGAATAGCAAGTTGTTCTTTCATGTTCATGCAATATTAGTTGAACACAAAGGAACGGAATATGACGGATGTCAGGAATAATTAATCAACCCAGTCAGCAACAAATGTATTGGTGTTGTGCGTGCCGCCATTATTGCGGTTGGAAGAAAATACAACATGTTTGCCGTTATTTGAAAAAACGGGAAACGCATCAAAAACACCATCAAATGTAATTTGCTCAAGCCCGGTGCCATCAAGGTTAATCATGAAAAGATTGAAATGATATCCTTTTTCTGAAGCATGGTTTGATGAGAAAATAACCTTATCGCCTGAAGGATGAAAGAATGGTGCCCAGTTTGCTTTTCCAAGATTGGTTAGCTGTTTCAGATCACTGCCATCTGCATTACAAATGAATAATTCCATTTTGGTTGGCATTACTAAACCTTCTTTTAACAGGTCTTTGTATTCTTTTATTTCTTCTTCAGTTGTTGGTCGCGAAGCGCGGAAAATCAGTTTTGTTCCGTCAGGCGAAAAGAAGGCTCCACCATCGTAACCCAAGCCTTTGGTAATTTGCTTTATATCCGAGCCGTCTATGTTCATGGTATAAAGCTCAGGGTCGCCCGATCGTAAAGAAGTAAAAACAATTTTATCACCTTTGGGCGAAACAGTTGCTTCTGCATCATAGCCGGGAGAGTTGGTCAATTGTTTTTTGATATTTCCTTTCAGGTCGGCAACAAAAATATCGAAGCTGTCATATATTGGCCACACATATTTGTGGTCCGCTCGCTGCGCTGGTTTTGGTGGACAAGCATCACCGGAAAGATGAGTTGAAGCATAGAGGAATGTAGTATCACCCGGAAGAAAATAGGAACAGGTTGTTCTGCCTTTGCCGGTGCTTACTAACATTGGTTTGTAACTGCTGTCGGCTTTTGCAACTTCATAAACAAAGATCTGGTCGCATTCAGCACCTAGTTTTTCGTTGGTGATTTGCATCACTAATTTGCTGTCGTCAAAACTCCAGTAAGCTTCAGCATTATCTCCACCGAAGGTTAATTGGCGCATATTGGTAAGATGTTTTTCCTGTGGGTAATGAATCGCGCTGTCGCTTGGTGCGGTTTGTTGTTGTTGTGTCTCCTGTTTTGGTGAGCAGGAAGCAAGAATGAAAATTGATATAGTAACAAGAAGATAATTGAAGTCTTTCATACGTGTTTTATAGTTCTAAACCTTAGATTTGCGGCAAATATAAACGCTATGCTCCATAAATTTTTCCATTTCATACTTTTTCTTTTTGTTGTACAATTTTCGTTTGCGCAGTCATCTGAAGAGATTATCGCTTCACTAAAAACTGACCTCACCTATTTAGCCGATGATAAATTAGAAGGCAGAGAGACCGGTACAAAAGGTGGTGAACTGGCTGCAGATTATATCGCGAAGCGATTTGCTGAAATTGGTTTGCAACCCAAAGGTGATAATGCAACCTTTTTTCAGGTTTTTAATCAAAAACCTAAAGGAATTCATGGCGAAACACTTCCAGATATCGTAAAAGAAGTAAGTGTAAAAAATGTTATGGGTTTTATTGATAATGGTTCAGCAACAACAATAGTTATTGGTGCACATTATGACCATCTTGGGTATGGTGAAGAAGGTTCATTGAATACAGGCGAGAAAGCCATACACAATGGTGCAGATGATAATGCCAGCGGGACTTCTGCTCTTATACAGATTGCAAAAGACCTGAAAGGAAAGAATACAAATAATAATTACCTTTTAATTGCTTTTTCGGGTGAAGAAAAGGGCTTGTGGGGTTCTAATTATTACTCAAAAAATTCTACAATTCCCATCAATACTATTAATTACATGATTAATATGGATATGGTTGGAAGGCTATCTGAAAACAAACTTGCAGTTTATGGAACAGGTACTTCGCCTGTCTGGAATGATTTGCTGAAAAAAGTAATTCCTGATAGTATAAAACTTTCCAAAACAGAATCGGGTGTAGGTCCCAGCGATCATACTTCGTTTTACCTTAAAGATATCCCTGTGCTGCACTTCTTTACCGGTCAACATGCCGATTATCATAAACCTTCTGATGATGTGGACAAAATCAGTTTCACTGGAATGGTAACTGTAATTAACTTCATTGAAAAAGTGATTGATGAACTGAATGATGATGGTAAACTTGCTTTCACAAAAACTAAAGAAGAAGACAAAGCAAATACACCTGCCTTTAAAGTTACACTAGGTGTTATGCCGGATTATATGTTCAGCGGAAAAGGCATGCAGATTAGTGCTGTGCGTGATGGTAAGCCAGCAGCTAATGCAGGTCTATTAGCAGGTGATGTTGTCATTAAAATCGGCAAAACCGATGTGGTTGACATGCAAACTTACATGCAGGCATTAAGCCTTTATAAAGTAGGCGACAAAGTAAAAGTAGTTGCTTTACGCGGCGGAAAAAAGAAAACAGTGAAGCTTGTGTTTTAAAACAGCTCTTTTATTCCTCACTTGAATTCTTCATTTTCATAAGTAAATTGTACGCTCCTTTTGTAACAACTGTTTGTTGCGAAAGAGTTGTTGCATTGTCTGAAATAATTGCCGTAAAACCATTTTCACTGTTGCCTGTTATTATTTCCACAAGTTCAAATTCGGTTTTACTTTTTGGAACAAATACAAACTGTTTGCTTTCATAACTTACAATTGCATCTGATGGCACTGTATAATTATTCTCGCTTTTGATTTCTATTTCTGCATTCATAAACATTCCCGGAATTAGTGTTTTGTCGTAGTTTTCAAAATGACAGTGAACCACTATACTTCTGTCCTGAGTTAAATCCTGACCAATTAATATTATTTTACATGGATATTTTTTTTCCGGATTAGTATTGTTATAGGCAATTATCTTTTGTCCTACAGTTAGTTGGTTGATGTCTTTTTCATAAACAGTGAGCGCTAAGTGAATATCTGTAGGGTTTACAATTTCAAATAGCACATCTGACGGGTTTACATATTTGCCTATATTAACATTTACTCTGGATACATAACCATCAATTGGAGAGTAAATGCTTACACTTCGTGAAAGATTAGTTTCATCTAATTTGTCTGGATTTATGCTAATGAGTTTTAATTTTTCGGAAAGTGATTTAACTAAGATTTTCTGCGCTGTATAATCATTCTGCGCCTGCTGAAATATTTTATCGCTGCTGGCTTTACTTGTGTTTAAATCCTTTTGGCGGTTAAACTCTGCTTCAGTTAAGTTTAATTTTGCCTTCGCAGTCAGATAGTTTTCCTGCAATGAAATGTACTGCTGGTCTTCAATAACAGCCAGCACATCTCCTTTGCTGATGTGCATTCCCGGTAAAAGTTCTGTTGTTTTTAAATATCCACCTAAAGGCACACTCACTGAAAGCATGTTTTGTGGTGGAACATCGATTACTCCATTCACTTTCAGTATTGATGAAATGATTTTTTGTTCCGGTTTAGCTATTGCTATTCCTGCATTCTGCAATTGTGCTTCTGAAATAGTAACGGTATTTTCAGTTAAAGCTATTGATGTTTTGGTTTCTTCGGATTTATTACTTGAACAGCCAGCTAAAATTGATATAGCTATTGATAGTGTGATGAAATATTTCATGATTGATTTCTTTTAATTGTTGTTGAATGAGTTAATTTTTATGATGCTTTCGTTCAGGTTTTTCAAAGCATCAATGTATTCGCTTTGAATTGTTATGGCATTGTTTGTGAGCAAGACCCACTCGAGATAATTTATGTCTCCGTTTTTAAATTGGTTGTTTGCTGTTTGAAGAATTGTTTCTGCGTTTTTGTTTGCTGAGGTTTCATAATAGCTAACTGTTTGCAGGTTTTTACTGTATTGCAAAACAGCTTGTTTGTAGTTTGTAAGCAGCGCTTGAAAGCCAGCTGAATAATTATTTTGCAACAAGTTAATATTTGCCTTCAAAGAACTAATACTTGCTTTTTGCGATGAAAAGAAAAGCGGAACACTTACACCCACTTGTAAAGACTGAAACCGACTTGACAGCGAATAGAGTACATTGTCAGAACCATAACCCTTAATTGTTCCGTTATTGTATGAAGCAAAAATATCGGGTAGTAGTTTTGATTTCTCTAATTTGAGTTTTGATAATCCTGTCTGTTCAAGTTGTTTCAGTAGCTGAAGGTCATATGTATTTGCAACAATTGAAGTGTCGGAAATTACCGGTGAAGTAATTTTCAAATCCTTTTCATCAGGAGTAAAATATGTAGTTGTATTTAATAAAAGTTTGAATTTTAATTTAACTATTTCTAAATCCTGCTGCACTTGAAGCAATTGTTGATTGATTTGACCGCGTTGAGTTTCAGCTGTAGTCTTCTCCAGAATATTGGCTTCACCTTTTGTAAAACGCAAAGTGGCATGCTGAAGAAATTCCGCGAAAACACTATCAGTACTTTGTAGTAGTTTTTGTTTTTGTTGAAGGTAAATTAATTCGTAAAATACTTTTGTTACTTCAGTCTTCAGTTCATTCTCTTTCAATTTTATATTAAGCAAACCACTTTTCCATTCTTGGTTAAGTAGTGATTTCTGGTTTGAATATACGGTAGGAAATTTGATGTTCTGAGATACCGAAAACCTGTTGTCTCTATAAATACTGTTCAATTGCCCGTAATCAAATGCGATATCGGTTTTTGGAATATCCCATGCTGTGCCTTTAATCTTTTCAAGATATTCAGAGTTCAATTTTTCGCTTCGTAGATTCAAATTATTTTTCACTGCTGTATCCATAGCTGCATTTAGTGAAATACTTGATTGTGCTGAGGATTGTTGTGTCGCAAAAATTATTGAAGCCAGAATTATCGCTGCAACTACAGATCCTTTTTTCTTCTTTGTCCGCAAAATTCCTTTTTCGAAAATTATATACAGTACAGGTAAAACAAAAAGTGTAAGAAAGGTTGCAATCAGCAAACCGCCAATTACTACTGTAGCTAAAGGACGTTGCACTTCAGCTCCTGCGCCACCACTAAGTGCCATTGGAAGGAAACCAAATGAAGCAACAAATCCAGTCATTAACACAGGACGCAACCTTATTTTTGTCCCCATTAAAACTATTTTACGGGTATCATTCCAACCCTCTGATTTTAAACGGTTAAATTCTGCAATAAGAACTATTCCGTTTAAAACAGCAACACCAAACAATGCAATAAAACCAACACCTGCAGAAATACTGAAGGGCATATCTCTAATAGCAAGTGCAAATATCCCACCTGTAGCTGAAAGCGGTATTGCCGAATAGATTAGTAGACTTTGTTTGACTGAGTTAAATGAAAAGTATAACAAGATAAAAATCAGTAATAGAGCAACAGGCACAGCAATGCTTAATCTTGCCTTTGCAGCATTCAGGTTTTCAAACGCTCCGCCATAGGTAATGTAATAACCAGCGGGTAACTTTATCTGCTTTTCAACTTTTATCTGTAGTTCACCAACAATGGTTTGAACATCTCTTCCACCTACATTAAAACCTACAATTATTCTACGTTTAGCATCTTCTCGTTGTATCTGGTTTGGGCCATCCTTTAATTCAACATTTGCCAGCAGGTAGAGTGGAATTTGATTTCCGTCATGACCTGGGATTAGTAGGTTTCTAATGTCTTCAATATCTTTTTTCTGTTCATTCTTAATGCGTACCACTAAATCAAAACGTTTTTCACCTTCATAAACAAATCCGGCTGATTGTCCAGCAAGTGCGGTGTTTACAACACGATTGATATCGCTGATGTTTAAACCATATTGCGCAATGGCAGAGCGGTTATACTCAATAATAATCTGAGGCAAACCGGTAACAGGCTCGACATAGATGTTCTTTGTCCCCTCAACTTCAGAAGAAAGTTTACCTAATTTCTCAGCATAAAAAGCAAGGGTATCCATATTCTCACCAAATATTTTACACACCACATCCTGTTTTGCCCCGGTCATTAATTCATTAAAACGCATTTGAACCGGAAATTGAAAACTTGTTGTTATGCCTGGAACAGCAGCAACAGCAGCTGACATTTTCTCAGCAAGTTCAGGGAAGTTTGTTGCTGAAGTCCATTCGCTTTTATCTTTTAATATTATCATCATATCTGCAGCTTCCATTGGCATGGGATCGGTAGGGATTTCACCGCTTCCTAATTTTGTAACTACCTGTTCTACCTCAGGAAACTGTGTTTTCAGGATATGAGCAGCTTTCTGTGTGCTGGCAATTGTGGTGGTTAGATTACTGCCTGTGAGAACTCGTGTTTCAACTGCAAAATCCCCTTCTTCAAGTGCAGGAATAAATTCACCTCCCATGTTTGACAAGATCCAAATGGATATAAAAAACAATACAACTGAAGTGATGATAACTGATTTAGGAAAGTTTAAAATTTTTTCAAGTGCATGTTGATAGTTACGCTCAAAGAATTCCATCATTTTATCTGAAAATGTTTTTTTGTGCGATATTTTTTTGCTCATAACCAAGGCACTCATCATTGGAACATAAGTAAGTGAAAGAATAAAAGCTCCCAACAATGCAAAACTTACTGTTTGCGCCATAGGAATAAACATTTTTCCTTCAATGCCGTGTAATGCAAAAGTGGGTAGGTAAACTATGAGAATAATAATTTGTCCAAAAACTACACTACGAGCCATTTTACTAGAAGCACCTGAGACTTCTTGGTCCATTTGCTCCTGCGAAAGTTTGTTTACATGTGTAAAATGTTTGCTGTGTGTTAACTGGTGTAGTACAGCTTCAACAATAAATACAGCACCGTCTACTATCAGCCCGAAATCCAGCGCACCTAAACTCATTAAGTTGCCGATAACACCAAACCGGTTCATCATAATAACAGCAAATAGCATTGCCAACGGAATAACAGAAGCAACAATAAATCCTGCTCTTAGATTTCCTAGAAATAGAATCAGTACAAATAGCACAATCAGAGCTCCTTCAGCAAGGTTTGTTTCAACCGTACTGATAGCATTATTCACCATTTTAGTGCGGTCAAGAAACGGGTCAATAATAACACCTTCGGGCAAAGTTTTTTGAATTTGGTTTATCCTTTCTTTTATATTTTCTATCACTTCACTGCTGTTCTCTCCTTTAAGCATCATTACAACGGCTCCGGCAACCTCACCCTGATCATTATAGCATAACGCACCATATCTGGTAGCACTTCCGAACCTTACTTCTGCAACGTCTTTCAATAATAAAGGTGCACCGGATGAAGTGTTTTTAATAAAAATGGATTGAATATCTTCAATGCTGCCTGTCAGTCCCTCACTTCTGATATACAAAACTGAAGGCCCCTTTTCAATATATGCCCCACCTGTATTCTGATTATTTTTCTCAAGTGCAGTAAATACATCATTAATTGTGATGTCGTGTGATTTAAGTTTAGACGGTTCAACAGCAATTTCGTATGTCTTTAATTTCCCACCAAAACTGCTTACATCAGCCACACCTTTTACACCCAGTAGTTGCCTGCGAACCATCCAATCTTGAATTGTTCTAAGTTCAGTAGCATTGTATTTATTTTCATAACCTTTTTTTGGCCGCACAGTGTATTGATATATTTCTCCTAAACCTGTTGTTACAGGACCAAGTGAAACACTTCCAACTCCTTGTGGAATTTCAGCTTGTACTTGTTGCAGACGTTCAGCCACCTGCTGACGCGCCCAGTAAACATCAATACCATCATCAAATACAATGGTAACGAGTGATAAGCCAAATCGAGAAAAACTTCTTATTTCGTGTAAACCTGAGATATTACTGTTAGCAAGCTCAATTGGAAAGGTTATAAGTCTTTCAATATCTGTTGCGCCTAGTGATGGCGCTATTGTAATTACCTGAACTTGATTATTGGTAATATCCGGAACAGCATCTATTGGAAGTCTGATAACTTCATAAGCACCGTAAATAATCAGTGATAACGTAAGAAGTCCTGTTATGAGTTTGTTTTTTACTGAAAACTCAATTATTTTATAAAGCATAATTGTAACTATTAAGCAGTTTTTTTTTGAAAATATAGTAAGGGAAAGTAATAAACACCTTAGGTGTTTACTCAATTAATAAATCAGGAAGGAAATCAGCAGGATTTTGGTGGTTGCCAAATCGAAGAAAGAAAAGCTGATGAACTGAAATTGTCGCTGTAAAGCGGATATGATTTTAATTCTTCTGAGAAAAATTTCAACGAAAATCCTGATGGCATTGAAACGAAAAAAAACGAGAGATTTATATTTACACAGTTTTCATGTGATTTAAACGGAAGCCGCTTGTCATTATAATCGTTTTCATTCTGGTGATGAGTTGAGTAATGAAGATGTAGAAATTCCTGCAGTGATTGATTGTATTTTACATTGTGTTCAATGTAATGATGCACCAGAAAGGGCAATTTTACCAACTGATGAAGTTCAGTGGCAGAAAGCACATAAATAAACAGAGCAGATATGACAAGAATTTTTTTCAATTCTGCAAAGGTAGTTAATTACAAGATTTTGAAAATGATTTTGGTCATCAACTTACAGGAATGATTTTTTTATTCCTTATTCTTCACATAAATTAACTTAATCCTGCTTTTAGGATTTGGGTTTGAGCGTTGCTCAATTTCAAATCTCCCTGTAGAGTGGATAAGCGGAGTTAGTTTCTCAAAACCATAGTTGCGTGAGTCGAAATTAGGCTGCTTCTTCACTAGAAGCGAACCTACATCACCCAAAAATGCCCAGCCATCTTCCTCGGCTGCATCTGAAACGGTTGCCGCTATCAACTTAATTACTTCCGGTGTTATTTTTTCTACTTCGTCCTTTTCTTCCTCAATAGTTGCCCGGTTTCCTATAGTTGAAGGATTTAAATCCTTTACTACTGTTTTCTCTATTGCTGTTGTATTTTTTGATTTTATCTCTTTTGTTGGCGCTATAAATGGGCGTGTGCGCTTTTTGAGTATTTCTATATAGATAAATTTATCGCATGCTACAATAAAAGGATTGGGCGTTTTCTTTTCACCTATTCCAAAAACCTTCATCCCTGCTTCGCGAAGACGAGTTGCAAGTCTGGTAAAATCACTGTCGCTTGATACGATGCAAAATCCGTTTACTCTCTCGGAGTAAAGAATATCCATGGCATCAATAATCATGGCTGAGTCGGTAGAGTTTTTTCCAGTGGTATATCCGTATTGTTGAATAGGAGTGATGGCGTTTTCAAGCAAAACGTTTTTCCAACGTTCAAGGTGAGGTTTTGTCCAGTCTCCATAAATGCGTTTAATAGTAGGGTTGCCGTATTTGGCTATTTCTTCCATCATTTCTTTGATATAAGCTGATGGTATGTTGTCACCGTCAATAAGCACGGCTAATTTTAATTCTGTTTCCATTTTGTGTTTTTGATAGTTCTATTAAAGAAAAAAGCCCTCTTTTGAGGGCTTTTTTCTTCATTAAATGTGTTTATGTAATAAATTAAGCAAGCTTAACGTTTACTGCATTTAATCCTTTTTTGCCTTCTTGAAGCTCAAAGGTAACTTGGTCATTTTCTCTAACCTCGTCTTTCAGACCTGTTACGTGCACAAAGTGCTCTTTTCCTGAT
>CANJWH010000005.1 GCA_947478465.1 Bacteroidota bacterium
GCAGAAAAAAAGGGCAGCACATAACAGCACCTACAAGAAATTGGCGGTTCAGTGGTTAAATGAAGCTTTATGCTTCGTATCAAGTTCAGTGGTGGCAGACAGTTTAGTGCTCCGAAATCGCCAACTTCTTGTAGCTGCAAAACGTTATAGGTAACTCTAAAACGATAGTGCAGACTCCAACCGACATAGCTTTTAACGACCTGACTGACCAGACAACAAAAGAATGAAAAATACTATTCTAATGCTTTTTACGGTGGTATTGACACACTTGTGTTATGCACAAGAGTTTGCACCATTAAATGCTGAATGGCACTACCAAAAGTGGAGTATAAATGATGACTACTTTGTGGACTACTATTCCGCCAAAGCTGAACGAGATACTATGATAAACGGTAATTATGCTACTATACTTACATATAAAGCAAATGGAACTGTAATACCAGATGCAGAAATAATCATAAGGGAAGAAAACAGCAAAGTTTATTTTTATGAAAACAATTCATTTAAATTATTGTATGACTTTACTTTATCAGTGGGGGACACTTTAACTTTCAGTGTTCCACAAAATTTTTACTACTATGATATTTCCTGTGGACCAGGTCCAGACACTTCATCTCTACATCTTGCACAAGTTACAATTGATTCTATATTTCCAAATATATTTGACAACCAATCTTTAGATGTTTTTTACACGACTCCAATTTATGATAACTCTGCTCAATATTTCAGTTGGCAATTAGGGCCTATTGTAGAAAGAATTGGATGTTATTATGGAATGTTTGGGTTGTCAACAACTCAATGCCTTGGTGGCGACTTTGGACATTTCAGATGTTATAGCGACAGCATATTAACTTACTATCTTTCTGTAGAAGATTGTAATTACACAACCACAGGGATAAATAATGTAGCAGATAAATTACCTGTTTCTGTTTACCCAAATCCTGCGACTAATGCTATTACAATAGAAACAACTTTGCGACAGAACGCTTTTTGAAGTAAATAGTGTCCTTTTGCCAGAGGGTATTTGATTTTAAGGTTTTATAAGTTCTGCATAGCAAGTGAAAGATTTGTCAAAACAGAAAGTAAATTATTTTCAGATTGAAAATAGAATCTGAATGTGTAACAAATAGATGTCGTTTTTATTGAATATAAATCATGCTCTATATTCAAATTGCTTATAAAAGGAGTGTTTACCCGTGTAAGAAATCCGTAAATTCAAGTTGTACATACTTATAAGCAGGGCCATATTTGCACCGTAATTAATCCCAAACAAGTAATTACTAATAAATAAAACAATAAAAAATGAAAAAACTACTTTCAACAATTGCCATAGTTTTTGCAGCTTTTTGCAGCAGCTATGCGCAGCCCGATCCCAATGCAATGCTCATTGAGGGGTACATTTATGACAATGGCAGCGGATCACCTGCCGCAGGATGGTACGTTTGCGTATCAACCGATTCAACCAATCAGTTTTCATACAGTGCATGTGATACTACCGATGCCAACGGGTATTACAGTTTTTACATTCCGGGCGGCAGTGTAATAGGTCCTAATGTGGCCTACACCGTTTACACCTGGGATTGTCTTCAACAGTACCTTGATACTGTAATAAACAATATGCAGGGTACTGTAAACAATGGCTCACATGATTTTTATGTGTGCACCTCCAACGGAAACACCTGCGACCCTTCTTTTACATGGGGAAGTGTTCCGGGAACCACCGCTTTTCAGTTTTATGCGAACGGTGACCCTAACAGTGGCATAAACTATGTTTGGGATTTTGGAGATGGTAGCACCGGATCGGGACAAAACCCTACCCATAGCTATAATGGAACAGGTCCTTATGGTGTTTGTCTTACTGTATCAAACAGCTTTTTAGGTTGCACTGCTACCTCTTGCGATACAGTTGGGCCTAACCAGGGCAGTGGTTGTGATGCAACATTCTATTATATGCGCGACAGCCTTAACTACCTTACCCAATATTTCTATGGCTATTCAAACAGCAACGTAACCTCATGGTTCTGGGATTTTGGTGACGGAAGCTCTTCAACAGCGCAAAATCCTGTACACACTTTTCAGGATACCGGATGGTACTATGTATGTCTTACTGTGAATAACTGCAACTCTGCTTATTGTGAGTATATTGATATCACTGATGGAAGCAATGACTGCTATGCATATTTCGGCTGGAATACAGTGAGCAATCCTAATGGATTATCAGGCTTTCAGTTCACAAACTACAGTTCCGGTTCTCAAAACGCTACTTATTTATGGGATTTTGGTGATGGTTCAACCTCCAACCTTGAAAACCCTATCCATTATTTCATTGATAGCCTTGCTCACACCGTTTGTTTAACCATTACTTCGGGCAACTGTTCCAACACGTATTGCGAAACAGTTCAGGAAAACAATACCGGTGGTTGTCAGGCTTATTTCTTCCCTGTTGATAGTTCAGGAACCCTTGTGTTTATTGATAATTCATCAGGCAATATCGGTTACTGGTTATGGGATTTTGGTGATGGAACAACTTCAAATCAGCAATACCCAACTCATCAATATGCTAACCCAGGAGTTTATAATGTTTGTCTGCAGGTAGGTGATTTCTCTAACACTTGTGGCGATACTTATTGCCAGCAGGTGGTTGTTGATAGTACAAACACCAATCCATGTCAGGTATGGTACCAATACTATTCTGTTCCTGGTGGAGCAAGTGTTTTCAGCGCATATGGTGCCGGAAGCAACTCTGCTCAATATACCTGGAATATAAACGGAACAAGCTATCAGGGACAAACAATAAGTGTAGCGCTTTCAGCCGGAACCTATCAGGTGTGTGTATTTGTCAGCGACCCTGCAACAGGTTGTCAGAATTCATACTGCGAGGCAGTAATTATCGGTGGTAATAATACTTTCGACTATTGCATAAGCGGTCAGGTATTTCTTGGAACACCTAATTTGCCTGCCGATGTAGCTATTGTTTACCTGATTACTTATGATCAGAATACCAATATGCTGGTGGCAGTGCAGGCTACAACGGTTGATTCAAGCGGATGGTATAGTTTCTGTCAGGTTCCTGCCGGTCAGTATCTGATTAAGGCAGCGCTTACTCAAAACTCATCTTACTACTGGAATTACCTGCCTACTTATTACGGAAATTCACTCTTCTGGAATTATGCTCAACAGGTTAACGTGAATGCAAACACCAGTGGAGTTGACATCTGGCTGATTGCAGGTGCAAACCAAGGTGGTCCCGGTTTCATCGGTGGTGATGTAACACAGGGTGCCAACAAAACTGAAGGTCCTGGTGATCCACTTGCTGATGTACAGGTAATGTTGTTGGATATGAATAACTACCCGATTGCTTACACCTATTCTGATGCTCAAGGTCACTTTGAATTTGACGGTGTTCCTTATGGTACATACCAAGTGTGGGCTGAGGTTGCAGGATTGCTTACTACTCCTGCAATAGTAACCATTGGTGATTTAGAGCCTTCTATAACTAACATTGGAATTATCGTGAACGAAACAGAAGTTACTACCGGTATCAGCCCAATGGTTGAAGCTGCAAAACTCGGTTTCGGAAATGTGTTCCCAAATCCTTCGGCAAACGAAATGTTTATACAAGTTTCGTCTGAGGCTAATCTGCAATTGAACTTCAATATTTTTGATGTTGCAGGAAGAATGGCAGATAGTCGTTTGGTAACAATTCCTTCAGGTAAAACACAGGTTGCGCTGCAAACAGCAAGCCTTAGTGCAGGAATTTATACGCTGAACATTCAGTCAACCGATGGTTTGTTAAAGATTTCTAAAAAACTGGTGAAAACCGAATAATACACTGTTGTGTGTTGTGTTGAGAGGGGCGGACGCATTTTGGTCCGCCCTTTTCTTTTTATATCTATTCGTCATGCTGAACTTGTTACAGCATCTTTACTCTGCGAAAGATGTTCCTAATCGGTTGATAAAAAGAACCATAATTCAATTAGTTTTAACAAACAAACAAAGATAATTTTATCACTTTTGCTGCATTAAGTAATTGTTAAATGGAAGGCAGGTATTCACGGTTTCTTGGTTTTTTACACTTCACGGGTGATATTCTTTTATTGAACATTGCTTTTCTTCTCGCCCGTGAGATTCGCTTTGGTGAGCAAATCGTTTTTAATGATCAGTATCGAGTGCTGCTCATTATGTTTAATCTGCTCTGGGGCATAGTTGCCTTTGGTTTGCGCATTTATGATATCAGCCGTGTTACCAGTCTTGAAAAAGTTGTAATAAACCTTTTCAAATCTGTTTTTCTGCACGCCATACTAATTGCAGCTATGATTTTTTCATTGAAAGGTTATTACTACTCGCGTCTTTACATGCTTATTATGTACATCGTTTTTCCGGTCCTGCTTTTTGGTTGGAGAATGTTGGCTCTATATCTTCTTGAAAAATACCGCGAGTCAGGCTATAACTATCGCAAAGTGGTTATTGTAGGCGGAGGTTCAGTAGGTGCACAGGTTCATGATTTTTTTGAAAAAAATCGTTCGCATGGTTACCATTTTCAGGGTTTTTTTGAAGATAATCCCAACGGACATATTGACCACGCTCTGGTAAAAGGAAAGGTAAGTTCAGTTCCTGAATTTTGCAAGGTAAATGGCATAGATGAAATATATTGTGCACTTCCGTTGAGCGAATCAGATAAAATAAGAGAGCTTATCTCGTTTGCTGATAACAACATGGTACGTCTGCGTATTGTTCCCGATTTCAGAGGCTTTCCATATAAGAGGGTGAACATGGATTTTTACGGAAGCGTTCCGGTTCTTACTATTCGGGGAGAACCACTCGAGAATTTATTCAATCGTTTTACCAAGCGTGCTTTTGATATTGTTTTCTCGTTGTTTGTTATTGTGTTTCTCTTTTCGTGGATGTTCCCCATTATTGCGTTGGCGATAAAACTTACTTCAAGGGGCCCTGTATTCTTTAAACAACTGCGCTCCGGAAAAGACAACGAGGAGTTTTATTGTTACAAGTTCCGTACAATGAAGGTGAATGACAAGGCGCATGAAATGCAGGCTACCAAAGACGATGAACGCACAACAAAAGTTGGTCTTTTTTTGCGCAAAACAAGTTTAGATGAGTTGCCTCAGTTTTTTAATGTGCTAATCGGAACAATGAGTGTGGTGGGCCCGCGTCCGCATATGGTAAAACATACATCAGCCTATTCAGCAATGATTGACAAATTTATGGTGCGCCATTTTGTGCAGCCCGGAATTACAGGCCTTGCACAGGTGCGTGGCTACCGTGGCGAAATAAAAAGTCCCAAAGACATGGAAATGCGCGTAGGAGCCGATGTGTGGTACATTGAAAACTGGAGCTTCCTTTTAGATATGAAACTTATTTTCCTTACGGTTTTCAATATCCTTAAAGGAGATAAAAAGGCATACTAATAATTTAGTGTTCCTCTTTTCTCTTGCTCGCGCTCAATGGATTCAAACAAAGCTTTAAAATTCCCAGCACCAAAACCTTTTGCCCCCATACGTTGAATAATTTCAAAAAATAAAGTAGGTCGGTCTTCAACCGGTTTAGTAAAAATCTGTAAAAGATATCCCTCTTCATCAGCGTCTACCAGAATACCAAGTTTCTCCAAAACTGAAATATCTTCGTGCATCATTTTCATGTGCTCACCTAAACGGGCAGGCACCTCATCATAATAGGAGCGGGGAGGAGCAGAAAGAAATTCTACACCACGAGCCCTTAACGCAGTAACGGTAGTAATAATATCATCTGTAGCAACGGCAATATGCTGGCAACCGGGACTTTCATAAAAATCGAGGTATTCCTCAATCTGAGATTTCTTTTTTCCTTCTGCAGGTTCATTAATCGGGAATTTTATTCTACCGTTTCCGTTGCTCATTACTTTACTCATCAGCGCAGAATATTCGGTATGAATTTGTTTGTCGTCAAACGAAAGAAAATTCACAAATCCCATCACATCCTCATACCATTTCACGGTTTTGTTCATTTCACCCCAACCAACATTTCCAACCATGTGGTCAATAAATTTCAGTCCTGTTGGTGTTGGGTTGTAATCAGATTTCCATGGTTTGTAACCAGGAAGAAAAGTGCCTTTGTAATTTTTGCGTTCAACAAAAATATGAACGGTTTCGCCATAAGTAAAAATACCGCTTCTCACTACTTCACCGAATTCATCTTTCTCAACTGTCGGCTGCATAAAAGGATTTGCCCCGCGTTTGGTAGTTTCTTCAAATGCTTTGGTTGCATCCTCAACCCATAATGCAATCACCTTTACTCCATCGCCATGTTTGCGCAAATGCGCATTGATAGGGGAGTCGCTGTTGAGCGGAGTTGTTAATACCAATCGGATTTTATCTTGTGCTAAAACATAGGAAGCCTTGTCTTTTACTCCCGTTTCCAATCCTGCATAAGCCAGAGACTGAAAGCCAAAAGCAGTTTTGTAAAAATGTGCACTTTGCTTTGCGTTGCCCACATAGAACTCCACATAATCTGTTCCTAACAGCGGCAAAAAATCCTGTGCGCCTTCAAAGATTTTTTCTAACCCGTATTCTACATTTTTAATTTCTGTTGCCATGGCTTTGTTCTATAATTGTTAAGTTATTCAACCCAGGTTTTGTAGTAAACCTTATCATCAATTTTCATCGCATCTTCCGTAACCATCAGCGGGCGGAAAGTATCCACCATTACTGCCAATTCCTGTGTTTCTTTTTGCCCGATGCTACGCTCCATTGCTCCCGGTGCCGGTCCGTGTGGTATGCCTTTAGGGTGCAAAGTAATATGTCCTTGTTTGATATTATTTCTGCTCATAAAATCACCATCAACATAATAAAGCACTTCATCGCTGTCAATGTTGCTGTGGTTGTATGGCGCAGGAATTGCCTTTGGATGATAATCATACAAGCGCGGACAGAACGAGCAAATCACAAATGTGTTTGTCTCAAATGTTTGGTGAATAGGCGGAGGTAAATGCACGCGACCGGTTATCGGTTCAAAATTATGAATGGAAAAACCGTAAGGATAATTATATCCATCCCAACCCACTACATCAAAAGGGTGTGTGGCATAAACTATTTCATGAATCATTCCTTCTTTTTTAACCTTCATCAGGAAATTCCCTTTCTTGTCATTGGTCTCCAGATTTTTAGGAAGTTTCAAATCACGCTCGCAGAAAGGTGAGTGTTCCAGCAATTGTCCGAAAGGATTGCGGTAACGTTTAGGAGTATAAATTGGTGAAAACGATTCTAAAAATAACAGTCTGTTATCTTTTGTGTCAAATTCAATCTGATAAATCATTCCGCGTGGAATGATGAGGTAATCACCGTATTCAAAAGGAATATTTCCCAGATATGTTTTCAGTGTTCCGCTGCCTTTGTGGATGAAAAGCATTTCATCCGCATCGGCATTTTTGTAGAAATAACTTGTCAGCGATTTTGTTGGAGCGGCAAGGCCGAGCAACACATCATTATTCACCAACATGTATTTTCTGCTTTCCAGAAAATCTGCTGTTGGTTTTACATTAAAGCCACTCAACAACATAGGACGTATATTTTTCTCTACTGCAATTTTTGGTGCTATGCTGTAAGATTTAACGATTTCTTTTATCTGCGTTGGGCGGTGCACATGATACAGTAGTGACGACATTCCTGCAAAACCTTCCGTACCGAAAAGTTGTTCGTAATAATATTTGCCGTCTTTGTTTTTAAAAACCGTGTGGCGCTTCTGCGGTATCTTTCCAAGCTTGTGATAAATAGGCATGTTTTATGTTTTGGTGTGGCTAAATTAGATAAACCTTGCATCACAAAAAAATGAGGTGCGTCATGTTTTCTATTAATAGGTAAATTTGTCCGCAAATTATGAAGTTAATAAGGCAACTTTTATTTTTTATTTTCCTCAGCAATGTTGCGCTAGCACAGGATATTGATTTTGCCCGTCAGGTTATTAATGATTTGTGTGCTCCCGAAATGTATGGACGCGGCTATGTTAATAATGGCGATGAAGCAGCAGCACATTATTTGCGCAATCAGTTGGAAAAGATGGGTGTATCGGCTTTTGATTTCAATTACTATCAGGATTTTAAAATGAATGTAAATACGTTTCCTGAAGCAATGGAAGTGGAAGTTGACGGAAAGCAATTGCATCCCGGGATTGATTTTATTGTTTCACCTGATGCGCCATCTGTAAACGGGGAATATGATATTATTTATCTCAATAAATCAGTTATTGGCAATCCGAATAAAATGGATGAATTTGAGAAAGCAGATAAAAAAGGGAAAGCCATTCTACTTGACTCTACAGGTTTTAACAAAGTGCAGAAAGAGTATTATCAGCAAGTTGAAAAAAATCCCTTTGAAGCCGTTGTTATTATTAAGTTACTTCACGAAAAGTTAACCTGGGGTGTTTCGCAAAACGTTTCACCTTTTACAACACTTGAAATTCTGAAAGGAATTTTTCCTTCAAACGCAAAAAAAATAAAACTTAACATCACCAATAAGTTATTGCCGAAATATGGTTCGCAAAATATTCTCGGTTTTGTTGAAGGCAAAACTAAGCCCGATAGCAGTATTGTATTTTCAGCGCATTACGACCATCTTGGTATGATGGGAAAAGAAACTTTTTTTCCGGGTGCAAACGACAATGCCAGCGGAACGGCTATGATTCTCAACCTTGCGCAATACTATTCTAAACCTGAAAACAAACCTGATTATACAATGGTATTTATCTTTTTTGGTGCAGAAGAAGCAGGATTAGTTGGCTCAAAATTCTACACCGAAAATCCGGTTTTCCCGCTTGAAGAAATAAAATTCCTGATCAACATTGATTTAGCAGGAACAGGAGAAGAAGGAATTACGGTTGTGAACGGAAGTGTGTTTGAAAAAGAGTTTAACAAATTGAAAGAATTGAATGATGAAAAAAATTATTTGATGCAAGTAAAAGTGCGTGGCAAAGCCGCCAACAGCGACCATTATTATTTTTCAGAGAAAGGTGTTCCTGCATTTTTCATTTACACAATGGGCGGAATAAAAGCCTATCATGATGTTTATGATAAACCCGAAACACTTCCATTGACCGAGTTCAAAGACTTATTTCGTTTGCTGACTGATTTTGTAAAAACATTCTGATGTCAAAACTCTACCTCGTTCCAACTCCTATCGGCAACCTTGAAGATATTACACTTCGGGCTTTGCGTATTTTAAAAGAAGTAGATGTTATTCTTGCTGAAGATACTCGTACTTCGGGAAATCTGTTGAAGCATTTTGGCATTGAGAAAAAAATTCAGGCACATCATCAGCACAATGAGCATTTAACTGTTCAGCATATTGCAGTAAGAATTGCCAACGGTGAAAATATTGCATTGGTAACCGATGCCGGAACTCCCGGAATCTCTGACCCCGGTTTTTTATTAGTGCGTGAATGTGTTAAAGCAGGAGTGGAGATTGAATGTCTCCCTGGACCAACGGCATTTGTTCCTGCATTAGTTAATTCAGGATTGCCTTGCGATCGTTTTTATTTTGAAGGTTTTTTGCCACAAAAGAAAGGAAGACAGACCCGTTTGCACTACTTAGCAACTTTAGATTGTACAATTGTTTTATATGAATCACCACATCGTTTGGTAAAGGCGTTGGAACAACTTAAAGAAATTTTTGGAGCAGAGCGCAAAGCTTCTGTATCACGCGAACTCACTAAAATGTTTGAAGAAACGAAACGAGGAACGCTTGAAGAATTGCAGACTTATTTTGAAAGTAAAGTGGTCAAGGGTGAAATTGTGATTGTAGTTGCCGGAGCAGATTTCTAGTTTATCGCTTCGAACCTATAGCCTCTCTCAGAAAAATATTCCAAAGTTCTGGGAAGTGCATAGCTCATATTCTTAAATGCCTTTTTGCTGTCGTGGAAAACGATAATACTTCCCGGCTTTGTATTATTTAAAACGTTCTTCAAACATTTTTCCGGAGCAGTTTCTAAATTAAAGTCCCAACTTAAAACATCCCAAAGAACTACAGAATAATGAGATTTCAGATTTGAATATTGCGAAAATTTGATTTTCCCATAAGGCGGACGAAATAATTTTGAATTAACTAATTCAGCGCATTTGCCCGTGTTTGCAAGGTAATCAGGAGTTTTAGCTTTCCAGCCGTTTATATGGTCAAAGGTATGGTTGGCAGTTTTGTGTCCTTCATCCAAAACCTGTTTATACAACTCAGGGTTTTCCTGCACGTTTTTTCCGATGCAGAAAAATGTAGCCTTGGCATTATATTTTTTCAGTTGCTCTAAAACAAATGGTGTTGCTTCAGGAACTGGCCCGTCATCAAAGGTTAGGTAGATCTTTTTCTCTTCAGTAAGAACACGAAAAACCGCATCTCTGAGAAACCATTTGTAAATAATGGGCGGGCTAACGTAAAACAAATTTTCAAGAAATTATTTTCTCATTTTACCAGCATTCTTCTCCATAACCGCATCCAGTTTTTTCTCAATCTTATCCGCAACTTCTTTCTGGTTATATACCATAGCAAGTGAAAGCGAGCGCTGTAAAACTGAAGAAGCCTGGTCAATATCATCTCCCACTAATTTCACAAAACGAGGCTCCAGTGAAAAATAATAATTCAATTCATGCTCATAAATATCTGCCATTCGGAACAAAATTGCATTTGCTTTGTCATTTGCATCAGCTTTGTAATAGGCCTCTGCAACTGCAATCATCAAAAAGTTGTAAGGAATAGTTTCGTCAGGCATTTCCTGCAAACAAAGGTCTAATACTTTAACAGCAGAATCTTTTTTGTTTTCTTCTACCAGTGAAGTAGCTAATCGTGCCATATTCAAGCGCAACCCGGTTGTTAATCTCACAGTTTCCGGATCCATATAAAGACTAGGATCTTTCATGCCTCCCCATTTGAATTTTGTCATTACATTTTCAAACATGGTTGAAGTATTTACTCTGCCAATTGATCCATTTTCATTAGAAGTTTTTATTGGAACTATTTTATAGGTCATTCCTTCCAGTTGAAAATAATCTTCCAGACCTAGATAGTTGTCACTGCCTACTGTTACTGCAAAATATACAGGACGTTTCCAGTTATTGTTTGCAAGAATGTCCAATAAAATCATATCGTTTTTCAGGATATAACGTTTGTCCAATTCCCACTCCATTTGCTTTACAACTTGTCCTGCTGCATCTTTAGGAACATAGCCGTTGCTGACAACCTGCGCGGAATCAATCGGAATAAAAAGTCGTTTAGAAGGAACAAAATTGATTTTTTTATCACCGTATTCTTTCTTCGCATTGGGCGCTTCACTGGCAACAATTTTCATCACTTCGCGCAGGTCAACTGCTTTGTCGGTTATCTCCTCAATAGGCAAGTAATCGCGAGTTCCCTGACGATATTGTTCGGTAGTAAATGAAATAGGCAATGGCTCTGATTCATAAGCCTTTTGTCTCATCTGATCAATATACCAATCGGTGTTCAAAAGGCTGAGGTTAACAACCCTTACATCTGTTCTTATTCCTTCCACATCCTGCGCGTACCAGAGCGGGAATGTATCGTTATCACCATTGGTAAAAAGGATTGCATTTGGTTCGCATGAGTTCAAATAATTCATTGCAAAATCACGTGCAGAATAACGCCCTGCTCTGCTGTGATCGTTCCAGCCATCTTTTGCCATCACTATAGGAGCTCCAATTAAACAAAGTGCAGCAGCAACTCCTGCCGAAATATTCTGAGGCATTTTTGTAGCCAGAAAATCAAAAACAGAATACACACCAAAACCAATCCAGATAGAGAAAGCATAGAATGAGGCAGCATATGCATAATCACGTTCGCGTGGTTGATAAGGATACTGATTTAGATATACAACAATGGCAACGCCTGTGAAAATGAAGAGAAGAAAAACTACAAAAAAGTCTTTTTTGTCTTTGCTAAGTTGCCAAACCAGACCAAGAATTCCGATTATCAAAGGCAGAAGATAAAATTTATTCATGGCTTTATTTTCAGCCATGTATTCTGGCAGATTTTCTTGCGAACCCACTAACCCCTCATCAATAAGAGGAATTCCGGTAATCCAATTCCCTTCCAATGCACTTCCGTGTCCCTGAATATTATTTTGTCTTCCCGAAAAATTCCACATGAAGTAACGGAAGTACATGTGCCCTAATTGGTATTTGAAAAAGAAAGTCAGGTTCTCGCCAAACGTTGGCATCTCTACTTCTTTTATATCGGGTCTGTTTGTTTTTATTTTTTTGCCTTTAATATCTGCCCAGTTTCTATAGGCCGACTTATGGTGCCCTTCCGAACTATACATGCGCGGAAAAATCGTGCAAAATTTAGGGTCGTAAACCGGAATAGATGCTTTGCGGTCGTCTGCAATTAAATATTTGTCCTTGCCACTTTTGTCTTTTCCTTGGTAATAAACAGGAGTTCCGTCTTCGTATTTATACTGTTGCTTGTCGTAATCAATAGCCAGAGGTGTGCTGTAATATTGTCCGTAAGCCAAAGGGCGGTCGCCATATTGCTCACGGTTCAGGTAAGCAAGCAAACTGTAAACATTAGAAGGTTCGTTTTCATTCATCGGTGGTTTTGCCGAAGAGCGGATTACAATCATAGCATAAGATGAATAACCTATTAATATTACCGTAAGACAAAGCAGCGCTGTGTTTGCTAGGCGCATTCCTCTTTGCCCGGTGAAATACAAACCATAGGTAACCAAACTTACAATCACAATTCCGTAAACCAACAACCCTGAATTAAATGGCATTCCAAAACTGTTTACTAATAACATTTCAAATTTTGCTGCAATTTTTACTACTCCCGGAATAATCCCGTATTGAATAAAAACTAAAAGACCTACTCCAGTTATGGCGGTAATAATAAAACCCTTCCACGAAAATTCGTATTTCTTGAAATAGTAAATAAATGCAAGAGCAGGAATACAAAGTAGATTCAATAAGTGAACACCAACTGAAAGTCCCATCAAATAAGCAATCAGAATTAGCCAGCGGTCGGCATGAGGTTTATCGGCAACGCTTTCCCATTTTACCATTGCCCAAACTACGGCAGCTGTGAAGAAAGATGACATTGCATAAACTTCTCCTTCCACAGCTGAGAACCAAAATGAATCAGAAAATGTGTAAGCTAAAGCGCCAACAACTCCGCTACCTAAAACAGTAATTATTTTTGCAGTTGTCATTTCGCCTTCCACAAGCGCTGCTTTTTTCGCAAAAGCTGTAATGGTCCAGAAAAGAAATAAAATAGTGAAGCTGCTGCACAATGCACTCATAATGTTCACCATCATAGCAACTTTGGTAACATCGCCCATGGCGAATAGCGAAAAAATTCTGCCCAACATCATAAAAAAGGGAGCTCCAGGAGGGTGCCCCACCTGTAATTTATAAGACGAGGCAATAAACTCACCACAGTCCCAGAAACTTGAAGTTGGTTCTATGGTAATTAGGTAAACTGCCGATGCTATTAAAAATACAATCCAACCTGTAAGGTTGTTCAGATACTGGTAATTCTTCATCCTGTCTTTCTTGGTTTGGCTGGCGAAATTAGAAAAATATCGCTCAGGCTTTAAGCCCTAAATTTGTATTTAAGAATAAATACTTAATTTTAACCTGCATTTTTCAAAATAAAAGCGCATGAAAAACATCTTTTACTCTCTAGGCATACTCTCAATTGTTCTTGGATTGAGCCTCACTTCCTGTACTCAGGATACTGTTAATAAATTGCAGGGGGAATGGTTGCTTGTTCCAATTCATGATCCTGCTGATACGTTAAATGAAACATGGGAATTTACCAATGATAACAGGGTGGTGGTGAGACGGAATGGAACTGAGATAACTCAAGGAGAGTATTCAGTGAAAGCTACATTTACTGAAACACGGCTTATCACTACAGGAATGACCGATGTCAATAACTATAACTACTATGATGCTGAATGGTGGATTGTTGAATTGAAAGCCAACAAATTATATATCGTTAACGATAAAGACGGAGGTCTTTACAACCGAGAGTTTGAGAAATAACCTTTATGTCAAAGGTTAAATCGGGCTTTTTTTGCCAGAATTGCGGAGCGCAAAGTGCAAAATGGATTGGCAAATGTCCTGAATGCGGTGAGTGGAACACTTACGCAGAAGAAATCATATCAAAATCGGAAAAGAAAGAGGCATGGGAAGCCGTGTCGGGAAAAACTTCCGATTTTAAACCTAAACTTGTTTCTGAAATTAATCAGGGAAGCGGAGAGCAGCGCATTGTTACTAACGACAATGAATTGAATCGTGTTCTTGGAGGAGGAATTGTAAAAGGCTCTTTAATCTTGTTAGGCGGTGAACCAGGTATAGGAAAATCAACTCTTTTGCTCCAATTAGCATTAGCTCCTGGAAATCTTAAAACACTTTACATCTCAGGTGAGGAAAGCGAACAACAGTTGAAAATGCGTGCAACACGAATTAATGAAAACAATACTTCGTGTTATATTCTTACCGAAACAAATACTTCAAAAATTTTTGCCCAAATAGGAGCATTACACCCCGAATTGGTAATTGTTGATTCAATTCAAACGCTTTCAACAGATATGATTGATTCTTCGCCAGGGAGTATTTCTCAAATTCGTGAATGTGCATCGGAGTTTTTGCGTTTTGCAAAAGAAACATCTACTCCGGTTTTTCTTATCGGACACATTACTAAAGACGGAAATATTGCTGGACCAAAAGTATTGGAACATATGGTGGACACGGTTTTGCAATTTGAAGGCGACCGTAACCACGTTTACCGCATTGTGCGTGCAGTAAAAAATCGTTTTGGTTCAACGCCCGAATTAGGCATATATGAAATGCAGGCAAACGGCCTGCACGAAGTAAGCAATCCATCTGAAATTCTGCTTTCGCAACGCGATGATAATTTGAGCGGAATCAGTATTGCTGCTACTATGGAAGGCTTACGGTCATTGCTGATAGAAATACAAGCCTTGGTTAGCACTGCCGCTTACGGAACGCCTCAGCGCTCCACCACTGGTTTTGACAGCCGCAGATTAAATATGTTGCTTGCAGTTTTAGAAAAGCGCTGCGGTTTCCGTTTGGGTACTAAAGATGTTTTTCTCAACATTACCGGAGGCATAAAAGTGGATGACCCCGCAACGGACTTAGCGGTTATTTGTGCAGTGCTTTCCTCCAACGAAGACATTGCCATTCCCGGAAATGTTTGCTTTGCTGCAGAGGTTGGGCTTTCGGGCGAAATTCGTCCCGTTACCCGCATTGATGCACGTATTGCCGAAGCCGAAAAACTAGGCCTAGAGAAAATATTTATCTCGGCCTACAGTAAAGGTATCGACATTCAAAAACACAACATCGAAATTGTGAAAGTGAAGAAGGTAGAAGATGTCTTTTCTGCTTTGTTCGGGTAGTTCTAAAACTCCGAACTATACCCCTTCGCAACAGCCTCCTGCACAATCGTCTTTTTCACCACACCCAAAAAGGTGTTGTTGTAGCGGAATAGTTCTAATTTATCCTTCTTGCGCTTCAGAAATTCTTCACGTTTCTGGCTGAGCATTTTTATGATTGAAATATATTCCTGGCGCTCGCTTATTTTATCTTCTACAAGCGTTTTCAGGTCTTCATCGCTTATCTGCTCCATTTTTGGCGGTAGAAATTTGCGGTCTATTTTTGAGTAATTAACGGTTTGTTTTCCCGCAAGGTCAACCAGGTCCCATCCCGCATTTTTACCCTGATACAGTTTGGTGCCTTTTAAAAAACTGCGCGCTTCCGTTTCCCAGTCGCTCACCGTGTTGGTAAGCACATCCAGTCGCTCCTGCGTTTCAAAACGGTCTTTTCCCGTTTCTCCATAATAAATGTAAGTATTGTTAATAGCGCTGTTGGCTTCTACCAAAAGATCGTTGTGGTAGCTTTTTTCAAAAACAATATTGTTTCCTGCATTCAAAAGAATGTTGGCATACGCTCCATTCCCAACTTCGGCAAGGTCTTTCCACTCAGCTTCATCTCTGCCGCTGGTAATGTTGGGGAAGTACAAAGAAAATATTTTTATCCCTTTTTTTACTGCACTCTCCGCTGCCTTTCGATAATCATAACCATTGCTAAGGGGACCATTACCAACCAAAAAAATGAGCTTCACAGCATTGTCATCTTTACTCCAACTAAATTCATCCACTGCTTCTCTAAGTGCATTACCAAAATATACTTTTCCCTTGGTGGCATTGTCTTTAATCGTAAACATTTCGTTGGCCACATAATCAATGTCGGTAGTAAGGTCTGAAGCAATTTTGATGTAAGCATTTTCTTCCTTAAAACTTGGTCTGCCAAGAAGCATAAGACCAATGCGGTAATTCGGTTCAGGCTTTAAACGCGAAACATCATTATTGATTTCCCAGAAATTATTGCGTACTGATGAAAGCAACCCTGTTGTGCTCGAACTGATGTCAACTATAAAAACAATGTCTAAGGCTGGAGATTTTGTTTCCTGCGAAAAAACCGAAAATGCTATCAGCAGGACGGAAAGAAAGCTGCTGAAAAATTTGCTCATATATATTGTCCTGTCGTGCAATGCGGTTCAAACGCAAAAGTAGGCAATAAAGTTTTATCAAATAAATACCTTTGCCCTATGGATGAAGTATTTGAAGCAGAATGGAAAACAGTTGTTGCACGTATTGAGCAACAGTTTGGCGAAGATATTGACCTGCAGGGAATATTGTTTCTTGTAGGTGTTCAGGAATTGGGGCAAGGCTTTCGTCAGTTTAGTAAAGATGAGAAACTAAACGTGATGCACGTTGCCATTTGCACACTATTAAGTCGTTATGGATATTACGAATTTGAAGGCAATGACGAAGAAGGCTGGCCTCATTGGAAAGCTACCGAAAAACTACCCTCACTTAAACCCGGTCAGCAAATGCGGCTGATGAAAGAGGCACTTATAGAGTATTTTAAAGAAGACGCATAAAAAAGGCCCCTCGTCTTAGACGAGGGGCCTTTAATTAGGAAAGTAAGAACTTGTTTAAGGTCTTACAATAATCTTCTCAACTTCTTCTCCCGCTTGCAGCTCAACATAGCCCTCAGGGTCTCCATCTACAAAAACTTTCAAAATTCCTGGGTTTGCAAACTCAAAGTGAGCAGTTCCGTCAGTAAGAGTAGTTTCATTTTCGTCAATTATGCACAGTGGATTCTCTACATCATCACACCATAATCTTATTTCAGCCCCAACAATAGGTTCCTCCAGCGAATCCTGAACAATAACCAACACTTTGCAGGTTCTGTCTTTTTTACATCCAATAACCCCCAAACCAATTACTCCGGTTAGTAGAATAAGGCTTAAAATTGCTCTGAATTTCATTATTATCTTTGTTTAATAATTAATATTGTATGCGTTTCTGTTTTGCGCGAAACAAAATTAATAAAAATTAAACACCATGCTAAAATCTTTTATTTCTGTTATAGTTTCTTTATTTGTTTTTGCAACTGTTTTTGCTCAAAATACTAAAGAACCAGTGGTGCAGATTTCTACTAATTACGGTATAATTAAGGTGAAACTTTATAACGAAACACCTGTTCACCGCGATAATTTTCTGAAGATGGTAAAAGAAGGGAAATACGAAGAAACAGACTTCTATCGTGTTATCAATACCTTTATTATACAAGGCGGAGAAGTGAAGGATGGTGGAAATATGAAAACATTACCTGCCGAAATTATTCCCGGCAAATACCACAAACGCGGAGCATTAGCTGCAGCCCGAGGAGATGATTTGGTTAATCCTGAGAAGGAATCTTCGCCTTGTGAGTTCTATATTGTAGTTGGAAAAGTTTATGAGTATGACTTGATGGACCGTATTGGCGACCGTATTGGTTATAAATTCAATGAAGAACAGAAGAAAGTTTATTCAACAACAGGAGGCGCCCCTCACCTGGATGGCGGCTATACCGTTTTCGGTGAAGTAATTGCAGGCATGGATGTAGTGGATAAAATTGCTTCAACTCCTGTAAATGGTGAAACTCCAATGGAAGTTATTTCAGTAAAAATGAAAGTTATCGAATAAAAGCAAACCCGACATGAGTTTTCGTATCAAAAAATTTGAAGAATATCAAAGTGAATACACAAAAAGTGTTGAAAATCCTGAGCAATTTTGGGCAGATAAAGCAGAACACTTTTCGTGGCGAAAAAAGTGGGACAAAGTTCTGGAATGGAATTTCACCCAGCCCGATGTAAAATGGTTTATTGGCGGCAAACTCAATATTACCGAGAATTGTCTTGACCGCCATCTGATTGAAAAAGGTAATCAGACTGCCATAATCTGGGAGCCCAACAATCCAAACGAAGAAGTAAGAAAGTTAACGTATAATGAACTTCATAGAGAGGTTTGTCGCTTTGCTAATGTTTTAAAAAACAACGGAGCAAAAAAAGGAGACCGCATTTGCATCTATATGCCAATGGTTCCTGAACTGGCAATTGCAGTTTTGGCTTGCGCCAGAATTGGTGCCATTCATTCAGTTGTATTTGGAGGTTTTTCATTTAGCTCTCTTGCCGATAGAATAAATGATGCTGAATGCAACATTGTAGTAACTGCTGATGGCGGTTACAGAGGTGCAAAAGATATTTCCCTGAAAGCTATAGTGGATGAGGCTTTACAAATCTGTCCTTCGGTGCAAAAGGTAATTACCCTGAAACGCACAGGAATTGATGTGAACATGGAAAGCGGAAGAGATGTCTGGTGGCACGATGAAGTTAAGAATACAAACGGAGAATGTGTTGCCGAAGAAATGGATTCAGAAGACAAACTCTTTATCCTTTACACTTCTGGTTCAACAGGAAAACCAAAAGGCGTGGTGCATGCAACAGGAGGGTACATGGTTTACACAGCATATACTTTTCAGAATGTATTCCAATATAAATCAAATGAAATTTTTTGGTGTACTGCTGATGCGGGTTGGATCACAGGGCATTCATACCTCATATATGGTCCTTTATTAAGTGGCGCAACAACCTTGATGTTTGAAGGCATTCCAACTTTCCCGGATGCAGGAAGATTTTGGAGTGTGATTGATAAACACAAGGTGAATATTTTTTACACAGCACCAACAGCAATCCGTTCATTGGAAGCAATGGGACTGGATTTTGTAAAACCATATAAACTGGACTCACTCCGAGTGCTTGGCAGTGTTGGCGAACCGATTAACGAGGAAGCATGGCATTGGTATGATGAACATATTGGAAAGAAAAAATGTCCTATTGTAGATACATGGTGGCAGACTGAAACTGGTGGAATTATGATTTCACCTTTAGCAGGAATTACTAAAACAAAACCATCTTTTGCAACACTTCCGCTTCCGGGAATTCAACCTGTTTTATTAGATGAAAAAGGAAATGTATTGGAAGGAAATTCAGTTGAAGGCAGATTGTGCATGAAATTTCCATGGCCTTCTATTATCCGCACCACTTATGGAAATCATGAGCGTTGTCATGATGCTTACTTCTCGCAGTTTAAAGGCTATTATTTTACAGGTGATGGCTGTAAACGCGATGAAAATGGTTATTACAGAATCACCGGTCGTGTAGATGATGTAATAAAAGTTTCAGGCCATTTATTAGGAACTGCTGAAATTGAAAATGCAATTAATGAACATCCTGATATTGTGGAAAGCGCTGTAGTTGGTTTTCCACACGACATCAAAGGTTGGGGTATTTATGCCTTTGTTATTGACGAACACGGAAGAACAGATACCGATGAGTTGAAAAAAGAAATTATTACTACCGTAAATAAATTTATGGGAGCAATAGCTAAACCTGATAAAATTCAGGTAGTGAAAGGTTTGCCAAAGACTCGCAGTGGAAAAATTATGCGTAGAATTTTGCGCAAAATAGCTGAAGGCGATGTTGCTAATCTTGGCGATACATCAACGCTTCTTGACCCTGCTGTAGTAGATGAAATTAAATTGGGAGCTATTTAAAGTTTACCACTAAGGGCACAAGAACACTTAGTTTTTCTTCTGCCCTTAGTGTTCTTAGTGGTGAAATAATCTCTACTTTCGGCAAGCTAAATTTTTCCTTTTGCTCACGCTCGACCAGATAAAAGCCCCTATTGCTGCTGAAATGGATTCGTTTGAATCACATTTCCGCGATTCAATGAAGAGTAAAGTTGCTCTGCTGGATAAAATAACCCATTATATTGTTAAGAGAAAGGGGAAACAGATGCGACCAATGTTTGTTTTTCTCTCTGCCGGAATGTGCGGAGGAATCAACGATTCAACTTTTCGGGCAGCAACTTTGATTGAACTTCTGCACACCGCAACATTGGTCCATGATGATGTGGTAGACGACTCGAATGAACGCAGAGGATTTTTTTCTGTTAATGCACTTTGGAAAAATAAAATTGCTGTGCTGGTTGGAGACTACTTGCTTTCGCGAGGCTTGCTGCTTTCGGTTGAAAATAAAGAGCACCGCTTATTAGGAATTGTTACAAATTCTGTTCGTGAAATGAGTGAAGGTGAGTTGATGCAAATTGAAAAGGCACGAAAACTGGACATTGACGAAATGGTATATTTCGAAATCATTCGCCAGAAAACGGCTTCGCTAATTGCATCGTGTTGCAGTTGTGGTGCAGCTTCTGTGTCTGATGACGATGTGTTAGCTGAAAAAATGCGTCTCTTTGGTGAATATGTTGGAATTGCCTTCCAGATAAAAGACGATTTGTTTGATTATGAACTTGCCAATGAAACAGGTAAGCCCAGCGGCATTGACATCAAAGAAAAAAAGATGACGCTTCCTTTGATTTTTAGTTTAAATAAATCAACTAAAAGTGAAAAACGACATATCATAAACATTGTTAAGAATCACAATACTGATATGCAAAAAGTGGCGGAGGTAATTGAATTTGTAAAGCAAAAAGGTGGTATCACATATGCCGAACAAAAAATGCTGGATTATCAGAATAGTGCTTTAAAAATGCTCAATGATTTTAGCGATAGCACTTACAAAACTTCACTGGCTGAATTGGTGCAATTTGCAACAAGAAGAAAGAAGTGAACAGTCCTTCTTTTACTTAGAAAGTAACTCCTTCACAATCTTAGAAATCACACTTCCGTCTGCCTTTCCGCTTAGTTCTTTAGTGGCAGCTCCCATCACTTTTCCCATATCTGCTGGTGAAGATGCACCAACTGTTGTAATAATATTCTGAAGAATCATCTTCAATTCATCTTCGCTCATTTGTTTAGGTAGGTAGTTTTCAATTATGGCAGCCTGAGCAAGTTCCACATCGGCTAATTCTTGTCTTGCCTGACCAACATAAACTTCAGCAGTTTCTTTGCGTTGTTTCACCATCTTTTGCAGGGCTTTCAGTTCAGTAGCTTCGCTTTGTCCTTCAGGTGAAGTTTTTAGAAGCAGCAGTGCAGATTTAATAGCACGTAAAGCTTCAAGCTTTGAAGCATCTTTGGCTAGCATTGCATTTTTAATGTCGGTGTTGATTTGGTCAGTAAGGTTCATATTGGTAAGATTAATTGATTAAAAGTGGAAAAATTAATTCTGTTTTGTACTATCGACTGTGGACTCATTCGCAATTTCCTTCAACACTTCAGCATTCATTTCGTGTTTGCCTTCAAAGGTAACTATGTTGTAGCTGAAGCCTGCAGTATCAAGAAAATTTTTGTAGTCTTCTGGTTTCAGGTATTCTAAATACTCATCCTGATGACCATAAACCAGAGTAACAGGAATAACCCTAAAACGATTTCCATGAATAGTTAAATCAACATCTACCGGAAATGTTCCGGCCCACATTATTAGTCGACCTACTTTTACGTTGCATTGTGCCAGCCATCGGCAAACAGTTGCTGTGCCTTGCGAGAAGCCAAGCACATTCAGTTTCACCTTATTAAAATCTATTCCGGGAAAAAGTTTATCAAACAGTTTGTTCAAAAAGTTGAGGTAGTCAGCAACTTCGTTTTCACGGTCTTCTTTGGTCATCCAGGCTGCACCCATTCTTCCGGTAACTCCATCCAGATAAAATTTTGAAAGCCCTTCAGGAGCAACTATAAAAGTTTTGTCATTTTCCAGTAGTTGAAAATGTTTGATAAAATATTCTGCCAGCTGTCCGTAACCATGACAAACCAACCAAATATTTTCTGTGGAGGAGTCTAAGTTCCCGGTGGTATAATACCGCCCAGTTTTGCTTACGGTAATGGTGTGTTGAGTCATTTTTATATAATTATGTCGAAAGAAATCCAAATTGGTCGATAAGAAAGCTGGATTGGGCGAAAGTTTTCAAAAAAACAATGTGAATAACTAATTTCAACCATACAATCAGAATTTATTCGGTGCGGCAAATATACTCTATTCTGTTTTTCTTTTTTCTTCAGACGTTTGCGAACAATGTATTTGCGCAGTGTTCAATGATTGTATTGAGTGCTGAAGAAAAATCTGCAAAGGCCGATGTTGTTTTTGATGGAAAGGTTTTATCAAAAAATTCCTACTATGATGAGTCAGGCAACATTTCAACTTCTAACATTATTCAAGTTGTAACTAAAAAATCAGGGAATGAAATTCCTCTTTTGATTGAAATTATTACACCGGGAGGAGTTATGGAGGATAAAGCCCAAATACACTTTCCGGGATTGAATTTACAGGTGGGCGAACAAGGTACTTTTTACTGTATAGAAAAAAACGGAAAGTATTTTCCTGTCGCTCTTTCACAAGGCTTTGTGCCGTATGAAGTAATTGAAGAAAAATCGTCTGCAGCACAAATTTTTGCTATTACACCTTTAATGATTACAGCCGGAACACAAAATGAAATAACAATTACCGGTTCCAATTTTGGCAGCAGTCAGGGTAATGGAACTGTTTCGTTTCGCAATGCAGATAATGGTGGTGCAGGTTGGGTAACTATTCCTTCCGGTCCACATTATACTTTATGGAATGATACCATGATAAAAATGCTAATACCTACTTACACGCAAAATGGTGTTACTGTAGCAGGTTCAGGAAATATTAAAGTAAGCACTTCATTAGGTGAAAGCGTGCAAAGCGCACAGCAATTGAATATTCGTTATGCCCTTAGTGAGTTAGTTTATAATAGTCAGATAGGAAAAATAGCACTTGCTGCTGCTGATATCAGTGGAGGATATAATATGAAAATGAGTTCATTGTTTTCGCAAAATACACAGGCAACGCATGCGTTAAAAAAGGCAATGAGCACCTGGCGCTGCAATACAGGAATAAATATTTCATTAGATACTTTAAATTATCTACATGGAATTACTGCCTATAATGATGGATATAGTTCTATTTCATTTGATGAACAAGGTTTGCTGCCCGGAGGTGCATTATCTACTACCGTTATTTCTGTTTCTGCCTGCAATAATGAAGGTGTAGTTAACTGGCAGTTAAGTGAAGTGGATATGATTTTCAGTTCTTCGGCTTTATGGAACACAGGAGGTGGACAACCTTTTACTAATTATTATGATTTTGAATCGGTTGCCCTGCATGAATTTGGGCATATGCATCTTGAGCAGCATAATAACAATGCATCATCGGTTATGTATTATCTAATAAATTCAGGTGAAACCAAACGCAATTTATTTAACGACAGCGGACTTGATGGTGGGATTGAAGTAATGCAGAATAGTGTTAATCCCGGATATAGCTGCAATAGTTTTGAAAATATAGTTCCATTAAATGGTAATAATTGCAGTTTGGTTGGAATTGAAAATGTTGAACCAATTGCCGAAAACAGCGTTACTGTTTTTCCTAATCCATCTCAGGGAAATTTTAGACTTAATTGGAATGATTTATTCAAAGACAATGTTCAGGTAAATATTTATAATCAAATAGGTGAATTGGTTTTATCAAACACATTCACTAATCAGAATTCGGCTTCATTTAATCTTCCTCTTGCAGCAGGAATGTACTTTATTGAATTGCTGAGCGAAGAAAAAATCATCACCAGGAAAATAAGTATTCAATGAGCGGAAAAACAGCTCTTATTGCTGGTGCCAGTGGATTAGTAGGCAGTCATGTACTTAATTTGCTTGCAGAAGATGATGTTTTCAGTAGAATAAAATTAATTACCCGGAAACCGCTTGCTGTAAACCTTGAAAAAGTTTCGGAAATTATAGTTGATTTTGATTCACTCAATCAGTTCTCACAACGTCTTGCAGCTGATGTGGTTTTTTGTTGTCTTGGTACAACTATTAAAACTGCAGGCTCGCAGGAAAAATTTCGTAAAGTAGATTTTACTTTTTGTCTTGAATTGGCAAAAGCCGCCAAAGCTCAGGGTGCAAAACAATTTATTCTTATCTCATCTTTGGGTGCTGACGATAAATCCTCAAATTTTTATCTGCGCACCAAAGGCGAAATTGAAAGCGCAATTTCTGCGCTGAATTTTGATAGCTTTTGTATTCTTCGCCCTTCCATGCTGCTTGGCGACAGAAAAGAAAAAAGAATTGGAGAGAGTATTGGTAAGGTTTTTATGCAGGCAACCGGCTTTCTTTTTGCCGGACCACTAAAGAAATATAAAGCCATAGAAGCCAAAACTGTTGCACGTTGCATGATTGAACTTGCCAAAAATCCGGAAAATGGAAAACTGATTTTTGAGAGCGACTTAATTTCAAGATTTGAGAAGCCTTAATTTACAGGTTCAGGAATTGTGAAATAAAAAACACTGCCTTCCCCGGCTTTTGATTCAACCCAAATTTTTCCGTTGTGCAATTCCACAATTTTTTTGCAGTGCGATAAACCGATACCCGAACCTTTATAATTATCGCGCGAATGAAGGCGCTGGAAAAGAAGAAATATTTTTTCAAAATGCCGTTCTTCTATTCCTATTCCTTTGTCGGCAAATGAAAAAAGCCATTGATTATCCTGTTTTATAGCTTTTATATTAATTTCAGGTGCTACTTCTTTTTTGCTGAATTTAATACCGTTACTAATCAAATTCTGAAACAACAATTCCAGCTCAATGGGATACGCTTTTAGCACAGGAAGATTTCCCGCTTTTATAACTGCTCCACTTTCTTTTATGGAAATTTGCAAATTTTCTTTGGCATGTTTCAGAATTTCGTTGCAATCGGTTTGCTTTAAAACAATTTTATTGCCGAGCCGAGAGTATTCAAGCAATCCTGTTATTAAATCGCGCATCCGCAATGCAGATTGAGAAATAAAACGGACATAAGTATTTGCGTTAGTATCAAATTTTGAAGCATATTCTTCTGTAAGCAGTTCTGTAAAACTGCTGATTGTTCTCAGTGGTTCCTGTAAATCATGCGAGGCAATAAATGCAAATTGTTCAAGTTCTTTATTTTTCTGGTCTAATTGTATATTGTTTTGTCGCAACTTTTCTTCAAACATTTTTCGCTCAGTAATATCTTGTGTTGTTCCTCTGAGCCAAAGAGGTTCACCTTCCTCGTTTTTAATAATTTCGCCAAGCCCTAACAGGTGTTTTATGCTGCCGTCTTTCATAATTATCCGGTGCTCATAAACCGCAGCAATTCCGGCTTCATTTGCCAGATTAATTGCATCATCAAGGTTTGAAATATCGTCAGGGTGAATTTTTTTTCGGCAAGCTTCAAATAGTTTTTCAGCAGGTGTTTCTTCAACTTCAAAAATATGGTAAAGCTCATCTGACCAAAATAATTCACTGGTTTTAAGATTGAATTCCCAACTGCCGGTTTTTGATATTTTTTGAGCATCATTAAGGCTCTTCCTGCTTTTGCGGATTTCCTCTTCAATTGCTTTACGCTCTGTAATATCAATAAGTGTATTGAGCATATGCGGTTCGCCATCAATTTCAATTGTTTGTGTTGATGTAAGTATGTCAATTCTTTTTCCGGTTGCACTTCTCAGAGTAATCTCTACATCCTCCATGTTGTAATTCTTTTGTTTTACATGTTCAAGAAGGTCTTTTCTTTTTTTAGTATCTACGATATTAAATTCGGCAGAAGTCTTTCCTATTACCTGTTCTCGGGTAAGAGAAAACAATTTTAGAAACGCATGATTTACGTGAATATATCGGCCATCTCTTATCCTTATAATATTGGTTGGTACCGGGCTTGATTTAAAAAATTTAAAAAAACGGTTATGAGAGGACTGTAATTCTCTATTCACTTTTAATAATTCTATTTCAACCCCTTCTCGTAGTTTATTAATTTTATTAAGCTTAATACTAATATTCCAGGTAATAAAAAATGAAGACACTATTATACTTAATACACCTAATGCAATAATGAATTCTGTACTTACTGAAAAATGATAGTGCAAAAACAGAAGAATAAATCCCAGAATAATGCCAATAGAAAAAGTGACTGACATGAAAAAACGTGTAACAAACCAGCTATCGTCAGAATGGGTAAAATCTTTCATAAAACTGACGTTTCTATTTTTAAACAGAATTACCAAAGCCGAAATGAGAAAACACACTGCAGTGTGCACGGCCATGGGATGAACATTAAGCACTTCAAAAAACTCAGGAACAAAATAGATATAGCCCAACATTGAAAAAAGTGCAACTAGTATTGAAAGTAAAGACAGATAATTTGAAATTGATTTTAAGGATATTTTTTTGCTTGTACTGAGAATAATGGAGAGCCCTAACACAATAAAGTTTAATGCCGTTGCAGGTGCAATACTACTTGAGAGTCCGCTTAGTTTTTCATTGAAAAGTTTGTGATTGAATAACCACTCTTCTTCTCCTATTCCTGTTTTGAAAATAAAATCAGAAAGTTTTAATACACCAATAGATACGGTTAATAATGCAGCAACTATGCTTAGCCAATAAAATAAATTTTTGTCGCCTTTGCTTTTCAGAATAAAAAATATAGCAAGCCCGGATATTATAAACCCTATTGCTGTAACCGGGTTCATAGCAACAAGCCCCGGAATGGGGCGTTTCAGAAATTCAATATCAAACTGCCAGCCCAACAGCACAAGAAAACCAACTGAGGCAATAGCTAAACTAAAAAATTCTGCAGTTTTATTTTGTGTGGTTTGCATCCGACATCAAACATCGGAAATAAAATCAATAATTGTCTGAAAAATATTCGCGCAGAATTTCTTCCAGCGATTTGCGCAAAAGAGGTTTTTTCATAAAAACTGTCTTTGGGTGCTTGGTTCTTGCTTTTGCTTCATCATCGGGGTTACGTGATGTTGTAAGTATAACAATCAGCGTTCCCCAGCGCTGCTCCCTTGTCAGGTTTTTATATTCTTCCAGAAACTCCCATCCGTTCATTCCTGGCATGTTCAGGTCAAGAAAAATAATTTCAGGATGTGGATAACTGTCCTTTTGCTCAGTTCTTAAAAAATTAAGAGCGTTTTCACCATTGGTTTCTACATTCACTTTTTCTGCACAACCAACTTCGTTTATTACCTTTTCATGAAGAAAATTAGCGCCTTCAAAATCATCAACTAATAAAATCAGTTTTAATTTTTGCTTCATATTCTTCTTGCGCGCTGGTCAATCACATTAACAGGTTTGTTTGCAGTTTCAATGTTAAAAATCTCTGTAACTATTTTGCATAGGTTAACAGCCGTTATGGTTTTGAAATAATAATATTTCATCCCATTAGCTGCATAAGCAGCAACATCCTCATTAGTCATTGTAGTTGCTAAATATGCCAACTCAGTGCGTTTTTCATTAAAGTTGGGAAGCGATCGAACCGAATCAATAAATTCATGTCCAGTCATTCCCGGCATCTTAATATCTATAAAAATAAGATCAGGGAAATCGTATTTTGTTTTAATATCAGAAAGGTATGCCAGTGCGTTTTCTGCTGTTGTGAAGAAATACGAATCACGAGCTACATCTGCCTTTTTGACAATAAATTTATGATATTCATTGGTAGGAATATCATCATCAATGAAAACTATTTTATTCAGTTTTTTCATGACTTCTAATTACTTAGGAAAGTAAAAATTATTAACAACAATTTTAGTTGTTCTTAAGGTAATTTTTTACAACGTTAAGTAATCCGTAGAGTTCACGCGAAGCTATAGCGTAATAAATAAATTTCCCGCTTCTTCTTCCTTTGATAAAACCTGCTTTGGTTAGCAACATTAGGTGATGAGATGTAAGTGATTGCTCAGAATCAATTTTTTTGACTACATCATTTACAGATACTTCTCCTTCTTCGTTTAATAATTCAAGAATCTGGACACGGATAGGGTGGCCTCCAGCACGCAGAACAGCTGCGATTGTTTTTTCATTGATTTGCATGGTGTGTGGTGTTAAGTTAATGTTAAATTATTTAGTATTAAATTATTCAATACAATACTATAAACAAAAAGTTAATACGTTATAAAATTATACAAAGAAGCTATTTTTATAGATAAAGCATAAAGATATAACGATTAATAATATATCAGAGGAAGAAGCAAATGATTACTTTTGCGCCCTTTCGTAAAAAAATGATTTCAGTAAACAGGCTTTCGGTTCAATTTGGTGGCAGCGATCTTTTCGATGATGTTTCTTTTCTTGTAAACTCCCGCGACCGCATTGGGCTTACCGGAAAGAACGGTGCAGGAAAATCAACCATGTTAAAAATACTGGCCAAGGAGCAGCAGCCTACTGAGGGAGAAGTGGCTATTCAGAACGATTGCACATTGGGTTATCTTCCTCAGGAAATGCACCTTAGGTTGGGAAAAACTGTTTTCGATGAAACCGAAACAGCCTTCGTTGAAGCCAAGGAACTGGAAAAGAAAATTGAACATTATAATGAACAGTTGGGTATTCGCACTGATTACGATAGCGATTCCTATTCAGACCTGATTGTAAAAATGAACGATGCCAACGAACGCTATAATCTGATTGGTGGCTATACCATGCAGAGTGATATTGAGCTGGTTTTGTTTGGTTTAGGTTTTGAGCGTAAAGATTTTACACGTCTTACCGATGAATTCAGCGGTGGATGGCGCATGCGTATTGAGTTGGCAAAAATTCTTTTACAAAAGCCAAGCGTAATGTTGCTCGATGAGCCTACGAACCACTTGGATATTGAGTCTATTCAGTGGCTTGAGGATTTTTTAAAAAATTATTACGGGGCAGTGGTGCTGGTTTCTCATGACAGGGCTTTCCTTGATAATATTACCACGCGGACCATTGAGATTTCGCTTGGAAAGATATACGATTACAAAGCCAACTATTCCAAGTATGTTCAGTTACGCCAGGAACGCAGAGAACAGCAACAGGCAGCCTTTGCAAATCAGGAAAAATATATTGAGCATACTGAAATGTTGATTAATAAATTCAGAGCGAAAGCCAGCAAGGCTTCTATGGCGCAGAGTTTAATTAAGAAGCTGGATAAGATTGACCGCATTGAAGTGGATGAAGAGGATAATGCTACTTTGCGTTTCAAGTTTCCACCCGCACCGCGTTCAGGCAAAGTAGTGGTGGAAGCCGAGAACGTTGCCAAACGTTATGGCGAGAAAACAATTTTCAGCAAGGTTGATTTTATGATTGAGCGCGAAGAGCGCATTGCCTTTGTTGGTAAGAATGGTGAAGGAAAATCAACACTTTCTAAAATCATAGCTGGTGTTGAAGAATTATCTGAAGGCAAACTTACTATCGGTTATAACGTGAAGATTGGATACTTTGCACAGAACCAGGCCGAAATTTTGGACGGTGAGAAAACTGTTTTCCAGACAATTGATGATGTTGCAGAAGGCGAGGTTCGAAAAAACGTGCGCAGTTTGTTAGGTTCATTTTTGTTTGGAGGCGATGCGGTTGACAAAAAAGTAAAGGTGCTTTCGGGTGGAGAAAAAAATCGTCTCGCACTTTGTAAATTATTATTGCAGCCCTACAACCTGCTCATTATGGATGAGCCCACTAACCACCTGGATATGCGCTCGAAAGAGATGTTGAAGAGTGCACTGATGAAGTATGACGGAACGCTGGTTGTTGTTTCGCACGATCGTGATTTCTTACAGGGATTAACAGATAAAGTCTATGAATTCCGTAACGGGAATATCAAAACACATATTGGTGATCTGCAGGCATTCCTTGCTTCGCGAAAAATTCAAAACCTTGCTCAGCTGGAGGTAAAAGCCGCAGCAAACGGAGCAGAGAAGAAGGAGAAAGAAAAAGAGAAGTTTGAATCAAAGCACGAACATGAGGAGAAGAAGAAGCTTGAGAAAGAACTGAAACATGCGCAAACAGCTGTACAGAAAAACGAAAAGGAAATTGAGCGTCTGGAGCAACTGATAAAAGAAATGGACGACAACTTACTTGATCCGGAATTTTACAGTGAAGCACTCAAAGATGCTACTGTATTTGAACGTTACAATGAACTCAAGAAAAATTTAGAGCGCGAAATGGAAGTCTGGGACAGACACCAAAACGCGCTCGAAAAACTGCAACTAAGTGTAGGAAAGCTTACTTAGGTAATCCCATTGCGGTTGCATCATTCACCACAATGTAGTGGTTGTGTGAAACATCGCCTGTATTAGTTTCCAGAAAAGAAGTTATATGTTCAAGATCATTAGCTTCCCAAACACAAACGGCATCACCTCCTGCTGCATTAGGTAATACGCTGTGAATTTTTATTCCTTCAGGAAGATTTGGCAATGCTGCCTGTGCGCGTGTCCAGAATTCTCCCGGATTGCTGATAGTGTGTTTAACTGCGAAAAACATGGTTTTTGGTTTTTTAAAGATTTAAATTATTTACCAAATGTACAATTTTCACGCACTTACGAAAATTACAAAAGATTTATCCCAATCCTGAAACCAAACCGCACAGGAACATAAAACTTATTCCAGCGCTCAGGATCATAACGTTTATCAGAAGCATTTCCAAAATCATAACTATTGTAATCAAACGCATTATTATTGGTAGAAGAAATATCCAGTTGACGATAACCAACTCCAACTCCAAAGTAATAATCAATATGGAAAAATCCACCAAGATTATCGCCAAGAAAACCCGCTAAAATGGAAAATTCATAACGTGAAGCAGAAGCCGTAATATCAGTTGCATTAAATGTATGAATTACTGCGCTTGAGTCTTGAAATGTTAAAGGAGCAGCCGAGAAATTATATTTTGCATATCGCGGCTGAAATCCTACATAACCACCAACAATCTGGTTTCTTCTTCCCACTTGTTTTGTTTCCATTTTTCCTGCTAGTATTTTCAGAGTGTATGAATATTCCATTCCTGAATAATGGTAAGGATTGGTATTTGAACTGTTGTTTATTTTGTATTGTCCGAAACGGTATTTGTCGCCCTTATCAGTGGTGTTTGAAAAATTCACCCTGAACTCGTTGATGACTCTTCCAATCCTTATATCAAGTGCAACGGGATAATCTTTCCATATATACATAAAAGGATTTGTGGAAACGGCAACTGAAAATCTTCCGCGTGCACCACGTTTGCGTTCTTCTTTTTCTCTGCGCTTCCTTTCTTCTTCATCGCGCTGAGCCTGCAACCTGCGCTCTTCTTCAGCTTTTCTTCGGTTTTCAATGATTTTATTTTTTATCTCCTGCACTTTAGCATTATCACCAATAAACTCATACACTCTTTGCAGTCGTTCCCATTCATATTCCGAAAAACCTGAAGTATGTTTTTCAATAATATTTGCTGCGTTTCGTGCATCGGTTTTGTCGGGTTCTTTCATGGCTGATTCCGAGTAATCCCACCCGGCATCAAGTGTTGGCGAACTTGCCGACTTTGCATAATTGCCAAATAATTTATCAGCTTCTGTATATTTTTCAACATTGTATAAGGCATGTGCAGCGCGAAGCATTACATTGTTATCGTTAGTGCTCATTCCGTTTACTTTTTTTACCATGTAATCAAAAGGACCTTTATTTTTTTCTTTGTATTCCGACTTCACCGCTGGCCATTTTTCAAGAGCTATTAGCCAATGTTCAGCTTTTTCGTTGTTGTTTTTTTCAATATCATAAGTTCGTGCAATATTATAATGAATGAGCCATTCATTAAGCGCTGAAATATCCTTTTTCACAGGTTCATAGAGTTTCTCAAGTTCATAAAGACGTTTGTAATTTTTAGTTTCAAATCCTGAGTATACGCCTAAATAAATAAGGTCAGTGTAAGTCTGATCCATTGGGTTGGCATCACCAAATTTTATCTGCTTTTCAACCGCATACTGACTGACGTAACTGAAATAAGGCCAAATTGCCAAACCCATATTAGCATATTCTTCTTCTTTTTGAAAATCCTTTATTTTTTCATAAGCAAGGCCTAAGTTGAAGTAGATTCCACACTTGCGGTAAATAGCAGCTTCCCTATAATCAGATGATTTTGATTCCGCCTGCGCGATAAGGCTCAACACTTCATCATAGGCTGCTTTTAAAGCAGGAATTTTTGATACATCCGGGTTTGCATAGAATTCATCAGCAAGTTTATCGGCCTCATCCATTTTATCAAAATGCTTGTCCCACTCTTCTTTTTGCGCGAACAGAAACAGTGAAGAAAAAACAAAAGAGAAAAAAAGTATAACTTTCTTCATGGGTTTAGTTTTGGTTTGAGAATCAAAAATATGTTTTTTTCACAACTCCAAACCAATTCCCGGTTTTTCAGAAGGAAGAATACAGCCATCAATCAACTCAGGATTTTTATATGGATTGTTAGAAATCAGAAAAGGTCCGTCTAAGTCAACATAATCTGCAAGTGAAGCAAGATGAGAGGCTGCTAAAATTGCACACGAAGTCTCCGTCATACAACCTAACATAATTTTCATTTTTAATTCACGGGCACGTACAATCATTTTATAAGCTTCAAACATTCCGGTTGATTTCATAAGCTTGATATTAATGCCGTGAAAAAATTCTGCTGCTTTATCTAAATCACTAAAACGTTTAACAGATTCATCTGCCAATAGCGGTAGTGGACTTTTTTCTTTCAGCCACATCATATCATCGTCTAAGCAATTAACAGGCATGGGTTGTTCCACTACTTCAAAACCATTTTCTTTAAGCATGTAAAGCATTTCAAGCGCCATGCTTTTATCGTTCCAACCCTGATTAGCATCGGCATACAGTTTTTTGTCACATTCGTTTTTTACAATGTGAACAATCTTTTCATCGTCTTTTGTTCCCAGTTTTATTTTCAGGATTTTAAAATCTTTTGCCTCTTTTATTTTTTTCGGAAGTGTTGACAGTTCATCAATAGCAATAGTATAACTTGATAATTTTTTTTCTGCTGTTTTTATCCCGAAAAGTTCATAACAGGGTTTTCTTAGAATCTTCCCGATCAAATCATGTAATGCAATATCTATTGATGCTTTAGCGGCATTGTTTCCTTTTTCAATTTTATCAACGTAGGATAAAATCTTTTCTATGTGCTCCGGATCTTCAAATTGTTCCAGTTCCAGTTTAGAAAGAAATGCAATCACACTTTCCTGTGTTTCGCCATGATAGGGCGGGAGCGAGGCTTCACCGTAACCGATAATTCCTTTGTGTTCCAGTTGTGTTAAAACAATGGCTGTTGTATTTCTTGTGCCATGCGCCAGCCCGAAAGGATTTTTGAGTTGCAGTGTGTAGGGGCGGAAGCTGAGTTTCAACGAATAAAATTTGCGCTAAAGTATTCAGAATTCGGGTTAACATAATTCAACATGAACAGAAAAATAAATTATCCCAAAAATGTTATCAACATTGGTTGATAAACATAATTGCAAGTTATACTCAAAAATCATTTTTTTGCATCTTATAGATATACATATTATGCTAAACAGAATCATAGTTATTAACTCTGAGTTGTATGCCAAGGCAGCAATTCAGATAGGCCAGAACAGCAGTATTCAGATGACTGCCGAAAACAACGTGGGGAAAAGCTCCTTCCTGAACACACTCAACTTTCTTTACATCACGGATAAAGATCAGATGCGTTTTGAGGATAACCGCAAACTGGCCGACTCCATGAAACACTATTTTGACGGAACAAGTCTGCATAGTTTCATCATTTTCGAAATTTTTAAAACCGAATATTACTGCCTGCTGGTTAAAGCAACTCCTGAAAACACCATTGAGTATTACCGTTTGCCCGGAGCATTTAAAGAAGAAAATTTTATTCAGAAATCTGCCGACTCCTCAAAAGTAAAACGTTGGGATAAAATTCTGGAGGAGATGACCAAAGAAAATCCGCTTGACCCGCCTGTATTGCTCAAAGGAGAAGACCTTTACAACACGGTTTACAATTCAGACCGCACAAAAAATCCCGTTGTCTGGATTAAACGCGAAGTAAAACGCAAAGGCCGTTCGTTCTCCAACAGCTTTACCGAAATCTACCGTCACCTGATTAAAACAAGTGATATCAGCGAAAAATCTTTTAAGAATGCGTTGCTTATTGCCGACAACAAACAAGACCTTTCATTGAATGTTTTCACCAGTTCAAGCTTTGAAAAGATTAATGAGTTCGAAAAAAAGAAACATCATCTGGATAATCTTTCGGCAGTAAAACAGGACTTTGAAAAGCTGAAATTGCTGAATGACAAATTCTCAACCGAAGAAAATATTCTTGCAAAGCTGAAGCACACCTTTGTGTTGCATTTCAATGCAATTGAAAAAGAACTGTGGGAGAAAACTGGTTCAGAAAGTCCGCTTTCTCTTTCTATCCGCGAACTGGAAAACAAAATTGAATATACGCTGAAACATCAGCGCGACCATTTGATTACCGAAAAAGCAAATCTGAATAATCAGATTTCAAACGCCACCAACGCCATTGAAGAAATAAATAAACAATTGGCCGAAGTAGCAGATTTTGAGCCTACAGAAGACAACCTGATGTTTCAGGGCATTATGGCAAAGTACGAAGAAGAGAACCGTCAGCGCATCAATATTGAAGCACAGATCATGCAACTCGACCGCAGTAAATTTACCTTGCAGGAAGTAGAGAGTGCAATCAAAAAGCTGAATGACGAAATTGAACAGCAGCAAAAAAATATCAAAGATTTTGATAACCTGCTTTATCAGAACATCTCAACAAAGGCTGATGTAATCAGCAAAGTTTATACTTACCTGAGCAGCGATGTGGCTTTCTTAAGCAAATCGCACATCAAGAAAAAAATTACCAAAGCAGATTTGCCGCTTTCGTTTTTTGATGGTAAAATTGATGTGAAAGGAATTGAACTGAAACATCCTCCAACTGTTAAACAATTGCAGGACGAAGTAAAAACAAAGAAGAAAGAGCTTGCAGAAAAAACAATTCAGTTAGAGGCAATAAAAAACCGCAGCACACTGCAACAGCAGGTAGAGAAGCTTGCTCAATCCATTGCTGATACTGCCAAGCTGATTAAAAAGATCAACGATAAACCTTCGTTGGTTGCAGCTAAAAAAGAAAACGAAGCATTGGTAAACAGCAAGCTGAGAAAAACACTGAGCGAAATTCAGCGCAAGATTGATGCTAAAGATGCAGAGATAACTAAAGAGAAAGAAACACTGGCTGCACGCAAATTAGAACTGAACAGGCTGCATGCTAATCTTTCAAAATACCGCGAGCAATACGAACACATTATTGCCAAGAACGATATTCTTGACACAGACGAAACCGTGAACGAACATTTTGATAAAATCTACGACCGCTTTTACCGTGTGTATGATAGTTTCCGTGCAACACGCGAGCAACGTAAAGAGTTGAAAGATGCCATCAATAAAAAGCTGGACAAAGACATTCAGGATATAAAAGAGTTTGTTACAGAGGTTGAAGAAGAGATCAGCAATATTCCTCAAATGGATAAGGTTATCAGTAATTTGCTGGATACACTTTCTTATGAGATTGGAAATCCTACGCATTCATTCCTTACACAGTTCAACGATTTTAAAACGTTTATCTACAAAAGCTACAACGCAAAACTTGCCGAATATCCGGTTTCGAATATTCAAAGTGTGCGGGTAAAAATTGTTGAGAATGAAGAAATGATTCAGGATCTGGAAAAAATTTCGCGTTTGAAATTTACCGGTGGAATTGATTTTGACAACGGGTACACTGAAAGCAAAAAAGCTCTGGAGAAACAACTGACCGACAGCAAAGGCAAACCGGTAGACATAACCGATTTGTTTACCATTAAAGTTGAGATTACTAAAGTTACAGGCGAAAGTGAAGAGATTGATTTGTCGAAACAGGTACAATCGCGTGGAACTAACATTGTGTTGAAACTTTATCTATTCCTGAACATTCTGAAAGATCTTGTGCACAGTGATCCTGAAAATAAAATTGTGATTTATGTGGATGAGCTGGATGCTATCGGGCAGAAGAACGTGAAGCAACTGGTGCGTTTCTGTATAGACCACAACTTTGTTCCCATCTTTGCTGCACCAAGAAAAGTAGAAGGCATTCAGAAGTATTATCTGGTGAAAGAGCCGCTGGTAAAAGATAAAGGAGCTGCCCGTAAACCCAAGATTACTTTTGGCGAGTTGCAATCATTTCCTGTTACTTACAGAAATGCGAATTAGACCATGAGCAATTTAAATTTATCGGGTAAAGAAATACTGCGTTTTTTGAATACGCATTATGAGTTTGTGCACAGCGCCTTTGTTGCGGGCAAGCCACATTTTATGATTGATTCGGACAAGTTCATGCGTCTGCTTCATGATTACAATGCAAAGAACGAAAGCAAAATTTCGCTTTACCGTCTTACATCGGAAGTAAAATTCTGCCGTCAGCTTTCAACCGGTGAGTATAAACTCAACCGCAATTACATTCCTTTTCTGGAATACCTGTTCAATGATTTTGTGCTCAACTTACCGGAGACGTTGAAGAACAGGTATCAGGCGGTTTTCAATCACTACAATTCGTTGAAAGACGAAACAAGTGCTTACCGTATTGTTTTACTAACGCAGGAAATCATTAATGTAATTGAAGACTTCCTCAGTGATATTGAAGGACAAACACAGCGACTGCTGCGCGATACCGAGGCGCTGAAAGTCAATGTGGGAAATCATTCTGCTTTCTCAACCCGTATTCAACGTGCTAATTTCTGGATTGACGAATACATTATTCCGCTCAATGCTATATTGGATAAAGACCGTGCTGATTCAATTGTAAACATGATTATTAAGTTGCAGCAATACTCCAATGAAAGACGTTTGCTCTCTGATAATTATGAATTGAAACTGGAGTTTGAAAAACTTTATGCCTGTGCTGTAAATGCAAAATCGGAATTAGATAAAACGCTGAGCAAACTTACGCGCGAATTATTGCCGCTGCTGGAACGCATAAAAAGTGATTCCATTATCCTTAACGGCTTTTATCATTTTGTGGAAAACATTGATGACCCTAAAGCCTATGTTGCAGCACTTCCGCATATTGTTCGCAGAACAAAATCAAGTGTTACCTCTCATTCATTTGCTGCCGAGGCCGAGTTTTACATTGATCAGTTCAGCTACCTGACACCCGAAATTCTTTTCAACGAAAGCGAAGAAGATGTAGAGTGGCTGCCCGATGCAGGTTACTTTAAAGATAAACTGCTGAAAGAAGACGGAGTAAAAGATTTTTACAAATGGTGTTTAACTTCGCTGGAAGAACAAACCGAAACCATTACACTTTCCAAATTTTTTACGCTTACCAATATGCTGCTGGACGAAGATCTGGTAGTAGAATACAAAGACGAAAAGCGCCAGGAAATAAAACTGGCCGATGCCACCTTATTAATGCCAAAAATTAAAGTTTATGCAAAGCTATCCAAGTGAACACCGTGAAATTGTAAGCGCTCTGGTTGACGGACGTTTCGTTATTTATCCTAATCCCACCTTTGTTTCGCTGAAACTGCAGGAAGAAGAATACCGCGAATTTTTTACGCAGAGTTACGGGTATGAACTGGTAATTGATTCAGAGATTGCTTACCTTACTTCAACAGAAGGAACCGAAAAACGTACCCGTGATTTTGTATTGTTTCTTGCCTTGCTTTGCCGTGAGCTGGATTACAGCGGAAAGAATTTCCGTGATGCTATTGACGTTGGTGTTTTTGACATGGCCGAAACAGAACAGATGCTCCGCCAATCATCTAAATGGGAAGTACTGGAAAAAACTTCGGTGGCCGACTTTAATGAGTTCATCAGTATCTGGCATCGTAAGAATGTTTTGTTCCGTGCCGAAGGACAATTTAAATTTACCAAAGCGGTGAAAATCTTTTTTGACTTTGCAGTGAATGTTGCGAATGCGAAGTTGAAGGAAGTGGAGGCGATGTGACCACACCCCTAACCCCTCTCCTTATTTAAGGAGAGGGGGACTGCAGCCGCGCAGCACCTAAACTGCATTAGAAAAAACGCAGGCAACTTTACTAAGTTTTTATGTATTGTAAGTTTTGAAACCATAATCTGCTTTTAGCGGGCAGCTGGCTTCTTTATTTGTTCATGAAGTTGTTTATACCTAAAATGCGCTGGTGAGGACAATTTAGAAATGAGTTTTTTTAACTGAGTTAAAAGCTGGTTTGATTGAGGAAGCTTTAATGAGAACATAGGAAGGCGTATAAGTAATTAAGAAGTTAATGGAGGTAAATCAGGAGTTAATAAACGTAAATTAGGAGTTGCCATAAGTAAATGAGGAGTTAACATGTGTAAATGAGGAGTTAGTATAGTTTAATCAGGAGTTAGTATTAAGTTCTGAGGAATTATTACTACGACCTTAGGAATTGACATTAAGGTTTCAGGGATTAGCATGCAGGAGAGAGGAAGCGATAAATACGGAAGAGGAACGGAATACTAAAACATTGGATTTGTACGTTAACTAAAACAGAAGCATTGCACGGTGCAATGCTCTATTATAAACTGTACAGAACATGAAAAAATTAACACAGGAGGAGGCGGATGCCATAAAGGTATTGCCCCCGGGAAAAAGAACTTTGTTAAGGGTAACGTTGCTGAGCATGAACACCGGTGAGATTATATTAATTGAGCCACATGAATGGACGTGGAAGAACCAACCGCTGAGCACGTATTGCAGGCGACTGGAAAAGCTGACGAAGCGAAGGTTTGATTGCCGCAAAGCGGTGGATGGAACGGGGTGGGTGGTGAAGAGGGTGGGGTGATTGCGATAAATGCCGTTTCAACAAGTAATTTGGGACACGAGGGCGAGGGTGCGTCTTAGGGGATAATCAGAGATTATGAACGGAAATACATAAAAAATCTTTTTTCAGATATTTTCATATATCTTCACCCAATCTGATGCCCTAAGGGCTTACCTAATCCAACCAACATAATGAATTATTCTTCTACGCGATCAGCAGGCTGCCGCATTGCACTTTTTTTGCTTGTGATTAATTGTCAGTTATCAAGTTTAAATTTATTGGCACAGTCTCCTGAAAAAATCAACTATCAAGGTGTTGCTCGCGATATTGGTGGCAACATTCTTGGTGCTCAGAATATTGGACTGCGATTTACACTGCACAGCAGCTCACCTGGTGGTACTGCTGTTTATCAGGAAACGCCCACGTAACTACCAATAACTTTGGCTTGTTCAATGTGGAAATAGGAGGAGGCATAGTGATTTCAGGAAGTGTGGCGACCATCAACTGGGGCAATAACAGCTATTATGTGCAAACCGAAATGGATGCCACAGGCGGAACCAATTACAACAATATGGGAACTTCACAACTGCTGAGTGTACCATACGCACTTTATGCCAAAACAACAGGGACTCCCGGCCCGGCAGGGCCTGCCAGAGCCACAGGCCCTGCCGGTAGTACAGGAGCAACTGGAATTGGAGCAGTTGGTCCAACAGGTCCAACCGGCAGCAGCGGCAGCAGCTGGTCGCTTACCGGAAATTCGGGAACGAACCAGAGTACAAACTTTATTGGCACCACCGATAACGTTCCTCTTAATATTCGTGTCAATAACCAAAAAGCTGGAGAAATAGATGCATCTTCAGTTGGTAACACTTTTTTAGGATATCTGTCCGGAAATTCCAATATTTCTGATACATATAGCACAGGTATTGGAGTTGAGGCGCTATTTTCAAATACTACAGGATACCAAAATACCGCCCTCGGAAACCGAGCGCTTTATAATAACACAACCGGATACTACAATACCGCTACCGGGTATCAGGCGCTTTTTGCCAACACAACCGGAATACAAAATACTGCAAACGGTCAGCAAGCACTTTTGAGTAACACTACAGGAAACAATAACACCGCCAGTGGGTATTTTGCCCTTGGAGCCAACACAACAGGAAATTCCAATACCGCTATCGGCACACAAGCACTTACCGGCAATACTACCGGACAAGAAAATACGGCAATAGGAACAGGGGCGCTTCAAAGCAACTCAACCGGAAATTACAATACCGCCACCGGACTTAGATCGCTTTTTGTCAACACAAGCGGAGCTGAAAATACCGCCACCGGACATTATGCCCTTAGTAGTAACATAACAGGCACTGCCAATACCGCAACAGGGTTTCAGGCACTTTTTTTCAATACCACAGGAAATTCCAACACCGCCAATGGTCATCTGGCACTAACCAACAACACAGGTTCGTTCAATACCGCCATTGGAACAAGTGCACTTCAATTCAATACTTCGGCAAACAGCAATACTGCCACAGGGTACCGGGCGCTATATAATAACACTACAGGAAGTAATAATACTGCAATTGGCATGTCGGCACTTCAATTCAATACCTCTGCAAATAATAATTCCGCCTTCGGAAAAACTGCGCTTTATGCCAATACCACAGGAAGCAGCAACACTGCAATTGGAACGAGTGCGCTTCAACTCAACACCACAGGCGCATACAATACAGCAAACGGAACCATTGCTCTTTCTAATAATACCATAGGAAACAACAACACCGCCACCGGCAACGGATCACTCTTTTCCAACACTAACGGAGGTAACAACACCTCCACCGGATACAATACACTTTATAACAACACAACAGGAATAAACAACACAGCAAATGGTTTCGAGGCATTACTTTCAAACGTTACAGGAGTAGGTAATACCGCCACCGGGTCGGGAGCACTTAAATCAAATACAGATAGCTACAATACAGCATATGGAATGGGGTCTCTTTATTCCAACACCTCCGGTCAACAAAATAGTGCATTCGGATATAATTCACTCTACGCCCACACCACAGGTATTTTCAATACCGCTATAGGTTGGGGGGCACTTTTTCATGTTACTGATGGCAGTAGAAATACTGCATTGGGGCATTTTGCAGGTAATACAATTGTAGGAGGTACTTTCAATACTTTTATTGGATTTAATGCAAATTCAGATGATGCCTCACGAACGGGTTGTATTGCTTTGGCAAGTAATGATAACCTGGCTTTCGGAGGAAATAACAGGGTAAGAATTGGTAACAGTTCCATTACATCTATTGGGGGGCAGGTGAGCTGGACAACTATCTCAGATGAGCGGGTGAAAACTAACTTTGAAGATAATGTTGCCGGTCTTTCGTTTATTATGAAACTGAAACCCTATACCTATAATTACAGCATTGCAGCAAGCAATAAGGTACAAGGTAAGACTGATACTATTAACTGGACAGGTAAATATGATATTGAACAAATGCGCTTTAGCGGTTTCCGCTCCCAGGAAGTAGAACAGGCAGCCATAGCAGCAGGTTATAACTTCAGCGGGGTGGATAAACCGCAAGATGCCGATGGTTTATGGGGTTTGCGATATGCTGACTTTACTGTGCCACTCGTAAAAGCTGTTCAGGAACAGCAACAAATTATCTTACAATTGATAAAACAAAATGAAGCAATGTTCACAAGACTTTACGAACTTGAGCAAAAAACAAATAAATAGTTTATACCCTGGATTAAAGGTCGTTGTTAAGAGACTACCAGGTTACATTGCCCAATTATTTTAATTAACAAAAAAGCCTTCTGTCCATGGTTCGTGGGGCTTTTTTTATTGGTTTCAGTAATTACTCTGCGTGCTGCCTCTCTGCACCCTTTGCGGTTAAAGGGTGTTGATTTTTTTTTATTGCAAAGTCACCAAACAGAGACATTAACTCGTAAAGCAAAACATATTTTGTAATTTTGAATATCAATTAAATGTATGAAACAAAAACGCGGTAAAAAAGAATATGCAAAAGAACAGGTAGTTCACCATGCAAAAGAACCTGCCGCAGTTTATAGCATCACTAAACCCGAAAACAACATGCTCTCAAAATCTTCTGTAATTGATTCTGTAAAAAATCTTCCTAATAAATTTACGATAGATGAATTAATCGAACGATTGTTGTTTATGCAATCGGTAGAAAAAGGAATAAAAGATTCTAAAGAGGGAAGAGTCTACACCGAAGCCGAGGCTAAGAAAAAGCTGAAGAAATGGCTAAAGTAATATGGACTGCCAATGCACTTGAAAACTTAGATGATATTGCAGAATACATTGCAAAAGATTCGTTGCATTATGCTGAACTGACTTTAGCCAAACTCTTTTCCTCAACTGAAATGCTTAAAAAGTATCCTCTCTTGGGAAGAGTTGTTCCTGAATTTGAGTTGGAACATATCCGCGAAATTATTGAAGGTGGTTACAGGATTGTTTACCAGATTAAAGACGATAAAACTATTGAAGTGCTGTCTGTAAGGCATGGGTCAAAATTGATGAAGATGTAGTCCCTGCCTTGTATAGTTGGCAAGTATAAATCCTCTATATTTGCCTTCTTATAATGACTACCGAAACACTACTTGACCGCGCCCTAAATTTTGAGTTCCTCACTATTGAAGAAGGCATGTTCCTTTTCCAACAAGCAGCCCTGAGCGAACTGATGTTTGTTGCCAACGAGCTGCGCAAAAAACAAAAGCCCGATAATAAAGTAACCTGGATAATAGACCGTAATGTAAACACCACCAATGTGTGCATTGCCAATTGCAAGTTCTGCAATTTCTATCGTATTCCCGGTCACCCCGAAAGTTACATTACCACCATTGAACAATACAAGCAAAAGATTGAAGAAACCTTTCGCTATGGTGGCGAACAACTTTTATTACAGGGTGGGCATCATCCCGAATTGGGTCTGAAATTTTACACCGATTTATTTCGTCAGATAAAAAGTCTTTACCCGAATTTAAAGCTGCATTCACTTGGTCCGCCCGAAGTGGCGCATATCAGCAAGCTGGAAGGGATTTCACATACTGAAACACTGAAAGCCTTGAAAGAATCAGGTTTGGATTCATTGCCCGGTGCAGGAGCAGAGATATTGAATGACCGTGTAAGGCGCATGATCTCCAAAGGCAAATGTGGAGGGCAGGAATGGCTGAATGTGATGCGTGCAGCACATCAACTGAACATTACCACATCCGCAACCATGATGTTCGGACATATAGAAACCTTGTATGAACGCTTTGAACACTTGGTTTGGCTGCGCGAGGTGCAAAGCGAAAAACCAAAATATGCAAAAGGTTTTCTTGCTTTTATTCCCTGGCCTTTTCAGGATGATGGTACTTTGTTAAAACGTGTGAAAGGGATTTCCAATAATGTAAGCGCAGAAGAATACATCCGCATGATTGCTATGAGCCGCATTATGCTGCCGAATGTGATTAACATTCAGGCTTCATGGCTTACAGTGGGAGAAAAAACCGCACAGATATGTCTTCATGCAGGAGCAAATGATTTTGGTTCTATTATGATTGAAGAGAATGTAGTTTCGGTAGCAGGTGCCCCTCATCGTTTTACTTCAGAAGGAATTCAGAACGCCATTCGTGAAGCAGGATTTGAGCCGCAACTAAGAACACAACAATACGAATACCGTGAGTTGCCTAAAGTTATGGAACAACAAGTAATCAACTATTAAAACCTCACCCCTGACCCCTCTCCTTTAAAAGGAGAGGGGAAGGAAAAAACAAATACCATGATAAACTACACCCTACTCGAAGACAGCATTGCACTCATCAGCTTTGATATGAAGAACGCAACGATGAATGTGCTCAACCAGGAATCAATTGCTGCTTTTGACGAAGCGTTTGATAAAGCTGTAAAAGATGCCAACGTGAAAGGCATTATTGTTACTTCCGATAAAAAAGAATTCATTGCCGGTGCGGATTTAAAAATGATTGCAGCTGTGAAAACGCCTGAACAGGTGATGGAGAAATCAGGTGTATTGCATAAGCTCTACCGCAAGATGGAAACCTGCGGAAAACCTGTGGTTGCAGCTATCAACGGCACTGCATTGGGTGGAGGTTTTGAAATTTGTCTAGCTTCTCATTTCCGTATTGCGGTTAATGATTCAAAAACACAAATCGGTTTGCCCGAAGTATTATTGGGTTTGCTTCCCGGTGCTGGAGGAACGCAACGTTTACCCCGCCTGATTGGTATTGAACAGGCACTCCCTTTATTACTGGAAGGAAAAAAACTGCGCCCTGAACAGGCGCTTGAAAAAGGCCTGGTGAATAAACTGGTTGCTACAAAAGAAGAGTTAATTCCTGCTGCTGTGGAATGGATAAAAACAGTGGGTAAAAAAGTTCAGCCGTGGGATGATAAAGGATTTAAAATTCCGGGAGGAGGTGTGCAGACACCATCAGGAGTGCGTGTATTTATGGCCGGAAGCGCACTGTTACAAAAGAAAACATTTGGCAATTATCCTGCTCCTACTGCTATTATGAATTCGGTTTATGAAGGTTTGCAACTGGATTTTGAAAGAGCACTGAAAGTGGAGATGCGTTATTTTACGCAATGCGCTATGTCGCAGGTGGCGAAGAATATGATACGCACATTATTCTTTACTATGAATGCTGCTAATAGTGGTGCAGCACGACCAAAAGATGTTCCTGCAAATACACTTAGTAAAGTGGGAGTATTAGGTGCTGGAATGATGGGAGCGGGCATTGCATATGTTTCAGCTGTTGCCGGTCTCAATGTTGTTTTGAAAGACCGTTCAATTGAAGATGCAGAAAAAGGAAAAGCATATTCGGTGAAGCTGCTGAATGAGAAAGTCAGCAAAGGTCACATGAGCAAAGAAAAAGCAGATGAAATTTTAGCACGCATTGTTACTACTGCCGACCCGAAAGCAGTGGAAGGCAGCGAGCTGATTATTGAAGCCGTTTTTGAAGACCGTGCGCTGAAAGCAAGCGTAACAAAAGAAACGGAAGCGGTGTTGGCACCAACAGCAGTATATGCTTCCAATACTTCTACCTTGCCTATCACAGGACTGGCAGAAGCATCTGTTCGCCCTGAGAATTTTATCGGTATTCACTTCTTTTCACCCGTTGATAAAATGCAATTAGTGGAAATTATTCTTGGAAAGAAAACTTCTCCATACGCGATTGCCATGGCAATTGATTATGTAAAACGCATTAAGAAAACACCTATTGTGGTGAATGACGGAAGAGCATTTTATACTTCACGTATTTTCTCTACTTACATTGCAGAAGGCCTGAACATGTTACAGGAAGGCATTGCTCCGGCATTAATTGAGAATGCAGGAAAAGCAGCAGGAATGCCGGTTGGGCCGCTTGCTGTTGCGGATGAGGTGAGCATTGAATTGATGTATAAAATCAACAAGCAAACGGAGAAAGATTTAGGAAAAGTAAATGAAGGAGCAGAAGCAAAAGTGGGTCGTTTGTTTATGGAAACACTTAACCGTCCAGGCAAAAAAGCAGGAAAAGGTTTTTATGAATACCCTACAGACGGAGGCAAAAAATATCTCTGGTCGGGATTGGCAGAGCATTTTCCTCTTGCAAAAGAACAACCCGATGTTGAGCTTTTGAAAAAGCGTTTGTTGCATTATCAGGCATTGAATGCCGTGAAATGTCTGGAAGAAAATGTATTGACTTCTCCGCGTGATGGAGACATCGGTTCTATCCTTGGCTGGGGCTTTCCGCCTTACACAGGTGGTATTTTCTCTTACATTGATATGATTGGTGTGCGACAGTTTGTTGAAGATTGTAAAACACTGGCAACCGCTTACGGTGCACGTTTTAATCCCCCTGCTTTGCTGGAAGAGATGGCAAAGACAGGAAAGAAATTTTACGAAGAGAAAACAGAAAAGGCAGTAGCTTAAGATATACGTATGAACTTTGTTGAAGAACTGAAATGGCGCGGCATGTTGCAGGACATCATGCCCGGAACAGAAGAATTACTGAATAAAGAAATGGTGAGCGGCTACATCGGCTTTGACCCAACTTCTGATTCATTAGGTGTCGGGAATCTGGTGCAGATAATGACTTTGCTGCATTTTCAACGTTGCGGACATAAGCCGATTGCATTGGTTGGCGGTGCAACCGGAATGGTAGGTGACCCGAGCGGAAAATCACAAGAGAGAAATTTGCTGAACGAAGAAACATTGAACCACAATCTTTCTTCGCAGAAAAAACAACTGGAGAAATTTCTTGATTTCAATTGCGGTAAAAACTCAGCAGAGATTGTCAACAATTATGACTGGTTTAAGAATTTTACCTTTCTTGATTTTATCCGTGATGTGGGAAAACACATTTCCGTGAACTATATGATGGCAAAAGATTCGGTGCAGAACCGATTGGAAACCGGAATGTCATTCACAGAGTTTTCATACCAGTTGGTGCAGGGCTATGATTTTTACTGGCTTTGGAAAAATAAAGGAATCAAATTGCAGATGGGTGGCAGCGACCAGTGGGGAAACATAGTTACAGGAACAGAACTCATCCGCAGAAAAGATGCAGGAGAAGCATTTGCGCTTACTACACCTTTGATTAAAAAAGCAGACGGAACCAAATTCGGAAAAACAGAAAGCGGCAATGTATGGCTGGATGCGAAGAAAACTTCTGCCTATAAATTTTACCAGTTCTGGCTTAATGCCAGCGATTCAGATGTTGCTACGTACATCCGTATTTTCTCTTTGAAAACAAGAGAAGAAGTGGAAGCATTAGAAGCAGAGCACAAAACAGAACCGCATTTGCGCAAATTGCAGAAAGCACTTGCTGATGAAATCACCACACGTGTGCATTCTGCTGAAGCATTGCAACGTGCCAAGGAAACTACCGATATACTTTTTGGTTCTTCATTTGAAGATTTTAAAAAGCTGTCAGGAGATGAAATTGAAGATGCGTTTGATGCTGATACAACATTCTCGGTTGATGCAAATTTATTTGCAGAAGGAATTGATGTTGTGAGTTTGCTTGGTGAAAAAGCTGCTGTGTTTCCATCAAAAGGTGAAGCACGGAAAACTATACAAGGCAATGGAGCCAGCATAAACAAAGAGAAAATAGCTTTAGATAAAAAGATTACTGCTTTTGATCTGCTATACAACAAATACCTTTTGGTGCAGAAAGGGAAGAAGACTTATTTTTTGGTGAAGGCAGCGTAATTACTGCACCAATAAGTTACACCCGCGCAAATCAGAATTATCAAACCTTCCGCTTACTTCAAAGCTTCCATCATTGTGACGTATTCCTAAATCCTGTGTCGCAATAAACGAACAGGAATTAATGTTGGCTAAGTCAATCACATTAATGCCGCCTGTTTTTCCGCGGTCAAGAATTTTCAAGGGGTCGTTCACATCTCTAACCAAAACTTTCATCCAGGGAGGACATTGAAAAATTCCATTCCCTTTTGAGTAAGCCTGTGAAAGTAATTCTGTCATTCCGTATTCGGAATGAATAACGTTAACTCCAAATTTTTCGCACAGGATTTGATGTAATTCTTCGCGCAGTAATTCTTTACGTTTTCCTTTCATACCACCTGTTTCCATGACAATAAGTTCTTCGGAAAGAGGAGCAGATAATAGTTCTGCTAAGTCAAGTAAAGCATACGTAACACCAAGCAGAATTACTTTTTGTCCTTTTGCAAGAAGCGATTTTAGTTTTTCTGAAAGCTCATTTAAGTTATGGAGATAAAACCCACTGTCATGATTTCTACTCCTCTTTATTAAATCATCAACCATGTAAACCAATGATGAGCCTTCGCGCTCCAGGTAGGAGGGAAGTAAGGCGAGTAAACAATACTCTTCTATATTGCCGTAAAATAATTCAAACCCTTTTCTGAAACTTTCTTCGTAAATAGAAATATCGGCAACGTAGTGTTTGCCTTGAACAGAACTTGTTGTGCCGCTGCTGGTGAAGATTTTTGATGGAAGCTTATCGACTACGCTCGAAGTGACAGTGTGTGTTTTGAAAAATTCAATCGGCAAAAATGGAATATCATTTACTGATATTATTTCTGCAGGATTGATTTTCAGAACATCACAAAATTGCCTGTAAACAAGGCAATGTTCGTGCTGTAAACGAAAAACGGCTAAAGCAGTCTCTTCAAAATCGCTCTCGGTTTTTATTGCCAATATTTTCTCTGTTAGCGTGCTCAAATCTGTTTAGCGTTAAAATTCTTATTTTTGCTTAATGAATAAGAATTCAAAAGTAAGTTTATTTGTCTTGTTTCTGTTGGTTGTTGCTTTCTCTTCGTGCCTGAAAAGAAATGATTTTCCTGACGAACCACAGATAGAATACCTTGATTTTGTGAAGTATCAGAATACACAAGGCAAAGATTCTATTGGTATATTAAAGTTCAAATTTACGGATGGAGATGGTGATATAGGTCTTGACCAACAGGATACTTTTCCACCTTTTGATGAAGGCAGTCTGTATTACTATAATTTTTACGTGAAGTATTTTGAGAAACAGAATGGTGAATTTGTAGAAGTTGTGCTTGCGCAACCTAACAATTCGCGCATTCCAAATATTACCCCCGAAGGGCAAAACAAAACGCTGGAAGGAGAAATTGAAATAGCGCTTTACATCAATAATCCGCTTTCAAATTTTGACACGATAAAATTCGAAGCTTATATTTTTGACCGCGCATTACATCAAAGTAATACTATTGAAACATCTGAGATAGTGGTGGAAAAGTAGCTTAGTTTGATATTTCCCTTTTGTAATTTCAGATGATACGTTCACATGAGTAAAAACACAGTAGTGATGTTTTCTATGTGGGCGCCCGATTCACCTACTCCTATTGCTCACCGGTTGGATAAAATTATAAGATGTCTTAATGATGAAGGAGTTGAAGTTATTCTGGTTTCTTTCTACAAGAGTAAAATAGATTTTAAGCATAATATATACCGCCATTATTCGCTTGAGCGGATTCTTCCTTTTTTAAAAAGGCTTACGAATATTAGAAATAATGAAGAGCAGGCAAATGTTTCAGAACTAAAGAGTGTTTCATTTTTCTCAGGAGTAAAGCAATTTTTTGCTGCAATAACAAGATGTTTATTTGCCCCTGACATCAACATTATTTTTGCACTTCCTACTGCATTTCTCCTTGTTTTGGCAATTCTCAGACACAGAGCCAAGTATGTATTCTCAGTTACAAATCCAGCCAGCTTTGCTTGTGCAGGGAGTTTTACAGGTTGGTTGCTGAGGCGCAATGTTATTACAGATCTTGGCGATCTTTGGTATGTTATAAAAGAGCCTCGCCTGAATTTTAAATTTGAAAAAAGATTTCACAGATGGCTGGAAAGATCAACTGTTCAGCGTTCCAATCTGGTTACGTTTGCTTATCCTGAACTAATGGAATTGTTTAGCGCTCAGTATCCTGAACTACATTGCAAAATGAGGGTAATGGAACAAGGTTATGACGGAAATTTTATTTCACCCGTTAAGATGCAGTCGAAAAAAAATAATGTCTTTACCATCGGCTATTTCGGAAGTTTAAGGATGAACGAACAATACAAATCTTTCCTTTCAGTGCTTGAAGGCTTTAATGATCTTTTGAAAGAAAATCCTCAACTTAAGCCACAAGTAAAAATGTTATTAGCCGGAAGTATTTCAGATGAATTTTTACAGAAAATAAATTCACCTGAAATTTCTGATAATTGCAACTATCTTGGTTATTTACGTGCAGGAGAGCTTGAGTCAAAAATGGAAGAATGCGATGCTTTTATTGTAGTAACAGGAGCAAAGGAAATTCCATTTTCATATCTGGTTCCTCAGAAACTTTATATGTATATGCCTTACAAAAAACCGATTATTTATGTAGGTTATGCAGGCAAACAATTACAGAGGCTGAAAACGCTATTTCCACCCGTATATCCTTTTTCACCGGAGGATACAGATGGAATAAAAATCTGTTTGCAGAAATTGATTAAAGGAGAATTTTCAGATGTTACTATTGATGACACTCAGCTCCTGAAACTTGATTTTCGCAATCAGTTTAAATCAGCTTTTGCCGGTTATTTTAAATCCTGAGTTTCTTTTCCAGAAAAGGAATATAAAGCGCATTTAATTTCATTGCTCTTCTCAGGTAAACGGCAGCAATAATTGTCCATGCTGTAGAAGTAAGCATAGTTGAAAACGCTGCACCGTTAATACCCCACAACGGAACAAAAATGAGGTTCAGCACAATGTTTATTATAAAAACAGCCAGCGCAATATTCTGATCAATTTTTTGTTTGCCAATCATTGAAAGTATGGGTAGTCGTCCTCCCAGAATTGCGGCTAACCTGGCAAGCGAAAGAAGGATGAGTGCTATGCTTCCTTCTTTAAATTCAGCTCCGAAAATATTCAGAACAGGAGCAGCCAAAAGTATAATTCCAACTATTGCGGGAAATGTTGACCAGAAAACCAGTTTGTTTGCTTTGTCAATTGCATTCTGTAGGCCCTCATGGTCGTTCTTATTATTTAAAATGGCAAAGTCCGGTGCAGAAACACCACCAACTGCTACTATAGAAAGCGTAAGAAACATTGATATTCTGAAAGCAATATTGTAAACACCTACTTCTGATTCGGTTCGGAACATTCCGAGAATCAGCGTGTCGGTCCAAACCATCAGGTAGAACAGTGAGTTGGCAAGCATCATTGGAAAACCTTGCTGAATAATACTTTTATAATCCAACCACTTCTCTCCGGCAGTTTTAAAAAAGGACAGTTGTTTCATAACCATTACACCACTGATAAGCCAACTTAAACTGACTGCTGAAATATAAACTTCAATTAAATAGTCGTTTCTAAAAAGCAGATTTGAAATAAGCAATGCCGGCATTGCAAACAGCCATACACATGCATTTCTGAAAAAGGAAGAAAACACGGGATACTTAATTCCTTTCATGGCTTCAGAGTTAAGCAGCAGCATATTCATAGGAATAATTGCAAGTGAAATAATTCTGAGTTGAGTTATAAGCTCCGGATTTTTAAAGAAGTTGATTGCAATGATATCGCTTAAGAAAAACAACAGACAGGAAAATATAGCACCCGATAAAAATGTGATTACTACTGATTTGAAATAAATGTCTTTTACCCTGCTCATGCTTTTTGAATGCTCTTCAGCTACAAGCTTTACAATCAGTGTATCTAAGCCAATGCGACTAAAGACACACAGAAGCTGTAACACAGTAAGACATAACGTAAATTGCCCCCAAACACTACTTCCGTAGTAGTTTCCGGCAATCATAGCAAAGAAAAAATTGAGTGAAACACCGCCAACATTCATTAAAAAAAATGCTGCGCTGCCTTTAATTAGTGATTGTGAATGGCTATAAAATCCTGTTAATATTTTAATCATTAAACTAATTGAAGAGGCGCGAAAATAACCAATTTTGCACCTTAAGGCGGTAAACGTTTAAGGAATGTATTTTTGCAAACATAATCAGGAATTAAAAGAGCGAGATGACAGAATTAGCTGAAACGAAAAATACTTCGCACCCTCTTTCATTTAATATTAATACAGGCAAGTTGCTGCTGTTTTTAATGATAGTATTTCCTGTAGTGATTGATTTGCTCAACGGGTTTATTACTTTCTTTATCGGTCTTGATTTTTCAATTGGTGTGCTTTACAGAGGTTTAATATTTCTCTGCTCATTGCCGGTTTTTATTCTTCAAAAAGATAAGATCTGGAAACTGTATGTCCTTATTATTACAGGCTTGTGGACACTGAGTTGCATTATTTGGGCAGGAAGCGGGATATTGCAAATATCAAAAGAGTTAATGCTTTTCATTAAAATGCTTTACCCGTTTATAATTTTGCCTTTGCTTTTTTACATCATCAAGAAATACGCGATTAATATTGAGTATGTAATAAGTTGCTCAGTAACCTATTGTGCTATTGCAGGAGCCAGCATCATTTTTTCATTGGTAACAGGTTTGGGTATTGAGTTTTCGGCAAGCAAATATAGTTTTGGCGCCAAGTCATTTTTTGTAGCACAAAATGATATCGGACTTTCTATGCTTATTGGTTATACGCTTAGCCTTTACCTGTTTTTCGGAAAATTCAGTTTCAGATATTTCGTCTCCACAATTTTGATTATGGCAGGGTTAATTGGCCTCAGTACCAGAACAGGAATAATGGGAGCATTAGGCGTGTTTATCTTTTTGATGTTTGCCATTATGTTTTACGGTAAAAAATCAATTAATATCGGATACTTTACCAAGGTAATTATCTTTTCATTTTTTGCTGTAGCGGTTGCAATTGGAACTGTAAAAGTTACTCAACTGGTTTCGGAATATGAATATATGCTTACAAAATTTCAGGCATTAACGTATGAACATCCGAGACAAAATCTTACACAGGCAGCTCACAACAGAATAGAAGGAAGACACTGGATTTATAATCTTTTTGGTGAAGGAATGACTCATTTTAAACATGAAGTCGGGAACCGACTTATTGGTGCTTTTGATGTATCGGAAGAAGGGCAGCCTGTTGAAGTTGATTATCTTGATCTGATGGGAAATTACGGACTGATTATGACCCTTATAATTCTGATGTTCCCTCTTTACCTATTTTTTAAAATACTTTTCGACTTTATTCTCAACCGCAATTTCCGCGACCTTATTTTCCTGATATGTATTTCACTTTTTTTAGTTCATTCAACGCTTGCAGGGCATGCGATTATTAGTCCGCTGGTTGCTACAAATATGGTTGTCGTTTATCTGTATATTCTTTACAGAAAACAATTTTCAGCAGAACAAAAACCACTTCTGGTATGAATATACTACTGATTAATAATCTTTACCCGACAGATCAAAATCCTCAACCCGCAGCTTATATTAAATCCCAGAAAGATTGCCTTGAAGCAACAGGTGCTGAGGTTGATTTACTGGTTCTGAAAGCAGATTTCTCCGGATTTGTTTCCAAATATTTCAATTACCTGAAATTTTTTGCTCAGCTTTTATTCAATTTTTCATACAGCAAATACAATCTGATTTATCTTAATCATCTGCCTAACTATTTTTTTGTTTTGTTTATTCATTTCCCGTTTATGAAAAATGTGTTTATTCATTGGCACGGGAGTGAGATATATGCACCCAATAGCCACAATCACTGGTTGAACAGAATATCTTATCTCTTTACACCAAGACGTTTTTATCACATTGCACCTTCTGAATATTTTGCAAAGGAAGTTGCGCGGGTTATGAAAATTAAATCGGAGCAAGTTTTTATTTCTCCAAGCGGTGGTGTTGATATAGATAAGTTCAAACCTTCTGAAAATAAAAGAGAAACAGATGAAGTTGTTATTGGCTTTGCTTCTGAGTTGTCATTTATGAAAGGTGCTGATACACTACTAAGGCTTGTTGAAAGAAAAGATGATTTAGAAAAATCCTGCGGAAAGAAAATCAGATTTAAAGCAATTGCTTACGGAAGAGACAAGAATTATTTTCTTGAACAATTCAGAGCAGAAAGAGACAAGATTGAAGTGTTGAAGCCAATACCCAATGATCACATGGTAAATTTTTTCAACTCGCTGGATATTTTATTTTTCCCTACTCGCAGAAAAGCGGAAAGCCTTGGTTTGGTTGCATTAGAGGCAATGGCTTGTGGTAAACCGGTATTAGGTCCAAGAGCTTTTGCATTGCCTGAATATATTATGCCGGGTATTAACGGTGAGTTTTATGAAAGTGACAACATAGAAGAAATTGAACGTATTCTCATAAAAATGATTCGGAATATTAATAGTTATAAAACAAGAGAGTTTGTAGCTGAAAAATATTCCAGCAGATCAGTAGTCGAGGGCTATAAAGTGTTTCTGAAACAATTTGAGTAAATGAATTTAACGGGTAAACACATATTAATCATTGTAGAAAATCTTCCAGTGCCTTTAGACCGAAGAGTGTGGCAGGAAGCCCGCCATTTAAAATCATTGGGTGCTGATGTTTCCATTATTTGTCCGAAAATGAAAGGCTACATCAAATCACGGGAAACACTCGAAGGAATTGATATTTACAGACACCCGCTTCCGGTTGAAGCATCGGGGCCAATTGGTTATCTTATTGAGTATTCAACAGCTTTGTTCTTCGAATTTTTCTTTGCTCTTCAAATTTATTTCGGAAAAAAATTTCATGCCATTCATGGATGTAGCCCGCCCGATCTGATATTTTTAGTGGCTCTGCCTTTTAAATTATTTGGAGTTAAATATGTGTTTGACCATCATGATTTAAGTCCGGAATTGTTTCAGACAAAATTCATAGGAAAAAAATGGTTGCATAAAGCCTTGTTGTTTCTTGAGAAACTAACATTCAAAACAGCGAACTTCTCGATTGCAACAAATCATTCATTTAAAGAAATTGCAATGCGAAGAGGAAAAATGCTTTCTGAAAATGTTGAAATTGTAAGAAGCGGTCCTGATCTGAGAAGGTTTAAAATTATACCTGTTGATGAGCAATACAAAAAGGGTAAGAGATTTTTAATCGGCTATCTTGGAGTTATAGCAGAACAGGATGGATTGGATTTACTGATGAAAATTGCCGAGATATTATTACAGAAAAGAAATGATATTCGATTTGCAGTAATAGGTGATGGAACAGAACTTAAGAATATTAAGAAAATTGCTGCTGATTTAGGGATTTCATCAAATATTGATTTTTACGGGATGGTAAGTGATGATGTACGACTTAATGCAATTCTAAATTCATGTGATGTGTGTGTTAATCCGGATATTCCAAATGAGCTAAATAATCTTCTTACTACCAATAAAGTGATGGAATATATGGCAGTGAAGAAACCTGTTGTGCAGTTTGATTTAAAAGAAGGAAGGTTTTCCGCACTTCAGGCATCTCTTTATGCCCAACCAAATGACTTGCATGATTTTGCTGAAAAGATTTCTTTTCTTTTGGACAATCCTCAGAAGAGAAAGGAGATGGGTGAGTTTGGATATAACAGGATTATCAACCAACTTTCGTGGGAGCACGAAAAGAAAAATTTAGAAAATTTATACGCTAAAGTTTTCCGGAAATAAAATGCTCAACCACTTCCGGAAAATACCTGTGCTCTAACTCCTGTACCCGTGTAGCAAGTATCTCAGCCGTATCATTTTCTAAAACAGGACACTTGGCCTGATACAAGATCCTTCCTTCATCATAATGTTCATTCACAAGATGAATAGTAATTCCGCTTTCTTTTTTACCACTCTCAATCACGGCTTTATGAACATTTAAACCATACATCCCTTTACCACCAAAGTCAGGGAGCAGGGCAGGGTGTATGTTGATGATCTTATTCTCGTATGCCTTTAAAATGTTGTCTGGTATTTTTATAAGGAAACCGGCAAGCACAATGAAATCAATTTTTTCGGAAACTAATTTCTCAATGACTGTTGAAGAATTATAGAATTCCTCTTTCGTGAAATTAACAGCAGGGACATTTGAGTTTCGGGCAATCTCTAAAGCTCTGGCTTCTTTTCGGTTGCTTACTAAAAGTGCAACTGAAATGTCTTTGTTTCCTGAAAAATAGTCAATCAGTTGCTTTGCATTGCTCCCTGTTCCGGAAGCAAAAATAGCCAGTCGTTTCATCAGCAAAAATCAGTGTCCGCCTTTTTTACAGCAATTAGGAAGTTTGTCGTATGTTTCTTTTTTTGCAGGAACTTCATCCGCATCATAGCCAATATTGGCAATAGCTTCACGAATTTTTTCAGGTGTAGTTCTTTTGTCGTAATAAACAACTGTAACCATTTTATCTTCCACATTAACGGTTGCGTTTTTTATTCCTTTTTCAAAGGCAAGAGCTTTTTCGATACGCTCTTTGCATTCATCACATTGAGCTGAAGTTTTAATTTTAACTTCTGCTGTTTGCGCTCTAACAGAGAAAGAAAAAACTGAAATAAAAAGAATTAGAGCACCTGTGATTTTTTTTATGATTTTCATTTTTAATATTATGTTGATTTTGTGTTTTAACAGCAACAAAGATACCACTATTCCTATCTTTGCCCACCATGTTTGCTGCAAGAGCCAAAGACGGACTAAATTTTTTATCAAAAACCACACCGCGCAGGGCTTTAAACGCCTTAAAAGTGCTGGGCAGTTACTATTATTCCAAGTACTCGAAAAAGCCGGTGCAGTTGGGTTTGCCTATCAGTATTTCTATTGAACCTACTACTTCTTGTAACTTACGTTGTCCTGAATGTCCAAGCGGGTTGCGTTTTTTTACTCGTCCAACCGGAATGCTAAGGCAGGAATTTTATAAAGATACTATTGACCAGTTGCATAAAGATTTGCTGTATCTGATTTTTTATTTTCAGGGTGAACCATACCTCAATCCTGCTTTTCTTGATATGGTAAAATATGCCTCTGAAAAAGGAATTTATACTGCTACTTCTACAAATGCACATTATTTAAATGATGCTAATTCAAAGAAAACGATTGAAAGTGGATTAGATCGTTTAATTATTTCGATAGATGGAACTACGCAGGAGGTATATGAGCAATATAGAATAGGAGGAAACCTTGAAAAAGTTCTGGATGGCACTAAAAATATAGTGAAATGGAAGAAAGAATTGAATTCAAAAACACCTCACATTATTTTTCAGTTTCTTGTTGTAAAACCTAATGAGCATCAGGTGGAGGATGTGAAAAAACTGGCCTTAGAATATGGTGTGGATGAAGTTAAATTTAAAACAGCTCAGGTATATGATTATGAAAACGACCCTAATCAGTTAATTCCCGATAACGATAAATATTCGCGTTATAAAAAGAACAAGAGCGGCTCGTTTGATATTAAAAACCCTTTGCTGAACCATTGCTGGAAACTCTGGCATTCGTGTGTTATTACCTGGGACGGTTTAGTAGTTCCCTGCTGCTTTGATAAAGATGCCACTCACCAGTTTGGTGATTTAAAAGAAACAACGTTTGCGCAACTCTGGCAAAACGAGAAATACCAGAATTTCCGTTCAGCCATTTTAAAGTCACGTTCAGAGATTGATATTTGCACCAACTGCACAGAAGGTGCAAAAGTTTGGGGATAAACGTTTAATTATTTTCGTATCCTTGTGTTAACTAATTATAATTTTTGTTTTTTGAAACTGCTACGAACAAACAATAAATATCTTTTTTCCTGGCTACTTTTAATTCTACTTAAAGGATTCGGATTTTGCTGTGTTGCATTTCCAGTTCCTGTTGTTGCACAAGATCTATTTGCGGAAGGCAAAAAGTCTTACGAAAAAAGAGCAGAGGGAGCAACAGGTTTAATAGCCAGACCCGAAAATATTAACATAGCTATTGCTGATCTTGAAAAGGCATACGCTTTGGGAACTAATCCTGAAGAGACAGGGGTTTATCTTATTAAATGCTACAACTACAAAGGTCGTTTTGTATGCACCAACAATGCAGATAAAAAAGCAGTGTTTGAGAAAGGAAAAAACTTGGGTGAAGCTTTATTGAAAAAATATCCTAATTCTGCACCTGTATTATATGAATATATATGTGTATTAGGTTTATGGGCAAATGAAATTGGTGCTTTAAAAGCAGGTTGGGATGGGGTTATAGGAAAAATGAAAAGCAATACAGAGAAACTAATTTCAGTTGAACGTACTTATTCGTTTTGCGCAGGCGAAAGAATCCTTGGGTTGTTGTATCTGAAAGCACCTTATATTCCTTTAGTGCTCACCTGGCCGGATAATGAAGATGCTCTTTTGTATCTTGAAAAATCTGTGAAGTGCTCCCCTACTGACTTTGGAAATGTTTTTTATTATGCTGAAGGCTTGCACAAGAATAAACAAGAAGAAAAGGCTAAAGAGTATATGAAGAAGGTAATTGGAATGGCTCCCAGAGCAGAGTTATATCTTGAAGATCTGCAGTTTAAAAAAGATGCAGAGAAAATTCTGCTTGAGTGGAAATGAACCACTAGTTTTCAGCCGCAATTTCCGCTGATTATCATCACGTTTTTTGTTAAACAATTTATCTATGTTTGCCGCAGCAAAAATACCTGACCAAATAAATGATAACGACCAAACTGATTGACGGAACTGAAATTTTCTGCCTTCGCAAACCCGAAGCCAAAATGCTTGACCACCACGTTGAAGGCTATATGCAACACGGCATCTCCATTAATGATGGTGATGTGGTGTTTGATGTGGGTGCAAACATTGGGGTGTTTGGTGTACGAGCTGTTCAAAAATTCAGTAACGTAAAAGTATTTGCCTTTGAGCCTATTCCTGAAATTAATGAAGTGTTGAGAGCTAATGCAGAAAAATTTGGTAAAGGAAGATTCTTTGCGCTGAAATACGGAGCCTCGGATGCGAATGGTACTACTTCGTTTTCTTATTTCCCGAATACGCCTGCACTTTCCACTTCGCATCCCGAAATGTGGGATGAAAATCCTGATGCATTTGAAAACGCAGTGAAAGGAAGTATGAAAAACGCACCTGCTGATATGCAATGGATGAAATGGTTACCAACTTCACTTGCAGGATTAGTAGCACGTTTTCTGCGCAGCGGAAAACAAATGATTACCTGCGAGTTGCGAACCATTTCTTCAGTAATTGAAGAATATAAAATTGAGAAAATTGATTTGCTGAAAATTGATTGTGAAGGTGCTGAGCTTTCTGCAATAAAAGGAATTAAAGAAGAAGACTGGAAGAAAATTAACAAAGTAGTTGTTGAAGTTCATGATATGGAAAATCGGGTTGAGTTTATTTCTGATTTGCTGCGCAGGCACGGACTTACTAAAATTGTAAAAGAAAAAGAAAAGGCCCTTGAAGAAACTGCTCTTTATAATGTTTACGCTACACGCTAAATGACTAACACCACCATTATATTAATTACACTGGGTATACTGCTTGCAGGAAATATTATTGCGCTGGTGTATTCATGGCTGGTGCTTTATACCGATGTATTTAAAAATTTACGCCTTCAGGATAAAAAGTATAAACCAGGAATTTTCTTTCAGCGCCTGCCGCTGATTTTATTGAACCTTACTATTCTTGCCGGGCTTACTGCGGTTTCGCTGTATTTTTTTGCGGATAAGATTTTTGACACCTCGCTTCCGGTGTGGTGGTTAATTCCGGTGCAGGTGATTTTCATTTTTATTATTGATGATGCATGGTTTTATTTTGCCCACCGCCTGATGCACGAAAATAAATTTCTGTTACGCAAAATCCACAGCATCCATCATCAGGCAATAACACCGTTTCCACTGGAATACATTTATGTGCACCCGCTTGAGTGGATGATTGGCAGTGTTGGTTCATTCCTTGGATTGATTGCGCTGCTTATGATTATGCCTGTTAATATTTATGCTTTTTGGGTGTATGGTCTTATCCGCAATTTGCATGAGGTGGAAATACATTCTGACCTTCGTTCGCCCATCAGCAAATATATTCCTTTGTTGAATCCAACTGAAAATCACGATTTGCATCACTCAAAAGTTAAAGGCAATTATGCCTCTATGTTCACAATCTGGGACAGGGTTTTTGGAACGGAGCTAAAGAAGGATTAATTTTCTTTCAGGGCATTCTTTAAATCATACCTCGTGCCTTAAGCTCGAGATACTTGTTCACTGTATTAATAGAAAGATCCTCGGGTCGCGTAAGAATACTCTGAATACCATATTGTCTGAGCAACTGCACCACCTGATTTTTTTCCGACACAAACTTTTGTGCAATTGTTTTCAGATATATTTCTTCCACATTTTTTGCAGCGGAGACAGAGAAATCTTTTACCTCCGTGTTTTCAAAAAACATAACAACGAGCAGGTGGGTGCTGTTTATTCTGCGTAGCAAAGGTAACACACGCTCTACGGCATACAAACTCTCGAAATTAGTGTAGAAGAAAATCAAGCTGCGGCCTCGCGCAAGGTTGCGCACCGCATTATACATCAGCTCGTAGTTGGCTTCCATCTTGCGCTCTTCCTCGTTATACAGCGCTTCTAAAATCATGCGCAGTTGTTTTTGTCCGCGGTCGGCTTTTATAGAGCTGCCTATTTTGTCAGAGAATGTAAGCAGCCCCGATTTATCATGTTTCTTCAACGCAATGTTAGAAATCACCAGACTAGCATTGATGGAATAGTCCAGTAAACTCAGTCCGTTGAAAGGCATGCGCATGGTGCGGCTTTTGTCAATCAGCGAATACACCTGTTGCGAGCGCTCGTCCTCATATTGGTTCACCATCAGTTCAGCTTTGCGCCCTGTGGCTTTCCAGTTGATGCTGCGAAAATCATCACCCTGCACATAATTTTTTATCTGCTCAAATTCATAGCTGTGTCCCAGCCTACGAATTTTTTTCACACCCTGATAAATCGAAATCTTTGACATAGCGAGCAGTTCATACTTCTTCATGTCAATCACTGAAGGATAGACTTTAATCATCTCCTTCGTCTCTTTCACAAACCTGCGTTGAACCAAACCAAATTGTGTTTGTGCGAAAATATTTACGTTGTTAAAAACATACTCACCCCTCACCACAGGGCGCAGGTTATAACCCAGCGATTGCTTTTCGCCCGACTTCAAGACAATGCGCATCCGCATATCACGCTTCTGAAACTGAAAAGGAATTTCGTCAATCAGTGTAATCTTCAGTTGCTGTGGAGAATGATTTATAATGTCTAAGCGCACCGGATTTTCGTTCCCCAACGAAAACATTTTTCCCACCGTACGTTTGCAAAGCACTTGTGATGATGGGCGAAACAGTAGAATAATATCCAACACAAAAAAAGCAATCAGCGCAATCAACACAATCTGCGCCACGGGAAACACAACCGGAAAAATAAACCCGAACACAAACAACGCAACCGTAGCTGCTCCCGAAAGGAAGAAGCGATTGGTAAGGTATAAGTTTCGGAACAGGTTTAGCATTTTATTACGTCACCCTGAACTTGTTTCAGGGTCTTTTATTTGTTTTTGTGAGATGCTGAAACAAGTTCAGCATGACGTTTGGATTATCTCGGCACTTCCACTTTTTCAATTATTTCTTTAATCACCTGCTCCGTCTCTGTTCCCTCCATTTCGCGTTCAGGCGAAAGAATGATGCGATGGTTCAAAACAGGATACGCCACAAACTTAATATCGTCTGGTGTAACAAACTCGCGGCCTCTCATCGCTGCAATGGCTTTACTTGTTTTCATAATCGCCAGCGATGCGCGTGGTGAAGCACCCAGAAACAAATCACCGTTGTTGCGCGTGTTGTGTATAATCGTTGCGATATAATCCAGCAGTTCGTCTTTGATGTGAATCTTTTCAATCAGAGAGCGCACAGCCTGTAAATCCATAGCATTTAAAATGTTCTTAACATCGCCAGTGCTCTGAAAATTAAAATCGTTGCGGAACTTTCTCAGAATGTCTTTTTCGTTTTCTAACGTTGGGTAATTCATTTTTATGCGGAACAGAAAACGGTCAAGCTGCGCTTCGGGAAGTTTGTAAGTTCCTTCCTGTTCAATGGGGTTTTGCGTGGCCACCACAAAAAACGGAAACTCTAAATAATGCGTAATACCGTCCACCGTAATCTGGCGTTCTTCCATTACCTCAAACAAAGCTGCCTGTGTTTTTGCAGGCGAACGGTTGATCTCGTCAATCAGCACAATGTTAGAAAACACCGGACCTTTTTTAAAATTAAACTCCGATGATTTCATGTTGAATACGGTAGTACCTATCACATCAGTTGGCATCAAATCAGGTGTGAATTGTATGCGCGAAAAATTAACCGACAATGTTTTCGAGAGCAGTTTTGCCGTCAGCGTTTTTGCAATGCCGGGCACACCTTCCAGAATAATGTGTCCGCTCGTGAACAGACCAGCCAGCAGAAGTTCTATCATCTGGTCCTGGTCCACAATTACTTTGTGTATTTCGCTTTTGACGCGGGAAACCGATTCGCTCAGTTTGTTCAGTTCCGCGGAAAGCGGTGAAGGAGTTCCGATGTTAAACTCAGGCGTTTGTCCCGTGTTGGGTGTTTGATTTTCTTCCATAATTACTTGGCTTTTGTGTAAAAATTATCAATGGATTGGTTAAATATAATCAGGCTTTCTTCGTTAATGCTTTTTTGATTTTCTATTACTTTATAGTTTCCAAATAAACGTTCAATTTCTTTCTGCGCCACCTGAGATTTTTGAGCAAGTTTCAAAATAAAAGCATCGTCAATAATGTTGGTGGCAATGTTATAACGGTTGCGTATTCCTTCCAAAAACAGTTTCATTTTCTGCGAAGCTAATTTTTTGTGGTCGTTTTGCAGGTAATAAATTCTGCCAATAGTTTCCGCAAACTCTAATGATGTATTGGTGTTCGAAATAAGCACCGGAATAGCCCTTTGTCTCCGCTTCGCGCGGAAAAGAATAAATAGCAGCACCAAGGCAAGAATAAGATACCATGCAGTTTTTAGTGCCGGCTGTGATAGAATAAAATACAAAGGGCTTTTTTCCCACTTCAACTCGCCTCCCTCGTTGTTGTTCTCAGTTTTATACTCAATCGGAATTTTTGAAAATTCGTCCCAATAAATATCGCCTTCGGGTAAAAATGAAAACACTTTTTCTGCATACTCTACCGAGCGCTTGTTTAGCAACTGAACATTGGTAAATGCCAGTGGTGTGGTATGAATAAAGAAATAACCTTTGCCGTAAGCTACACGCATATAGTTGGTCAATGTGTCATTCATGTAAGCATAAAAAACAGCCTGCGCCTCAGGGTTTATACAGGTATCCATAATGTATGTCCATGAATATTCCAGTGTGTCGTTCAGGTTACGGTAAGCAAATTCATAATCCGGATTACTTTTGAAATCCGGCTGATAAAAATTCAGATGTGCAAATGAATCAGGATAAGAATAAGTGGGATAGTAATATTCGCAAACACTTAGATTTAAGGTGTCTTCAATTATGTATGGAATTGACGGAATAGACAGAAACGCATTGTTACCACGAGCTACATAGTCCAACAATTTCAATTCGCTCAAAGAGTCAAGATACATTCCCGAGCCGATAAAAATATAGTTGTTGCCTGAATTACGCGGCAAACTTTCGTGTAATGGTCTGCGGATAACATTGAACTTTTTTGAAGGAAAATATTTCTCCAGCATCTCTGCAATCACATACGTATCGTAAGGTTCTTTCTGATTGTTTTTATAACTCTCGTGCCAACTGTGTTTGGGTTTTTCAATGTTTGTCTGCCATAAATAAACACCCACGCCAAGCCCCAGCACAACAATCAGAAAAATAATAACAGGGATTTTATTTTTGCCCATTACTTCTGATTGAATTGATAAAATTGCTGAACGAAGGACTTAATACAATGAACTCTTTTTCTTCAATCTCCACATCGCCATACCACACAATTTCAAATGCCCGCGTAAGCGAACGGAAGTGCTCAAACTCTTTGCGTTCGCGCATTTCGGTCAGGTATTCAAAATTGGTTTTGTTCTTCTTCCATACAATAAAGTTTTGTTGCATCAGTTCTTTTATGCTCATCAGGTAATAGATGCGTACTGCAACTTTGTATTGTTTTTTCTCCAATGCATCTCTGAGAAAACGCTCTAAGTCTGATTCTTCAAGATTCTCTTCTGCATCATCCAGAAAAGAGAATTCGCCTCCTTTTATTTTCTGATTTTTCAAAAACTTAGCATTACCAAAAATTTTCCACAGCAAAAACACCAGTGCAATAATTACTATTGTAACTACCACCACTTTTACTGCCATTGGATTAAAATTGAACGTTGGAAGTGACAGCGGCTCTTTTTCTTTCTCTTTCTTTTTAACGGCTTCGTTGTAGTCAAGATCTTTGGTCAGATTTTCCCAGCGCTTTTCGTCAAACTTTTTCAGTTCAGCTTGGGGTTCATCCTTTTTTACCTCAGTTATAGTTTCGCTTTCAGCTGCAACAGAGATAGAATCCTGCGCAAATGCATCGGCATTTGATATCAGTAAAATAAAAATCAACGCTCTAATTCTCCACATCCATTCCATAGCGTTGTTTTTTATATCCGATATTGTTGATGCGCTGTTTTAGTTCACCGGCTTCATTTATTTCAAGCAGCGAATGAAATTTTAATCCGATACCAATTAATACAATAGGCACTACAATACCCATTGCAAACAGCGAAAGAAAGGTGATGAAAATCTGAAAAAGTTTGCTCAGTGTTTCGGGAGCAACGTTCAGGTTCCAGGTAATAATTTCAAAATAAAAGAATAAAAATGGTGAGTTGAAAACAAAGAAATAAATAGAGCCAAGCAGCGAAAGTATAAGCGCAAGCCCAAGCAGATTTAGCCAATTACCTTTTAAAATTTTTCGGCAGCGGTTGAAAGCAGCAAAGAAATTTATCTGCTCATACAAACTTGCATAAACTGTGAGAAACAGAAATGGTGATACTATTGCAAATGCAAAAAATGAGCGTCCGTCAGGAATAAAGAAAATAGTATTCATTATTGCAATGGCAATAAAAACAGAGAAGAATTTTTTGCGCAATGATATTAATACCTGTTTGCGCGGAAGTATTTCGTCCTGTGTTTTTCCATGTGCTGATGCAGAAAGGAGATAATAAATCGTAAATACAAGCAAGGAAAAGAACACAGTGTTGAATAAATAAAACACAGGATATTTTGAGTAGTTAAGATATGAGTACAGATTTTCAAAAACATTGAAATAGCTCTGTGAATTCATAGAATCGGTTCCGTAATAAGTATACAGTTCAAGTATTTTTTCTCGCAGAACAAAATAGGTTGAACTGCTGAAAATGCCTGCCAGCAAAAGGGCTGTGGTAGTAATTTGTTTTAAATAGATTCTGTAGAAAATAAACAGTTGAATAAAAACTTCACCGTTTGATTTGATTCCCGTAAATTCAACATTATCTGTTCCATTGGCATTAAGTCTTGCTTCGGGTTCAATGTTTTCAAACCCTTCGTTTGCTTTATAGTGGGGGTACCATACAAAGTAGCCAAGAATAAAAAACAGTGATAATAAAATTACTGCAAGTCTTATCGGGTCTGGCAGGTCTGTATAGCGGGTTAGGAAACCTTCAATAAAAGCTGCAAAAACAAAAATGGGAGTTATGCCCAGCATAATTTTTATTCCCCTGCGTGCCGAAACCTGAAAAGATTGCAGTCGGGAATAAGTGCCGGGAAAAACCAATCCGTTGCCCATTACAATGCCTGCTGAGCCAGCAATTACTATTGAGGAAATTTCCAATGTTCCGTGCATCCAGATGGTGAGAAATGATTCACGGAATAAGCCCTGTTCAATAAAAAAATACTGAAAGGAGCCTACCATAATTCCGTTATAAAGTAAAAATGCCAGCGTGCCTATTGACATGATTACACCTAGAATAAATGTGTAAAAAGCCACAAACAGGTTGTTGATTGTTATGCCCAAAAACATATCTACCTCGTTCATCTTTTTATATACAGCCATTGGGTCACCGGTGCGTATGTTTTCCTTGGTCATCTCTACATAGCTGTCGCCAAGTATGAGGCGGTAAAACTCAGGATCATAAGCGCTTGACAAAACGCCTACTCCCATTGCCAGAGCAAATACCAGAAAAGAAACAAGCAGTTCTTTCCGGGTCTGATACATGATAAAAGGTAATTCATCTTTCCAGAAAATTGCAAAGCGATTTCCCTTTTCTTTTTTGTTTTTGTAAATGCTTTGAAAGATTTGTTGCGCCAGATTATTTAGGTAAACACGAACTGATCGATTTGGGTAAAAGGTGCGCGAATAGGAAAGGTCGTCAGTAACCTGCACAAACAGGTTACTCAAACTATCTGGGTCTTTTTTCTTTTGCTTGAGTGTTTGCTCAAACGCAACCCACTTTTCCTTGTTCTGTTTTATAAAACCGGTTTCGCGCATAGAAGTGCCGAAGGTAACAAGGATTATTTATTCATGTAGTTGTTAATTACTTCCGCAATAGAAGGGTAAGCATTTTTCAGCAGAACAGGTATTTCTTTTTCAGAAACCCATCGTGCTTCCGTAATATTTTCTTCGGTTTGTGGTTTTAGAGGTCTGTTGTCAGCTGTAGTCATATTATACCAGTGTGATGCCTTTACAATATTTTTATCTTTAAGAGTATATGTGTGATAAGTTGTTGTAATCTTATTTGTGATAATAAGTTGTTTAATACCACACTCTTCTTCCACTTCACGTATAGCAGTCTGCTCCAATGTTTCGCCTTTATCAACTTTGCCTTTGGGCAAATCCCATTTACCCAAACGAAAAATAAAAAGTAATTTATTTTCTTTGTTTTTTACTACACCACCGGCTGCATTAATTAATTTAAACTGTTGAAGGAATTCTTTCCACATAACTTCCACATCACCTGTAATGGTGAGGTTTGAAACAGCACTCAGTTTCATTAGGTCAACAGCCTGCTTAAGATTTTGCAACTCACTGTAAGCAATAAGTAATGAACCTTGTCCGGTTTCAAACCGGTTAGTTTTTGGTGCAAGAATAAACGGCTTATCGTTAATGAAGATTTTATACATCAGAAAAAAATTACTTTTGCGCCAAATGTTATACAATAAAGAAACAGCCCTAAAAGTTGCAGAACAACTTCTGCAAATTAAAGCAATAAAACTTTCAGTCAATAAACCTTATACGTGGGCTTCGGGTTGGAAATCGCCTATTTACTGTGACAACCGTCTCTCATTATCTTACCCCAAAGTACGAAATTATATACGGAGAGAACTTGCCTCATCTGTAATTGAAAAATTTGGCGAGCCTGATGTTATTGCCGGTGTGGCAACTGGTGCAATAGCCTGGGGAGCATTGGTAGCGCAGGATTTAGGTCTTCCTTTCGTTTATGTTCGTTCCAGCGCAAAAGGTCATGGACTGGCTAATATGATTGAAGGATATATTGAAAGCGGTCTTTCAGTTGTAGTGGTTGAAGACTTAATTTCAACAGGAATGAGTAGTCTCAAAGCAGTGAATGCATTGCGTGACGCAGGTTGTAAGGTAAACGGTATGGTTTCTATCTTTTCTTACGGCTTTGATGAGGCAGATAAAAACTTCAAAAACGAAAAATGTAAACTAGTTACACTAAGCGATTACGACAGCCTGATAAAACAAGCAGTAACATCGGAATACATTACCGAAAGCAGTTTAAAATCACTTGCTGCATGGCGCAACAACCCAAGCGTTTGGGGGGTGTAGTTAGTCTTCGTGTTCAACTTCTGCGGGAGCACTTCCCGGACTTTTCACTTTTATTTCTCCACGAATTAATTTAGTCCAGTTGATAAGGATTTCTTTTTGTGATGAAGATAGCACCGCATTACTGTGAATAAGTGTATAGGATGACAATGGCATCTCACCTTCGTTAATCATTTCTTCTACTTCTTCTATTTTTTTGAATTGTCTGCGAGGTTTGTATTGAGCAAATTCATCAAAATTAAGTTCCTCTTTTCCTTCGTTTACATGGCCCTGCAACCACCAACCAACTGGTTGAATACTTGTGTACCAGGGGTAAATCGTATTGTTGCTGTGGCAATCATAACAAGATGTCTTTAGTATATTTTCAACATCAGCAGGAACTGCAAATTGTGTTGAAATATGGTTGGTTTGCACACCTGAGCTTTGGTTTTTCTTAATGCCAAAAAACTGAATTATGATTAATCCTGCTGCTAAAGAGATAAGGCTGATTTTTACAATTTTCATAAAAAATATTTTTCCAAAGTTAACTTCTAAATCCTGAAAACAATATGATGCAGGTCATATGCAGTAACTGTTCCGTTTTCTTTTAAATTCAGTTTTCCTAAATCATCAACTCCAACTATTTCTGCAATTGTTTTTTTATTGTCAATTAAAAATTCCCGCTCTTCATTAAGTCCAAATAATGAATTATGATACTGTTCATTAATCACATTGTCTTTTCCTCCTTTCAATTGCATATAGCGTACTTCGAGTGAGATACATAATCTCTGGAAACAACTTTCCAAATCTAAGTCGTTCCCTGCAATCATTTTCAATGAAACAGGATTTGGAATTTCCTGACTGAAAGTTGTTTGGTTAACATTTAATCCAATACCAATCACGGCTGAAGAAATTTTGTTGCCACTTACAGCATTTTCAATCAATATTCCGGCAATTTTTTTGTCATCAATATAAATATCATTGGGCCATTTTATCTTCACATTTTCAGCTTGTACAATACTTTTTAGAAAATCAGCAACACCCAAGGCAATAGCTTTACTCAGTTGAAACTGCCTGCTCACTGACAAAAAGACAGGGTAATAAATAGTGCTGAAAGTTAAGTTGCTGAAATCTGCGCTTTCCCAATGTTTTTGGCGCTGCCCGCGCCCTAGAGTTTGCCTGAATGTTCGCACAACAGTTCCTTCAAAAGGTTGTTTTTCTCGCAACAAATTCAGGGCATAGTTGTTGGTTGATTCAGCGCTGTCTAATTCAATTAAATTAGTTCCGGTAAAAAGAGCCATATTTTAAAATTAAATAACATCCTGTTGCACCACGCCTCTGTGGTTAATGATAAATGCTACCTTTGCAAATCTATGAAGAAACCAGTAAAAAAGACCGTAAGAAAAAAAAAGAAGGTAGATAATGCCGATGCACTACTCGAACTCATTATTGAGGCTATGCAGGAAAAAAAGGCTAAGGAGATAGTAACTTTAAACCTTAAAGGCATAGAAAAATCTGTATGTGATTACTATGTAATTTGTCATGCCGATTCTAACACTCAGGTTGATGCAATTGCTAAAAATGTAGATGGATTGATAAAGAAAAAGCTGGGTGAAGATCCCTGGCATACTGAAGGATTTCAAAATGCTGAATGGATATTGCTGGATTATGTGAATATTGTAGTTCATGTTCTGCAAAAAGAATTTCGTGATTTTTATGGAATAGAACGCCTGTGGGCAGATGCAGAGGTTACACGAATTAAAGATTAAAAGAAAATAGCTTATAAAATGTCAGACGAGAAAAAAGAGAATAATCCTGAAACAAAGGAAAAGAAAGAGAATGGCGGTAATCCTGAAAAGACGGATAAGAAAGGCGGTTTAAAAATGCCTAAAACACCCAAAATTGATTTCAATTTTTATTGGGTTTATGTTGTAATTGCCTTGGTTTTCCTTGGACTTCAGTTCATGACCTGGACCGAAAGTGCAGAAAAAACAGATTGGCAGATTGTAGAAACCGACATGCTTAAAACGCATGAAGTTGCAAAACTTATTGTAGTTAATAAGGAGTTTGTGGAGGTCTATCTTAAAAAGGACAAACTTCAATTAGACAAATATAAAAAGGTGGCAACACGCCTTGGTGGTGCTGAAAATCCGGGACCACACTATATTTTTGAAATTGCTGATTATAAAGTTTTTAATGACGATTTGAAAGCGGCACAGGAAGGTTTTGTTCCAGAAGATATGGTGAAACTGGAAATTACAACACGTCACAATTGGGGTGGTGAGTTGCTGAGTTGGGTTCTTCCAATTATTTTATTTGTTGGTCTTTGGATGTTTATCATGCGCAGAATGTCTGGTGGTTCAGGCGGAGGAGCAGGACAAATTTTTAACATCGGAAAATCTAAAGCTACTTTGTTTGATAAAGACACACAGGTCAATATCACTTTTGAAGATGTTGCCGGTTTGGGCGAAGCAAAAGTGGAGATAAAAGAAATTGTAGATTTCCTTAAAACACCTAAAAAATATACAGAACTGGGCGCTAAGATTCCCAAAGGGGCATTGCTGGTAGGCCCTCCCGGAACAGGAAAAACCTTATTGGCAAAAGCGGTTGCGGGTGAAGCTAAAGTTCCGTTTTTCTCTTTGTCAGGATCTGATTTTGTTGAAATGTTTGTTGGAGTGGGAGCATCACGTGTACGTGATTTGTTTCGTCAGGCGAAAGAAAAAGCTCCTGCGATTATTTTTATTGATGAGATTGATGCAATAGGACGTGCAAGAGGAAGAAGCGTTTCACAAGGCTCAAACGATGAGCGCGAAAACACGCTGAACCAATTGCTTACTGAAATGGATGGCTTTGGGACTAATAGCGGAGTTATTATTCTTGCAGCTACCAATCGTGCTGATATTCTTGACCGTGCGTTGATGCGTGCCGGTCGCTTTGACAGACAGATTTATGTAGATATGCCCGATGTTAATGAGCGTCAGGAGATTTTTAAAGTGCATTTAAAACCTTTAAAACTTGATCAATCGGTGGATATTGAATTTCTTGCCCGTCAAACCCCAGGTTTTTCTGGTGCTGACATTGCCAATATCTGCAACGAAGCTGCTTTGATTGCTGCTCGTAAAGACAAAAAAGTAGTTGAAAAACAGGATTTCCTAGATGCTGTTGACCGTATTATTGGTGGTTTGGAGAAGAAAAATAAAATTATTTCACCAGAAGAAAAGAAAGTGATTGCCTACCATGAAGCAGGACATGCTTCGGTGAGTTGGCTGGTAGAACATGCATCGCCCTTGATTAAAGTTACCATTGTGCCTCGTGGGCGATCATTGGGAGCCGCTTGGTACCTTCCTGAAGAGCGTCAAATTACCACTAAAGAACAATTGCTGGATGAAATGTGCGCAGCACTTGGCGGCCGTGCTGCTGAAGAAGTTATGTTTGGGAAAATTTCAACAGGTGCATTAAGCGACTTGGAGAAGATTACCAAGCAGGCTTATGCAATGGTTACAATGTATGGACTGAACGAGAAAATAGGAAATGTGAGTTTCTATGATTCATCGGGGCAAAGTGAATATATGTTCAATAAACCTTACAGCGAACAAACTGCGAAAACTATTGACGAAGAAGTAAGCAAAATGATTGAAGAGGCTTATGCAAGAACCAAAAAAATACTTTCAGAAAATAAAGATTTGTTGAGTCAACTTGCTAACCTATTGCTGGAGCGCGAAGTCATTTTTAAAGAGGATTTGGAGAAAATTTTCGGGAAAAGAAAGTTTGATAAAGACGAGCCAAAGAGTGTTGTGAAAAACCTTAATGGCGAAGTAACTCCTGAAACAAGTGTTGAAGTTCCCGAGATAAAAGCTGAAGTAAAAGAGGAAGGTAAGGAAGAAAACCCAACACCTACTTTATTTCCCTGATTAATCTCCTTCACCTTTGCGTTCTCTGCGGTTAAATTTTTATGTTTGCCGTATTAATGGAAAAAGGCTGGACACTGATATTCACAACCAATAGTATTCAGCAAGCCGAATTAATAAAAGCATTGCTGAACGAAAACGAAATAATAGTGGTAGATCTGAATAAGCAAAGTTCCACGCATTTGATTGGTGAGATTGAGCTTTATGTGCAAAGCACAGATGTAATTGTTGCAAAACAACTCATATTAAAACAGCAAGGAAATTGAAAGATTTAGGTTTAAGGCTTGCCACAGGAGTAGTTTTTCTGACTTTAGTTATCGGTTCAATTCTGTTAGTCAATAAAACAGTAATTCCTTTTCTGGTTTTATTTTCTCTTACTACAGCAATAGGTCTATGGGAGTTTTATCGCATTTGCGAGAATGAAAAAATATATGTGCAAAAAAGACACGGAATCTTTGTTGGGACAGGAATATTTTTCATCACTGCATTGATTTCAGTTGACCATGCTTTTTTAAAATATCAGTTGTTGGTGTTGCCATTAATGTATGCGGTTTTTATCCGCGAACTATTTCGCAACCGTGAAAATCCGTTTACCAATATCGGATTTACCATTCTTGGTATCATTTACATTGCGTTTCCTTTTACGTTGCTTGTTTATATTGTAAAGCCTGGCCTTTCAGGCGAGTATAAACCTTTGATTTTGCTTGGCTATTTTATGTTGATTTGGGTTTTTGATTCAGGTGCATACTTAGTGGGTTCAAATTTTGGTAAGCACAAAATGTTTCCGAAGATTTCACCAAAAAAATCTTGGGAAGGTGCTGTTGGCGGAACAGTTTTTGCCATCATGTTTGCCTATATTCTTTCTTTATATGTTGATGATTTGAGTTTCTTTGATTGGTCTGTAATTAGTCTGATTGTTGTAGTAATAGGAACAATTGGTGATTTAGTTGAATCATTGCTTAAACGCAGTGTTGGCATAAAAGATTCGGGAAGTATTATGCCGGGTCATGGAGGGATTTTAGACCGCTTTGATAGTATTCTTATATCTTCGCCCTTCGTTTTTGTTTACCTCAATTTTATATAAATGAAATTCCATAAAGAAGGATACGCATCATTAACTCTAGTTCTTGTTTTTGCGATTGTATTTGCAAGCGCTATTAAGTATATGTTTCCTGAGAACCATTATTTGCATATATTCTCGTATGCAGTGGGGACATTTTTTGTAATTGTTATTCTGCAATTTTTTCGCCACCCAAAACGCAACATTGTTCAAAATCTTAATCATATTATTGCCCCTGCTGACGGCAAAGTAGTAGTTATTGAAGAAGTAGAAGAAACCGAATATTTTAAAGATAAACGACTTCAAGTATCAATTTTCATGTCGCCAATAAATGTGCACGTAAACCGCTACCCAATTGGAGGAGAGGTAGCTTATGTAAAATACCATCCCGGACTTTACCTTGTTGCGTGGCATCCGAAATCATCAACGGATAATGAACGAACAAGTGTTGTGATAAAAAAAGACGAAAAATTTTCGCTGATGATGAAACAGATTGCAGGAGCTTTGGCAAGACGCATTGTATATTATTGTAAAGAAGGAGACAAAGCCGAACAAGGAGGTGAAATGGGCTTCATCAAGTTTGGTTCAAGAGTAGATTTATTATTACCTTTGGGCACGAAAATTGAAATAGCACTAAATCAAACAGTAACAGGTGGTGAAACAGTAATTGCCACTATTAATTAATAATCAAAAAACAAAAAAAATGAAAAAAGTACTTTTAGCAGTAACACTTGCAGCATTTATGGGAACAGCAATGGCTTCAACCATTCAAACTGTTACCTCACACAAAGTTGTTTGCATCAAAGGTGGTGGAGACGAGAAGAAAAAAGAAAAAAAATCAAAACACGATTGTAAAGAACAGGCAGGTTGCTGCGCTTCAAAAACAGCTGCAACTACAAATGGTAACAATACCAATGCAGTAAACACTGTAACTACAACAACAGGAACAACACCAAAATCTTGTTGCGCACACAAAACTGCTGCTACTTCAGATAAAAAGGTAGAAGAAACGAAGTAGTTAATTTGTTTAGTTGATAAAAAGTCCCGCAGAAATGCGGGACTTTTTTATTTCTCAGATTGTCAATCCGCCATCAACACTAATAGTGGCACCCGAAACAAATTGTGCCTCATCGCTGGCAAGAAAGGCATAAACATTTGCAACATCTGAGGGTGTTCCTAATTTTTTCAGAGGAACTTTATCTTTCATTGAAGCAATCACTTTTTCAGGGATAGTTGCAATCATATCAGTCGCTATAAACCCTGGGGCAACTGTATTTACTGTGATGTTGTATTTGCCCAATTCACGTGCCCATGTTTTGGTTAAACCAATTACTCCTGCTTTAGTAGCGGCATAATTTGTTTGTCCGTAATTGCCATACAAACCAATAATGGATGAGGTATTAATGATACGGCCGTAATTATTCTGGATCATAAAAGGCGAAATGGCTTTGGTGCAATTGAACACACCTGTTAGGTTTACATCCATTACCTGCTGCCACTGCTCAGCAGTCATTTTTTGCAAAGAAGCATCACGTGTAATTCCTGCATTATTGATGAGAATATCAATCCTGCCAGTTGCAGAAATTATTTCTGCAGTTGCTTTTTCAACTTCCTGAAAATTGGCAGTGTTTACTTTGTAAAATTTTGTATGCAGACCTTTTTCACTCAACAGAATTTCGAGTTCTTTTCCCAGAACTTCATTTACATCCCAGATGCAAACAGAAGCACCTTCAACTCCAAATAACTCTACAGCTGCTTTCCCTATTCCTGAAGCACCACCTGTGATGACGGCTATTTTGTTTTTAAACCTACTCATTATGTTTAGCTAATTCGTTCCATCATCGCCAAGTAAAACCCATCATAACCTTCTTTGTCGGGGTTCAGCCTGAGTTGGTCAAGCAACTTGAATTCGCTATGCTTTTTAATAAATGCTGCTACTTGCTCTTCACCTTCAGAAGGAAGAATGCTGCACGTTACATAAATCATTTTTCCACCAACTTTGGTCATGATGCAATATTCATCAATGATTTCTGCTTGTATTATTTTCAACCTGTCTAATTCCTCCTGTTGCAGTTTCCATTTGATGTCAGGGTTTCTGCGCAATACGCCTGTTCCTGAACAAGGAACATCTAACAAAAGCCTGTCGGCACTGCCTTCCAGGCGTTTGAAAACTTTCGAAGAATCAATCAATCGTGTTTCAATAACACCTGCTCCGGCACGGGCAGCACGCCTGTTAAGCTCTTTCAGTTTCCATTCTTTATTATCCATTGCCAGCAGCTTGCCTTTATTTTTCATCAGCGCGGCAATGTGCAATGATTTTCCTCCTGCACCAGCGCAGGCATCCACCACCCGCATTCCGGGCTGTACATCCATGTAATGCGCTACCACTTGCGAAGCGGCATCTTGAACCTCAAACCAGCCATCATGAAAAGGTATTGTTCTAAACACGTTACGGTTAAAAGGCAGTTCCAGCGCATCGCTTACAAATTCCAATTTCTCAGTTTCTACACCTTCTTCTTTTAATTTTTGCTGCAGAATTTCGGTATTTGTTTTCAGTGTATTGGTTCTCAAAATCAGTTTTGGCGGCTTGTTAAGCGCTGCTAAAATGGAAGTCCAGCCTTTGCCGATTTCTTTTTCACCTAGTTTATCCAGCCAGTCAGGAACAGATTCGCGCAGGGCACGCACCTTTTTATATTTCTCTGCTTTCTCTTCTATTTTATGAGGAATAACGTTTTTGAAAAGATAAACTCCCGGAAGTTTTTCTTCTTTCAAAACCAATTGTGTTCCCAAAATTTCCCAGAGAAAATGACGCTTTATATCTGGTTCTCTTCCTGTAATTGTCCATAGAAAACGCCAGTTGCGGATGAGTTCATAAAATGTTTCGGCAACAAAGCTGCGGTCGTAAACAGTCCATTTTTTATTTTTCTTCATCACGGTTTCCAATGCCTGGTCAGCCATTTTTCCGTGAGTAAAAACCAGTTCCAGAGCATCAAAAATCTGCTCAATAAGTGGACGGTATTTTTTAATATTGAATTCCTTTCTGTACATTTATCTAAATTGCGCTGTTTTTTTCAGACACCAAAGGTATTTTTAAAATTCTTGTGAATATCGTTTTTTTAAGATGGGATTAAAAGCCGCGCTCAGTAAGCCTTTCGCAAGTCTGGTTGTTTCGGGAATTAAGAAGTGGAGTGCCAAACCTGTTGAAAATCAGCAAAAAGTATTTGATGAACTTATTTCTGATGCAGCGAATACTGTTTTCGGAAAAGAACACGGTTTTTCCAAAATTAAATCCTACAACGATTACAAAAATCAGGTTCCCGTTCGTGATTACGAAGATTTCAGAAAATACATTGACCGCATAATTGCAGGAGAACATGATGTTCTCTGGAAAGGTTTACCCATCTACTTTTCAAAGACTTCGGGAACAACCTCCGGAACCAAATATATTCCGATTACAAAAGAATCGATTTCCAATCATATCAACTCTGCCCGCAATGCAATTTTGTCTTATATCCACGAAACAGGTAACAGCAGATTTGTAGATGGAAAAATGATTTTTCTGTCGGGAAGTCCTGTGCTGGATATGAGTAATAAAATTCCGACAGGTAGGCTTTCGGGAATTGTAAATCACCATGTTCCCGCTTATTTGCGTACCAATCAAATGCCAACTTATAATACAAATTGTATTGAAGACTGGGAAAAGAAAGTAGATGCAATTGTGGAAGAAACTGCAAAAGAAAACATGACACTTATCAGCGGAATTCCGCCATGGGTGCAGATGTATTTTGATAAGCTGATTGCCAAAACAGGTAAGCCCGTTAAAGATATTTTTCCTGATTTCTCTTTGTTTATTTATGGCGGTGTGAACTTTGAGCCGTATCGTGCAAAACTAGAGCAGAGTATCGGAAAAAAGATTGACAGTATTGAGTTGTTTCCTGCTTCAGAAGGATTTTTTGCTTACCAGGATTCACAAAAAGAGAAAGGACTTTTGCTGCTTCTCAACGAAGGAATATTTTATGAATTTATTCCTGTTTCAGAATATTTTAACGAAAATCCGACTCGCCTTTCTATTGCTGATGTTGAATTGGGGGTGAATTATGCTTTAGTGGTGAGCAGTAATGCAGGTTTGTGGGCTTACAGCATTGGTGATACCGTGAAATTTGTTTCTAAAAATCCCTATCGTGTCATTATTTCCGGGCGCATCAAACATTTTACTTCTGCTTTTGGCGAGCATGTAATTGCTGAAGAAGTGGAAGCTGCTTTAAAAACGGCTTCAGAAAAATATAAAGCCGAAGTTTTGGAGTTTACGGTTGCTCCTCAGGTTACTCCAACAGAGGGCGGATTGCCTTACCACGAGTGGTTTATCGCCTGCTCAAAAGAGCCGGAGAACAAAGAACAGTTTGCCTTGCTGATGGATGAAACATTGCAGAAGAAAAACGTTTATTATAAAGATTTAATAAAAGGAAACATCCTGAAACCACTTGTTATCCGATATTTGCAGCCCGATGCGTTTGTGCAATACATGAAATCGCAGGGTAAACTGGGCGGACAGAATAAAGTTCCGCGGCTGACAAATGACCGAAAAATTGCAGAGGAGTTGAAAAAATATGTTTTGTAAGAATGACCGAAAATAAGAAACGAAATATTGCCATTCTTGGCTCCACAGGCTCCATCGGAACACAGGCTTTAGATGTTATAGCAGCAAATCCCGACCAATTTGAAGTTGAAGTTTTAACTGCAAACGCAAACGCAGATTTGCTGATTGAACAGGCAAAGAAATTCAAGCCCAATGCGGTTGTAATTACTGATGAAAGTAAATACAAACAAGTAAAAGATGCATTGTTTGGAGACGATGTAAAAGTATTTGCAGGAGTTAATTCCCTTTCTCAGGTTGTAGAAATGGAAAGCATCGATATGGTGCTTACTGCCTTGGTTGGTTATGCAGGATTGAAACCAACACTTGCCGCTATAAAAGCAGGAAAACAGATTGCGCTTGCCAATAAAGAAACTCTGGTTGTGGCTGGTGAATTAGTTACAGCATTAGCAAAAGAAAATTCAGTAAATATTTATCCTGTAGACTCAGAGCACTCGGCAATTTTTCAATGTCTTGCCGGTGAGTGGCATAACCCTATTGAAAAAATAATTCTCACAGCTTCTGGCGGACCATTCAGAGGCTGGAGTGCTGAAAGTTTACAAGCGGTTACAAGAGTACAGGCGCTCAAACATCCCAACTGGACAATGGGTGCAAAAATTACTATTGACTCAGCATCGCTGATGAACAAAGGCCTTGAGGTGATTGAAGCGCGTTGGTTGTTTGGAGTTAAAGCCGACAAAATTGAAGTGATTGTGCACCCGCAATCCATTATTCACAGTATTGTTCA
>CANJWH010000006.1 GCA_947478465.1 Bacteroidota bacterium
TAACGCTCAACACCGCTTCCTGAAAATCATTTTTGTTGCTTATGCCTTAAAAAACTTACGTAAATTAGACCTCGATTACCACATTAAATAAATGCCTTTTGAGTCCACTTTGTTCTGACAACATACAGTATTGAGAAATATTTCGGGTGAAGGATTGAATAATCTTCCTTGTCACATCACCGGAATTCCCGACCATAGTTTGGAAAATGTTCATCTTGAGAATATCTCATTCACTGTTCCCGGAGGTTCGGCAGCAGTAAATTCTAATTATGTAGTTCCCGAAAATATTGCTGACCGACCTGAATTTGATTTGTTTGGAGGTACACTACCCGCATACGGAATTTATTTCCGTCATGTAAATGGATTAACGCTTGACAGCGTTTGTTTTACTCCACTGCAAAGCGATGAACGTGCTATGCTCTGGATTGACGATGTTCAGAATATGACATTCAATGATGTTTGCCAGTCGCCTGTGTTTGGTGCAATTGAAGACAATAGCTTGCAGAATGTTTTACACTTGATTTATGATTCACAAAATTCATTGTTGGAAATAAAAAATCCTGAGCGAGGACAACTGAGCATTTATGGGATTGATGGCAAATTGATTTACTTAAAAAATACAGACACAGAAAATTCTCTTTTCAATACTTCCATTCTACCATTTGCTTGGAAGTTTGAATCGGAAGAAGGAAAATTATCTTCAGGAAAAGTGTGGAGAAAGCAATAAATTGCTTTGCGAACTTTGCGCAAACTTTGCGTTCTTTGCGGTTAAATCTTAAAGCATAAAACTATGTACGGAGAATTGAAAAATCATCTTGAAACAGAACTGGAAAATATCCGCCAATCAGGATTATTTAAAAAAGAAAGAATAATAGAATCGCCTCAGGGCGCTGAAATCAGCGTGGGCGGAAAAACAGTAATTAATTTCTGCGCGAACAATTACCTCGGGCTTTCAAGTCATCCGAAAGTTATTCAGGCAGCAAAAGATGTATTGGATACAAGAGGCTACGGCATGTCGTCCGTCCGCTTTATCTGCGGTACACAGGATATTCACAAAACATTAGAAAAGAAGATCTCTGATTTTCTGGGAACCGAAGACACTATATTATATGCAGCAGCTTTTGATGCAAATGGTGGTGTGTTTGAGCCTCTATTCGGTGAAGAAGATGCTATCATCTCTGATGAGCTGAACCATGCTTCTATTATTGATGGTGTGCGTTTGTGCAAGGCACAACGCTATCGTTACAAAAACAATGATATGGCTGATCTGGAAGCGCAATTGAAACAGGCACAAGCTCAGCGCTTCCGAATCATTGTTACCGATGGTGCTTTCTCCATGGATGGATTTTTAGCAAAGCTGGATGAGGTGTGTGCCCTTGCAGAAAAATACAATGCATTGGTAATGGTGGACGACAGCCACTGCACCGGCTTTGTTGGAAAAACAGGAAGAGGTACACACGAACATTGCGGTGTGATGGGAAAAGTGGATATCATTACCGGAACCTTGGGTAAAGCATTGGGTGGTGCGATGGGAGGCTTTACTTCCGGAAGAAAAGAAATCATTGAAATGCTTCGTCAACGTTCGCGTCCTTATTTGTTCTCTAACTCATTAGCACCTTCTATTGTTGGTGCAGCAACAGCAGTTTTTGATCTGCTAAGTGAGACAACTGCACTCCGTGACAAGTTGATGGACAACACCGCTTACTTCCGCAAGGCTATGACTGCAGCGGGTTTTGACATACGCGAAGGAATTCATCCGATTGTTCCCATCATGTTGTATGATGCAAAAATTGCACAGATCTTTGCAGATAAATTATTGGCTGAAGGAATTTATGTAATTGGTTTTTTCTTTCCTGTTGTACCGAAAGAGAAAGCGCGTATCCGCGTGCAGATTTCTGCCGGACATGAGAAACATCATCTTGATAAAGCGATTGCTGCGTTTACTAAAGTTGGGAAAGAATTGGGGGTGCTGAAGTAGATTTTACTTGCGTTCACCAGCATAGTCAGAGTGATAAACTCTGAAACTGCTGATAACTTCATTGTCTTCATCAATAAGACTAAGCGTTACATAGTTGTTTTCAACAATGTCCACACGTCCGAATGCGTTTTTAAAATTCAGATTGCCTAATCCATTGCCGCCCTGGTTCCAGACTTCGTCCTGCATCTGATACATCATAGTTCCGTTTCCAACAAGATTCAAAAAATAAGCAAGGTAAGTTCCGGTAACACTTAAACCGCTTGCATTCATTTCGGGCAGGCCTGCATTGGCTCCGTCATCCATTACATTGTGGTGTGTATCACCGCTGATGACAATTACATCTTTGATGTTTTCCTGCTTTATAAAATTTAAAAAATCTTCCTGTTCCTTCGGAAAGCCAGCAAAATACGATGCAAAACCTGTGGCCATGTGAAAACCGTTGTATCCTTTTGCCTGTATTTTCTGAATCTTCATCCCTTTATCAATTAATTTTCTCAACGCTTTGTTAAAGGGTGCTCCGCTGACAATAAATTTCCAGTCGGCAGTGGAATTTTTCAAACCACTTTTCAGCCACTGCATTTGTTTATCGCCAAAAAGTTTAACGCTGTCTATTGGAGCAAATGACCATTTATTCTTTTTTGCATTATAGCTGAAATTAGCTGCCAGCGGGTCTTCGTGAGCTGAACAGCGGTCAACAAAGAAGAATTCAGCATTGCCCAATGTAAAGCTGTGGTAAATTCCTTCTGTAGTATCTGCCATCGTATATCCCGGAAAAAATTCGGTGTAACCTTTTATCACATTTCTCCTCCATGAAGGAGGAAATGAATCGATAATAAACTTATGTTCTACCTTTCCTTTGAAATTACTTCTGATGTCATTTTTATTGTATTTGCCGCCATTTCCTCCCACATAATCATTGTCATCATAGACATAATCAATCGGAATAGAATACAACATTTCCTTCATCACTTTTTCATCATAACGCTTGCGGTACGAGTAAGCAACCTTTGCATAATCGGCAGAATAATCAGGAGCAATCTGGTAATCAGGATACGTGAAATCACCAGTGTGGAGCATAAAGCGTGGATTGTGTTTGGGTATAACATCAAACACTTTCATGTTCTCTGTTTCCTGACACGAGCCTGTTACGAAAGTGTAATTTCCTCTTTTCCCGTTCTCAGGAAAAGTTGTGAAACTGCCATGAATGCTGTCTTTTTTTTCACCAATCAGGAAAGAATAGAAATATTTGGTGTCTGCTTTTAGTCCTGAAAAGTCAACAATAGTTGTGTTGAATTTTTCTTTGGTTGTGAAAGCCTGAAACGATTTGGTGTTGCTTTCACTTCCATCTTCTGAAAGAAGAACAGTAATAGTTTGAGGTTGTTCTGTGCAGAGATACATCCTTGCACCGGCAGGTGTTACGCCACCAATGGCAGGACCGTTAATGATAAACTGACTTTTTGCAGAAAAAGAAAAAAGAGTGAGAAGAAGAAAAAATAACTTATTTCTTTTCAAGCTGAATTCCGAGTTCTTTCAGTTGCTCAGGATTTATTGTTGAAGGTGAATCAATCATCATATCGCGCCCTGAATTATTTTTCGGGAAGGCAATAAAATCACGGATTGAATCAGAGCCGCCAAAGAGTGAGCAAAGCCTGTCGAAACCAAAGGCAATACCACCATGCGGAGGCGCACCAAATTCAAACGCATTCATCAGAAAACCAAATTGATATTGTGCATCTTCTTTTGTGAAGCCAAGAACTTCAAACATTTTTGCCTGCAAATCCTTGTTGTGAATGCGGATAGAGCCACCACCCACCTCAACACCGTTTATCACCATGTCATAAGCATTCGCACGTATTTTTCCGGGGTCAGAATTAAGGAGCGAAATATCTTCAGGCTTAGGTGAAGTAAAGGGATGGTGCATCGCATGCCAGCGGTTTGTTTCTTCGTTCCATTCGAGCAGAGGAAAGTCAACTACCCACAGCGGAGAAAAAACATCTTTATTACGGAAGCCAAGTCTGGTGCCCATTTCCAAACGCAATTCACTCAGGGCTTTTCTTGTTTTTGAATCTACACCGCCAAGAACCAAAATCAAATCTCCTGGTTGTGCGTTAAATGCAGTAGCCCATTTTTTCAATTCTTCTTCATTGTAAAATTTATCAACCGAAGATTTTAATGTTCCGTCAGCATTATAACGCAGATAAATCAGTCCGCCTGCACCAAGCTGTGGGCGTTTTACAAACTCTGTTAATTCGTCCAATTGTTTGCGGGTATATTCTGCACAGCCTTTGGCACAAATTCCTAACACTGTTTCGGCATCATCAAAAATTTTGAAACTTTTTCCTTTTACTAATTCTGTCAGTTCAACAAACTTCATTTCAAAACGGGTATCAGGCTTGTCGTTTCCATAATATTTCATGGCATCAGCATAAGTCATGCGCGGTAATGAAACGATGTCAACACCTTTCACTTTTTTGAAAAGATTTTTCACTAAACCTTCAAATGTGTTCAGAATATCTTCCTGTTCCACAAAGCTCATCTCGCAGTCTATCTGCGTAAATTCCGGTTGGCGGTCAGCACGCAAATCTTCATCACGGAAACATTTCACAATCTGATAATACTTGTCAAAACCACCCACCATCAATATCTGCTTGAAGGTTTGCGGTGATTGCGGCAAGGCATAAAACTCTCCCTGGTTCATGCGTGAAGGCACCACAAAATCGCGCGCACCTTCCGGTGTTGATTTGATTAATACAGGAGTTTCCACTTCAAGGAAACCTTGTAAATCAAGGTAATTGCGTGTTTCAATCGCCATGCGGTGGCGCAATTCTAAATTCTTTCTTACTGCGCTTCTGCGCAAATCAAGGTAACGGTATTTCATGCGCAATTCATCTCCGCCATCGGTGTTATCTTCAATGGTAAAAGGAGGTGTGATGGCTGCATTCAGCACTTCAATTTTATCCACCACAATTTCAATTTCACCGGTTGGCATTTTCAGGTTTTTGCTGCTGCGTTCAGCAACTTTTCCTGTAATTTTTATTACAAATTCCCTTCCCAGTTTGCGTGCTTCAAGGCAAAGCGTTGAGTTGGTTTCCATATTGAAAGCCAATTGCGTTAACCCATAACGGTCGCGCAAATCTATGAAGGTCATTCCGCCCAAATCGCGTGAGCGTTGTACCCAACCGGCAAGTGTTACTGTTTTTCCTGAATCAGCTATGTTTAATTCTCCGCAAGTATGTGTTCTGTGCATGTTCTGTTTTTAAAGAGGCAGCGAAATTAAGAAATCATAGGAAACATTAATAATTCCGTCATTGCAAGCGATAGCGAAGCAATCTCTTTATTATTTATGAGATTGCTTCGGGTGAAAAACCCTCGGAATGACGAGAAACTTAGTGTATCTTAGTGCTCTAAGCGAAAAATACGATGAAAACATATTTTATTGACGAGCAACAGCAGCTTCCTTTAGTAATTGAGCCGGATGGTGATAAGTCTGTACAAGGCTTAAAAGATTACATCAGTAAAAATCAAAAAGAGTTAGTGGACAAAATGTACAAACACGGAGCAATTTTGTTCAGGGGTTTTGATATCAATTCGCCCAAACTATTTGAAGAAATTTCAGAACTTATTGACCCGAATTTGAAAAACGATTATCTGGGAACTTCTCCACGTGATAAGGTTGCAGGAACAGATTATGTTTTTTCTGCAAGCGAACTTCCGGGGTTCTATCCCATTCCGCAGCATTGCGAAATGAGCTATATGAAAAACAAACCAATCAAGTTGTTTTTCTACTGCAATGTAGAACCTGAATATGGAGGTGAAACTCCTGTCTGCAATTTCCGCAAAGTTTATAATGAACTTGATTCAGAAGTTAAAAGTGAGTTTGAAAAACGAGGAGTAAAATTGATACGTAATTACAGCGCACCCGGCAAGCGCAGTAAGTTTAATCTTTGGGAACTAAAAAGCTGGACAGATATTTTTCACACAACAGATAAAGAAGAAGTAGAGAAACAATTCCGCAAATACCAGGTTGATTTTGCCTGGAAAGATAAAGGTGATTTATGTTTGACACACCTTAACGATGCAGTGGTAGAACATCCTGTTACAAAAGAAAAAGTTTGGTTCAATCACACTCAGGTTTTTAATATTGACGCAGCACCTATAGAATATGAGTTTATTCATCAGCGGCAGAAACGCCTGAAAACACTGATGATGAAATTGTTTTTAAATGTTGCAACTAATCTGAAAAAGAGAGGAACCCCTCCTGAAGAACAAAGCATGAATATGTTGTTTGCAGATGGTACTGAAATTCCAAAATCATATATCCGCAACATAGAAGAAACCATCTGGAAAAACATGGTGATTTTTCCCTGGAAGAAAAACGATTTACTTGCAATTGATAATCTTGGAACTTCACACGGAAGACTACCCTACGAAGGCAAACGACAAATTTTAGTTTGCTGGAGTGAGGAATAGTTGGCCTTACCAACTATATGGAAGTTGACGAGGAATTATTGTAAAGAAATCATATTGTACAGTTAGCAAAATCTGGTAATTATTTTCTTCTCCTTGACCAAGATTTATTCTTACTACAGGGGCGTGATCATTATGAATATCGCTGAAAGAGGCAAATAAAATTTCAGCCGAAAACTTATCGGCATCAATCAATTCTGTATAAACATAGGTCTGATCCAGTGAGTTTTTCACCTGTGTAATTAATTGATGGTATATTTTTTTTGCTTCTTTCTCTGTGCCGACCTCTATAAAACCTGAAACTCCTTTATTACTTTCATCTGTATGGAGCGGAAAATACCTGAGTTTCCCCAAACCGGGTAATTCAATGTTAAGATTATAACAAGCTAGAGAATCCATTCCTGCCATGCAAATATGAGCGCTGTCGTTATTAGTTAAGTTTCGAAATGAATTACCTGCATCATTCAGCAAAAGCAATAAATTGCGGGCAAATAATGTGTCTTTTTTTTCAGGCTGTGGTACAACTTTCTTAACTTTTCCTGCACCAAAACCACAACCCAGTTCAAGAAAATATTTCTGATCCTTTTTCCATTCGTAAATACTCAGGTACATCCAATCCTGAGAATAATAATCGCCCTCATCTTTTAAGAAGAGATAGCGCTTGATGCATGGCGGTTCAAGTGAACTGACATCATTTATTATAATGAAATTTTTATCAGCTGATGATATCTGAGCATATACTTCAGCAAATTTCTTTACAACACTTTCAAGCGATGAAAATTCGCCATAGTTAGCCAAATAAGTATCTGCAATAATGTAACAGTTTCCCGCTCCCGGAATCTTTATCTTACTTTCATAGGTGACTTGCCCTTTTATATTTTCAGAAACTACTTCGCCTCTTACAGATTCATAATTATCTGCACGTGCATTTTTCAGAACATTATAGGTCCGTGAAAAACCTGAAATGAAAGGAAACTCATTGATGTTATATTGCTGCAGCAGCCTGTTTATCTTATAGGTTTCAAGGTAGTAAGTTCCTCCATTTTTAAAAATTCCTCCCGGAATATATTCACCGTCTTCAAAAAACCCATCAGCAATAATGTTGTCGTTTGCATCGTAATAAACTCCTCTGCCATTTGGTTTATTATTTCTGAATTGTCCGATGTGTTTTTTGCCATCAGGATAAAACAATGTTCCATCACCTTGCATTTCATCTTTTACCCATTCACCTTCATACTTTCTGCCATCGGAATAGGTCATCATTCCCCATCCCTGTTTTAAGTTTGAAACATAGAAGCCGGTATAAATATCGCCATTGGAGCAAGCCATTTTTGCATAGCCGCTATATAAGCCATCTTTAAAATTCCCTGTATATAAATCTCCGTTTTGATTGATTAGTGAGCCATATCCGTTAAGACAGTCACCGCTGCAACATTGCGAAAATGTTGGTAAAAAAAATAAAAGAAAAAGCAAGGACAGTAAAGCCGTCCTTGCTTTTTCTTTTAAATTAGTACAACTAAAGTGTAACACGTAACAGAAGTGTTTTCATTGTAAATAAAACCTTCAGTCAGTGAAGCAAAACTGAATTACTTGTTCTCTTTTTTTTCCTTTTTGGACTCTCCTCTTGTAGACTCTACTTCTGTGACAGTTCCGCTTCCTTTGCTTTGCTCGGTTTTGGTTTTAGCAAGCTTCTTGTTTCTTTTATTTATCTTATAACGTGGCTCTTCTGACCATTTCTGTGATTTATCCTGATTATCTGCAGGATGTGAAGAAGGAGCCACTTGTGTATTTGAGATTTGAGGAAAATCGGATTGTTTAGATTTTTCGGGATTGCTTTGTGAAAAAGCAAACAGAGGAAAGAATGCAACTCCGAAAAATAGCACTTGAAATTTTCTGGATATTATACCTGATAACAGCGTTTTCATTTTTGTAAGGGGTTAAGTTGTTTAGTAATTTATTGTGATACAAAAATAGGCTAAAGGCATAATGTGCATGATGCAATTAGTCATGATTATTGATGATATACATCATTAATCGGTATCCTAGATCAGGCAGCTATTTTAATTTCGCAACGAAAATATCACCCTGTCCTGCATTTTTTAATAGAGTCTCGCTAAATCGCATTTCAAGGCCATCAAAGACCCCCGCAAGATATACATCTCCGTTTATATCAGTAGTAATACATCTGGCCATAGCGCTTCCATAAATGCTTTTTGCCCATATTACTTTACCCTCGGGACTATATTTTGAAATAAAAATATCATTGCTCGTGGCATTTTTCAATTTTACCTGACCTGATTGAGAAAAATTACTTTCAAAAATGCCGGTGAGATAAACGTCCCCAACTGCATTTGTTGTAATTCCAAACCCATAATCCTTTGCTAATCCACCTGCGCGTTTTGCCCAAACAGGTTCACCATTGTTATCATATTTTGCAATAAATACATCCCCATATTCTACTCCGTGTGCCCGAGTTAAAATGGTGCACTCCATAAGTGTATCGCATCCAAAAACTATAGTATCACTTTTAAACCAACCGGTGAGGTATACATGATTTAATTTATCTGTTGTTATGCTATAGACTTCATCATAATAACTTCCTCCCAGACTTTTTGCCCACATAAGTTTTCCTGAGGGATTATACTTTGCCATAAATATATCTCCATAGTTACCATCTTTACCGGCATTGGTCAGTGATTTTTCTCCCAGACTGACTGTGGCGCTTCTGAATTTGCCCGACAGATAAATATTTCCATCTCCATCATTTGTTACAGTGCTTCCATTATCATCGTTTTTGCCTCCAATATTTTTTGCCCATAAGACTTGTCCTGATTGATCGTAGCTGACCAGGAAAATATCATGATTACCCACACTTGTTAAAGTAGAATTTCCAAAGTTGATTGTAGTGCTTTCATACATGCCCGTTACATATATATTGTCTTTACTGTCGCAACTAATACTGTTGCCTTCGTCATCAGCAATTCCACCAATACCTTTTGCCCAAACTACTGTTCCTTCCTCATCAAACCGTGCAATCAGGATGTCACTTCCGCCTGCATTATTTAGTGTTGTTTTTCCCAAAGAAATCACAGGGCTTTTAAACCATCCTGTAAGAACAAAAACTCCATTGTTTTTTGCTTTAATACTTATACTTCTGTCATCACCTGTTCCTCCAAAATTTTTAACCCATAACAAACTACCATTAGCGTTATATTTTGCAATAAAAATGTCACTTGTTCCTTCAATTCCATTGTTGGTAAGCACAGTGCTGCCGAAAGAAATGGTAGAGCTGTTGAACCACCCGGTAAGATATAAATTACGGTTTGCATCAACAGAAATGCTGGTTCCATAATCAAGAGAACTTCCGCCTGCACCATTTGCCCATGCCCATTCAGGTACTTGCCCAAATAATGATGCACTGCCAAGTGCTAATATCAACAATGTGTTAAGAATAGTTTTCATGCTTTCTTTAAATTTTTACCCTGTTAGTATTAGTCTTTTGGAATTTGAATACTTAGGATTGGAATATTGGAGTGGTTGACAATGTTCTCAGCCTTACTTCCAATAATTAGCATATCCCATCCCGTTCTTCCATGCGCGCCAATCGTTATAAGACCTGCTTTAATTGAATTACTGAATTTAACAATTCCTGATTCAATGTGTTTTGCATTGTAAACATTTACTGTGTAATTTTTAAGGTGTGTCTTTTTTGCAAAGTCTTCCATACGCTCAATTGCATTATCTGTAAATTCAAAATCAGATGTTGAGCAAACCCGCAGTAAATGAATTTTGCTGTCATAAATTTTTACCAGTTCAGAAATCTTCCAAAAAATCTTTTCGGTTTCAACGCCAAAATCAGATGCAAAAACAATATTGCTGAAATCAAAATTTTCAGGTTTCCCTTTAACTGTAAGAACAGGACACTCAGCCATTCTTACTACTTTTTGTGTATTCGATCCCAGAAACATGTCTGAAATGCCACTAATGCCATGTGTTCCCATTACAATCAAATCAATATCATGCTGTTTTGCATGTTTCCAGATTTGGTCATAAATCTGTTCAAATTGTAATGCAATTACAACATTCACTCCTTCAAAAAATGGTTTCGCTATTAATGCATCCATCTTTTTTTTCACGAGTTTCATTACAAACAATTTTTTTGCAACCTCATCCTCATCCCCATATTCAAGAAGGTTTACAACATGAAGCAAATAAATTGTAGCGTTAGTTTTCTTAGCAATAATTGCCGCCATCTCGGCAGCCGAATTTGCAGTTTCTGAAAAATCGGTTGGAAGCAAAATATTTTTCATCTGAATTTGTGATTTTATTTCAAAAGCAAAGGTGAAAAATTGTTGAAATGAACAGCATGACAGCAGTCATTCATCTATATGATAAAAATCATTATCTGTATATTAAAGAAGAACCCCGAGTTTTCGCCCGGGGTTCTTCTTTAATAAATAAATGAAATTATATTAACTATTTAGCGGAAAGGGTTCTTATATAATCTACTATTAACCAAACATCTTCATCTTCAGAAATTTTACTTTTAAAAGAAGGCATATCTTTTCTTCCTTCTTTTGTTTTATAGAAAATAGTACCATCTGTTTGTGCCTGAAATTCTTTAGTTGAAAAATCTCCGCTTGGTGTATCTAATTCACCTGATTTTGGTCCATCTCCTTTTCCGGTAGCACCATGACATGATTTGCAATGCTGGGCAAATAATGTTTTTCCAACTTTGATATTTTCTGCAGTTGCCTCAGTAGGGTTCTTCATTTTTTTAGCTGATTCCGGAACGACCCACACTTTTGCATCCTGCTTAAAGATTTTTGCGGGGTAAATGAATGACATTGCAAATACTGCAATAGCAATTATTGAAAAGAGAAGTGCTGATTTTTTCATGTTATTTGGTTTTTGTGTTTGTTTAATGATTTGATTTTAAATAATTGAAGAATGATATACAATATTACTGCCCAAACTGCGATAATTATAGTGTTGGAAACTATGACCAGGAAAAGCGGTGCATTTTTTCTTGAGCCCGACAATAATCGTTCTTCGCCTTGTGTTATTATTAGAGGTATTCCCCATTTTTCCTGAGCGGATGCAATTAAAGTGCCATAATTTTCATTCGCGTCTATCTTCACGACAATATTTAAATTCCCAAGACTATCTCCTTTTAATCCCTTTGGGAATTCCAGTATAGCTTCTCCATTTTCATCTGTTGAAACAGGATATTCTGCCACGGATAGTAAACTGAAATATCGTTTAACAAAAAATCCTATTTCTACTTCCGGTACAGGAATCCATTGGCCTTCTGTATTTTTTTCTTTCAAAATTGCTTTTGCATATCTTATTGAATCTTCTTGGTAAAGAGATAATTCAAGAGTAGCAGATTTAATTGTAAGTTCTGTTTCAGTGCCTGTGAAACGCGGATCATTCATTAAACTTCCAATAAAATTAAACTCTGTTAAGGAATCGCTCAGGTCTGCAAATTTTTTCGAAAGCGGAACAGAGCCTTCTCCGTTTTCATTGGTAGTAATATTGCCCATCATGCCCAACTTCGAATTTTCATTAAGATAAAGGTTTACAATAGTAAACTGCACTGGATTTTTCTTTTTCTCTTCTTTTGTAAAAACTTTGAAATCTACTTTTCCATTACCATTCTCTTTTACAAACTTCATTGTTACAAACACTTTCTGTTTTTCAGAAGTTGAGTCTTGAGCCAGTAGCAAAACAGGAAATACCCAGACAATAATTAGTGAGGTAATTAATGATGAAATGTTATATTTCTTTAAACGGTTCATTTATTTAATTTCTTCCGGGTGAATACCATGTTCTTTAGCGGTTTCCCAGATTGGAATAATCGGGAAGTAACGAACGAAAAAAGTAATAACAAGTAATACACCTGCAAGCGAAGCTGCTGTTATTGACCATTCGGGCCATGTTGGAAAATAATGAGTGTATTCTACAGGGACATCCTGCATTGGAAGATATGGGTGCATCATTGTAGGAATTACAATAAGAAATCTTTTAAACCATGCCCCTACAACAACCATTACTCCTAATACGAACATTACAAGCGGTTTTCTTCCCGAATTGAATAACATTACTATTAAAGGAATAATCATCCCTATTATTTGCACCGACCAGAAAAGAGGAGCATAGCTTCCTGTAAGCAACTCATTAAGATGGTCCGCGTCAACTTTTTTCATCTTAAATCCGGGTACAAAATATTCGTTAATATTAAAGTAAAGGTATAGCAGTAACAATAAAACCAACAACCTTCCCATGTAATCAAAATGTTTCAGAGTAATGTATTTTTCCAACTTGTAATGTTCTCTTAAAATGTACATGGCGCAAATAACAGAAGCAGCACCAACTACAAAAGCTCCTGAAATAAAATATGCTCCCAAATTAGTGCTATCCCAGCCGGGGCGAGCAGTAGTTGCAAATAACCATGAAGTAACAGTGTGTATTGAGAATGCTAAAGGAATTACCACAACTGCGAGAATTTTTACTGAGTTTTCAATTATTTTATATTGCTCTTTTGTGCCCTGCCAACCTATTGCAAGAAAAGTATAAAATTTTTTCAGCCATTTATTTTCTGCAGGTGTTGCATCTCTGCATATTGCAATATCTGGTATCATAGGAATATAGAGTAACAACATGCTTACAACAAGGTAAGTAGTTATTACAATTACATCCCAGATTATTGGTGATTGAATTCTTCCGTAAACGAAAAGATGCCAGAATCTTTCGGGTCTTCCCATGTCAACGATTATAATGATCCCTGCAAACGTGATTCCTGCAACCGCAATAACCTCTGCAATTCTCGTAAGCGGAGTTTGCCAGTGAGCATTTGATAATTTAAGTATTGCACTAATCAAAGAGCCCACTAAACTGATGGCAACAAAAAATACAAAATTGGAAATGTAAATTCCCCATGAAACATAATCCCGCATAGAGGTTATTATCAATCCTTCGCGTAGTTGTCTGAAAAAATAATAATACAGACCGGTAACAAAAATGAGCGATAAAACACCTACCCATATTTTGCCCGATAAACTGAACTTTTTAGGCAGCATATCCTCTTTCAGTTTTTTCATCTGCAAGGCAGTTTTTTCGGCTTCGCTGTTATTCATGAGTTTGATTTATTCCTCAGTTTTTTCTTTATCTTCTTTTGTGAACGGGAAAAGACGATCAACCGGAGGCAGATAATACACCCTTGGTTTGGTTCCTAAATCTTCCATGTAACGGTAACCTGCTTTATCCCTAAGTAGCTGGCTTAATGCAAATGTTTCACTTCCGTTTGTTACAGTATCTTCATTTTCATCTCCCATAAAAAAAACTCCGTTCGGGCATGCTGTAACACAGTGCGGTAATTTGCCTTGCTCAAGCATGTGGGGACAGAAATCACATTTTTCAACAACGCCCTTTTTTCTAGGCTGACTTGTTGCACAGGTATGTTCGCCTGTTGCAATATGTATTGGTTGTTTTGGTTCTTCCCAGTTGAATACGCGTGTTGAATAAGGGCACGCAGCCATGCAAAACCGGCAACCAATGCAGCGCTCATTATCAATAGCGACAATGCCATCTTCGCGTTTAAATGTTGCATCAACCGGGCAAACTTTTGTGCAAGGTGGATTGTCGCAATGCAGACAGGGCTTTGGCATCCAGTAGGGCGAACTTTCTTCATTATCCTGCATTTCGTATACTTTCAACCATTGATTTGGTCCGGTGAGAGCGTGAGCTTTATTACAGGCGCTCTGACATTTTCTCGCATTTTTACAACGCGATAAATCAATTACCATTACCCATTTTTTACCGGGAATTCCTTTTCTTTCATCATTATTTGCCAGGGCAGAAAGCGTGTCTGTTGCTATTTTTATTTTTGAACGGTCAACCTCTACTAACTGACCTTCGGCAGTCATTACCTTTACTTTTTCACCGCTTGTTTCTTCGCTTGCTGAAAGTGTATTTGAGAGAATAGTTCCTGCAACTGCACTTCCACCAAGAAACAAACCGGCACGCAGAAAATTGCGCCTGTCATTTGTCTGGTTATCATTATTCTCTTCAGCCATTTTTATTTTTTTGGTTATTGATATTATTTAACGAAACCCCATTTTCTGGTGATATTAAATCCAAGTATCAGACCTTCTTTAGGCTTTGTAAAATCGTTAGAGTTATAAACTATACTTTGTTGCGGGATAATTCCGTTCGCAGAGGCAACAAAAATCTGGAACGCATGTGAACTTGTTGCAATTTCCCATCCCAGCCCCAGGTTTGGATGTGTTTTTGTGGCATCATTTCCGGTGTTGGTTAATGGATAATCAAATTCAAATAATACGGAAGATTGCGGACTTACCTTGAACCTGCCGGACGCACTGAGCGCAAAATTGTCGTGCTTGGTTCCGGCAACCGAGTCTACAATGTTATAATGAGCATAGCTGGCAGAAAACTGCATAGAAAACCAATCTGCAAATTTTCTTGAAATAATTATCTGATGAAAATAAGACATACGCTGAGCCCCTTTTTTATATCGTGTCTCATCTCTTTTTGCTGATATTGCCATCTCACCAAAATAGGTAACTGCAATGGGCATGCTGTTAGAACGGGTTTGTTCCAGAATAGCGCCCTTTGTTCTGAAATCCCAAAGCGAACCATTTTTTGTTACACCAAATCCCGCCTGTATCCTGTCTATAATACCGTAATCAAAACCAATACGGATATTGGATGATCCATATACTCCCCACAAATCTTCATATCCTTTATCAAATGTTCCGAAACGATGCTGCATCATCATTTCCAGTGTTTTCTTTTTCAGATTTACTGTGGTTTGGTTATTTAGCACTGTGCCACAGGCAAAAGGCGAACGCACCGGACGTTTATCTTTTTCATTTTTGCCGGATGTTTTTGTTGAGTCGCTATCAATTGTTTCTGTTTCCTGCGCCCATGAAATTATTCCAAAACACATCAGAACTATTGTTAGGTATATTTTTATGTTTTTCATATTCCTGATTTTAAAAATCAATTATTATTTCCTCCCTGATCTATCCATGCCAGTACCGTTGCAATTTGTAATGGAGGTAGTTTTCCGCTCGAAGGCATTGGTTTAGAACTTGAGTTCATTCTTTCATATAACACACTCAATTCGGGGTTAGCTGTATCAACAAGATTATAAAGGAATAAATTGTTGTAAGCATTAAGAGGCGTGAGGTCAGGAGCAATTCCACCAGTATTATGACATCCGCTGGTATTGCAACTATTGTTGAATATTGGTAAAATATCATTAGCGAAGCTTACAGTATCTGTAATCTCATAATGAGGTTCTACATAATAATCATAATTGCAGGATGAAATTGAAATAATCAATCCGAAGAAAAGAAAGAGGATATAGGTAGTAAAGTTTTTCATTTCTCCAGGAATGTGAGTGTTTCTTTTAGTGAGCCTATATGATTTTTCCCATCATTATCCATTAATGCAATACCAAAAATATATTCCATGTTTTGTGTAAGGTCAAATACAGCATCATCAGTGTTTGTGGTGTTCAATTCTCTTATGAGTAATACTTTGTATTGTGAATGACCGGCATAAGTATTAACATTTACAAGGTTGGTATTGCTTGCTGAAATAATATCGGCATTGCTTCCGTCAGGTTCCTGTAAATAATATCCGGGAACACCCGACATTCCGCGGATATAGGCAATTACGTTTTCTCTTTCAGTTGAATTTAACTGGTTGAAATATGAAAAGCCTGTATGAACGGTAGAGCTTGAATAGTCAATAATATTTTGTCTTGAATAGCGGTTTACTTCTGGTCTTGTAAAAGATGGACCATCTCCAAAATCTCCTCCTCCTTCACCATTTTCACCATGGCAGTGTGTACAACCTTTTACGCTATTATGATACACCGCATCACCCGATTCGATGTTTCCTGTAAATGGAGTTTTATTAAGAATATAGTAAGCAGGATCTAAAATGGAAGCAACTCCATTTCCCTTGGTTATATTTTGCACAACTCCATCCCATTCATAAGCAGGGCCGCTGCGATCAGTTAAGCCTGCATTATTGCGCACAAACATTGGTTGTCCTGAATCATAGGAAAGTCCTGTTGTTGCTTCAGTTACCATATCACCTGAATAACCAAATGGCTCTGAAAATGCGAGATTCCAATTCCAGATATCCACTTTGCCTACCTCTGGCTTCATCTCATTGTTGTGGCAAGAAGCTGCACAACCTACACTACTGAAAGTGCCTGCTGAACCGGAGGCCGCTTCAATCTCAAATGCAAGTGCTACTTTATCGTTATTTTTTTGTGAAGTCCAGCCTGTTGCTGTATCGCTTTTCAGAGGATCAGTCGGGCCATTGTGTAACCACGAAGCATTAGAAAGATTTAATGACAAATCAGTCCATTCAAGAAGAATATAAAGTTTCTGATCATCATAAGCTGCTTTCATTACTAATTCCGGTGAACTTCCTCCGTTAAAACTGCCTGTGCCATTATAGGTGCCGGTCATATTTAATAAGCCATCTGAATAAAGGTTGCCTGTACTTAGATTAACAGCTGTTACGTGATGAAAATCAGCAGTTGACCAATATGCGCTTGATATTGTAGTTGGTGGAGTGCCTACATATTTAGCTTCCAGCGTTGCAGTTTCTTTAGCTGGTTCCGGAACTTCCGGAACAGGAAAATAATCATACGTACAAGCCTGCAACATCACCACTTGTATGATAAGCAGCAAACGCATCCAATTTGCATGATTAATTTTCATTCTGAAATTTTTGCTTTAGTTTTATTTAAAAAAAACGAGACGAAATAATTTTAAAATCAATAGTAAAATTCTTTCGCCCCGTTTAGTTGAGACAATACTGCTTATTGCAATTCAAGATTTACTGTAGCATCAGATTTATCTGAACCTAACTCAACATGTGCACCGCCTGTTTGAAAAGTATATCCAAGGCTATTGGTGTATGTAGCATCCACAAAATAATCACCTTTACTTAGTGCTTCAAAACTGTATTTGCCTGTAGAATCGGTAACAGTTGAATAATCAAAATCTGAAGTTTCCGTTGTTGCTCCGAAGGCTATTGAAACAACCGCGCCTGAAGCATTTCCTCCCGGATATGTTACAGTACCCTCTATTTTCCCTTTTCCTGTAAAACCTTCTTCTTTGGTACAGGATGTTATTGATAAGGTCAGTGTTGCAATAACAAATACTGACATATATTTTATCGTTTTCATTTTTTTTAAGTTTTTGAGTTATAAATTCTTTTTATCAGATTTTTTTGGCATTCACATTAAGTTTCACTTTTACCAAATCAGCAATAGATGTAGATGTTACACCAAAAACTGATTGTGCTTTCATATCAAACTGTCCGCTGAAACCTGTTTTATAAGTTGGAGCACCTCCTGTAGTGCTGGCGTATTCATGAACGCCTGCATATTCAAAATAAAGATCTATTGGAGCTTCAACACCTTTGAAATTCAGTGTGCCGCGAGCTACATAACCACTTCCAAATCTTTCAGTGCTGGTGCTATTAAACCATGCTGTATCAGAAGCAGGCTGAACGGTGTAAACATCCGGTGTTGGATTGGTATCAACATCAAATACAACTCCCATATAACCAGGTCCGCATTTTCCGGCAGCATCTCTTCCCGGTTCCCCTGTATTGAAAGTTGAAAGTTGAACCCAAGAACTTATAGTTGTGTTCTCTGGGTTTTCCTGATCAAAATGTAAGGTAACTCCAAAATTGTTAAATCTTCCAGTCAAAAGTGCATTGCTTCCAAAGTAAAATGTTTCCCATCCAACATTTGAATGTGTTTTGTCTATTGTCCAAGTTGGAGCAGTACCACCAATATCTACCATATCAGTACCTGTGCTTATATTAGTAGGAAGCGGGTCAATAACATCTTCTTTGTTGCATGATGAAATAAATAGTGCTGATGATGTGAGAAGAATTGCTGATGCTGCAACATACATCAAAGTTCTTCCTGTTGTTTTTGTTTTCATTTTTTGCTTTTAGGGTTTAATTGTTAGAGTAATTCTCGGAGCAAATATGGCCCAAGCATTATAGTCATTGACTGACAGAAGTCACCTAACCGGCTGATTGATTTCATTATTTTTAATGATATAAATCATAAAGAAACAAGTTAGTCCCCTTTCTCTTTAGATGATTTTATTATTACAAACCTTTTTCCAACTTCTTGCAAATCCTTTTAATTCCTGTTACTTTTAACCTCAGAAATTTAATCCCCTGATTTTATGTTTGAAGTAGGAACCGGTAAAGCAGATATTACCGTTGATAAAAAAGGTGTAGGCATGATGGGTTACGGAATGTTTCGCAACATTGTGCTTGGAGTAGAAACTCCCATTTATGCGCGTGCTATCGTGTTTCGTGATTCCAAAACAGGAAAAAAAATTGCATATGTAAATGCTGAAATATGTTTTATCACCATTGCTATAAAAAGCGGTGTTATAAAACGTTTTGCCCGAAACCATGAAGAGTTGGGCTATACTGAAAGTAATCTTTTCCTTACTGCGCAGCACACACATAGCGCACCGGGAGGTTATTCAAACTACGGTTTGTACAATATGAGTATTCCGGGTTTTGTGCCCGAAGTGTATACCAAGATAGTTGACGGAATTGTGGATGCAATTCTGGAAGCAGAAAAAAATTTGCAGCCGGCTGAGTTAAAAATTGCAACAGGAATTTTTGAACCTGACCAGGAAGTTGCATTTAACCGTTCAGTTTTTGCTTATAACCTAAATCCTGAAGTTGAAATTAAGCGTACTGAAAAAGATAAACATCTTGCAGTTGACAGAGAGATGACCTTAATGCGGATTGATTCGCCTGATGGAAAACCTATCGCCTCTGTAAATTGGTTTGGAACACATACAACCAGTCTTAGTAATGACAACCATCTTATCAGTAGCGATAATAAAGGTTATGCAGCTCATTACCATGAAGAGGAAATGAAAAAACATGGAAGAGAAAAATTCATTTCCATTTTTGCGCAACATGTTTCGGGTGATGTAACCCCCAATTTTATCTGGGATAAGAAAAAGAAATGGACAAGAGGAAAATTTGAAAACGATTTTGACAGCGCAAAATTTAATGGCAATCTTCAGTTCGAAAAAGCAAAAGAAATTTCAGAAAAAGCAAAAGACGTATCACCTCTTTTGCCTGAGATAGATTACCTGAAAATGAATTTTGATTTTCGAAATATAATATGCGATCCTGAATTTACAAACGGAAAAACTGATGCAAGAACAGGGCCTTCCTGTCACGGCATAGCTTTCTTTGCCGGAACAGAAGAAGGACCGGGAATGGCTCCACCTATAACCTTTGCCGCAAAAATGCTTTCGAAATTTATCAGGCTTTGGGAGCATATAAAGATGCCATTTATGAAACCGGAACGGAGAGAAAGTGTGAAGGAAAAATACCTTGTTCAGGGAAACAAAGACATTCTGATCGAAACATGCGACCGAAAAATACTTGGAACATCGGATATTAAAAATCTGTTTATCCCAGGTTGGGCAGACAGGAATATTGCCGTTTTTAAAGAATATCACCGCAACGGAAGTCTGGATAATAAGCCTTGGATTCCTCAGGTATTGCCATTTCATATTGCCATACTAGGTAATATGGCATTGGTTGGAATTCCTTGTGAAATTACCACCATTGCAGGACAACGTTTAAGAAAAACAGTTGCTGATGTGCTCAAAAAACGTGGAGTAGAACGTGTAATTATTTCGTCTTACACAAATGCTTATTGCGGATATGTTACAACTTACGAAGAATATCAGATGCAATGTTATGAAGGCGGACACACCGTTTTTGGTGAATATACTTTAGCGGCTTTTCAAACTAAATTTAAGTTATTAGCCGAAGAACTTTTGAAAAAACCGGAAGAAAGAAATGCAACAGAAATTGTAGAACCTGCAAAATTTACAGAAGAAGAAATTTCAAAGCGAACTTTTAAAGCTGAACGTCAGAAGAGATTGATTAAACTGGCTACAGCAGGTAAGATATAGTATTTCTGTAACAACGGGCTCTTTCGCCCCGGCATACTATTTTTTTTACTTTTGGAACAAAGCAATAATTATGAGTAAAAATATTCGCAAGCATTTTGAAGAAGCAAAAGTCATTCTCGACAAGTTTTTGTCTGATGAAAAAAATATTCTTGCTATTGAAAAAGCAGGAGACATTTTAGTTGCAGCTTTGAAAAACGAAAAGAAAATAATTTCGTGTGGCAATGGCGGCTCAATGAGCGATGCTATGCACTTTGCAGAAGAAATGACCGGACGTTTTCGTGATGAGCGCAAACCTTTGGCGGCTATTGCTATTGCTGATCCATCTTATATCACCTGCACTGCTAATGATTACGGATTTGAATTTATTTTTTCACGCTTTGTTGAGGCACATGGAAAAACCGGTGATATATTGTTAGCTATCAGCACCAGCGGCAATTCAAAAAATATTTTGAAAGCAGCAGAGGTTGCTAAAGCAAACGGAGTTCTAGTAATTGGCTTGACAGGTAAAGACGGAGGGAGACTTGCTTCGCTTTGTGATATTGAAATACGTGCACCGCACTCTGAATATGCAGACAGGGCTCAGGAGATTCACATTAAAGTCATTCACTCACTCATTGATTTTGTGGAACAGAACTTGAAATAATATTATTGATTTTCGTAATATTCGAAGGCGTCAATAATATCTAAATACACTCCGTCAAAGCCTGCATTCAGTATTTTTTTCAGATAAGAAGAATCATTTCCGTAGATAACATTTTTCCAGTCTTGTTCCCAGTAACGGACTTTGTAATTGCCTACCCAGTTAGGATTTTCTTCATCCAGCCATGTCGGCTTATCATTGTTCCATGATGACTGCCAATAGTACCGATAATCTTCCGCTTCGCCAATGCTCATGTAGCAAATTATTAATCGTGTTCCGCCATTTGCTTTTTCTTTCAATGCAGTAATTTCACTCGATGAAAACGCTTCATCGTTAAAGTATAAATCCATTACCAATGCATCGTAATTAGTTGCAGTTACTGCATTGATAAAATCCTGTTTGGTTGAAAAGGTTGCAGGATTTATAAGGTAAAGAAAATTCTTTGCCTCTGCTAATGTGCTGATAGCACTGGAATTTACTTCATAGGGCTGTGCAGGAAAGGAGGGAATATTATCCAGCTCGCGATGGTCGGCAGCAAATGAGACATAGCCCTTTGCATTATTCTGTGTGTATGAATTATCCATGAATAAAGGCGTGCTACAATAATCAATAGCAAGAATTTGTTTGCCATTATTTTTTGCCAGGTCAAGAAAGCCTGTAATGTATTCTCTGTCATCTGTGGGTGTTGCTTCATTGTCGTTGATATAGCCATAAAATAAATCTTCGCGACCTAATCCATCAATTGCAGAGAGGTAGTCGGTTGCCGGTGCACCATTACTATCTTCAGTTGAAGAAACTAATTCTTGACCGTTTTGAGGAATGACAATAAATCCGGAATGAATTGCTCTTCCATATTCACTTATTCCTTTTACAAACTCGCGCATCTCATGCCTGAAGTCTAAATCAGGAATATCGTTCTGCTTTTTGCAGCCTGCAAGAAACAGAATAGAGACAGATAATATAAGGAAGAGAATCTTTTTCATTTGGTTTTATTTTAGTTTTGCAGCCTGAAACTTAATCAAAGATAAAATTATATAATTCATTTATGGCAACCGTAACATTAAAAGGAAAAGAAGTTCAACTAAAAGGAAATTTACCCAAAGTAGGAGCAAAGGCTGAAGATTTTACAGCAGTAAAAACAGACCTTAGTGAAGTAAGTCTTTATGATTTTGAAGATAAAGTAAAAGTAGTGATAGGAGTTCCAAGTCTTGATACAGGTGTTTGTGCTATGGAAACACGAACCTTTAATCAAAAGCTGGCAAAAAAAGAAGGGGTGATTGGAATAGTGGTTTCAAAAGATTTGCCTTTTGCACAGCGCAGATTTTGCGAAACAGAAGGAATAAAAAATGTAGTGGCACTTTCTGATTACCGCTACAATGATTTTTGCAATGAATATAAAACTGAGATTCTTACAGGTGGCATGAAAGGATTAAGTGCACGTGCAGTTTTTGTGGTGGATAAAGCAAACGTTATCCGATATGTACAACTTGTTCCTGAGATTTCAACCGAGCCTAATTATGATGAAGTTTTGGCAGCTGTTGATGAGTTGCTGAAATAAGTCAGATAAGTTCTGCTCTCTCCAGCAAAACTTTCATTTCTTTTTGCATTTTTTTTGCTTCTTCGCGAGCCGCTTCGGCAAAATCGGTTCCGCTGGAAGCATAGATAATACCCCGAGAGGAGTTTACCAGCAGTCCACAGTGGTCGTTGAATCCGTATCTGGCAACTTCTTCAAGATTTCCACCTTGTGCGCCAACTCCAGGAACTAACAGAAAATGGTCGGGAATAATTTCTCGAATGTGTTCAAGCATATTAGCTTTGGTAGCACCTACAACATACATCATGTTATCGGTATTACCCCAGTTGCGTGAGGTGGTGATAATCTTTTCGTAAACTTTTTCATTGCTTTCTGCAATGGGTAAAAACTGAAAATCAAATGCGCCCAAATTGGAAGTAACTGCCAGCACAATTACCCATCGATTTTTGTAATCAAGATATGGCTTAACTGAATCTTCACCCATATAAGGTGAGACAGTAATTGAATCAAAATCCAACTGATCGAAGAAGGCGCGGGCATACATATTTGTTGTGTTGCCTATATCGCCCCGTTTAGCATCCGCTATTTTAAAAATTCCCGGAGGAATTTCATTCATTGTTTTTTCCAGACTAAGCCAACTTTCTGAGCCGCGGGATTCGTAAAATGCTATGTTGGGTTTGTATGCCACACATAAATCATGTGTTGCCTTTATAATCTGTTTATTAAATTCATAAACCGGGTCGTGAAAATCCAGCAGATGCAGCGGAATTTTTGCAATATCAGTATCAAGTCCTATACACAGAAAGGACTGTTTTTGTTTGATACGATTATATAAATCTTCGCGGTTCATGGTTATTGGGGCTATCCGAATGGGCTTTAACAGAGTTTAGCCGTTGAATGTTTCATCTTGTTTATTTACGAGCAGATTTTTTCCACCTTTGGGGCAATGTTAAAATTCTTTATTTCTCTCTTTTCGGCATTTATTTTTTCGGTTTGTTCCTTTGCTCTTGACATCACTGAAATTGAAAACTTCGGGTCTAACCCCGGAAATCTGAAGATGTATTATTACAAGCCTAAAAACCTTTCAGACAGTTTGAAAGCGCCTGTTGTTTTTGTTCTTCATGGTTGCCTGCAAAATGCCGAAAGCGTTTCGGAACTTTCAGGGTGGAATAAGCTGGCCGATATTAATGGCTTTATAGTGGTCTACCCGCAGCAGAAATATACTAACAACACCTCCGGTTGTTTTAACTGGTTTAAGAAAAAGGATATTACCCGTGGAAGCGGTGAGGTACATTCCATTAAGGAGATGATTGATTACATGAATGCTAATTTCAATACAGATTCCTCACGTGTTTTTGTGGCGGGTTTATCAGCAGGTGCAGCAATGGCTGTGGCATTGATGGCTTGTTACCCTGATGATGTTAATGCAGGTGCCATTTTTGCAGGAGCACCATACAAAGTGGCCCGTAATCCGTTTGAAGCCATGTTTGCTTTCTGGTTGCCACCAAATAAATCGCCTGAGAAATGGGCTAAGCGTGTGTTCAAACAAAATCCTGATTACACGGGCAAATATCCACGAATGGTTGTGGTTCATGGCAGACTGGATTTTGTGGTTTTTATCCGCAACGGCTATGAGCTGGTGCAACAGTGGGCAGGAGTTCATAAAACTGATGTAAAGCCTGAAAAAAAAGAACGCCCTTTTAACAAGAACCCTGATATAACACGTTTGGCCTACAACGATTCTGAAGATAGGGAAGTAGTGGTTATGTATATTATTAAGGGTATAGGTCATGCTCTTGCACTCAATCCGGGGGATAAAGATGATGAAGGAGGTAAGTTAGGTATGTTTGGTAAGGATGTAAATTTTCATTCCATCTGGTGGGTGGCAAAAGATTTTGGGTTAATAAAACAGCCCGTTATTCCTAATCCCTGAAAGATTTTTACTTTTGCCGCCCTCATGGGGGATTAGCTCAGCTGGCTAGAGCGTTTGCATGGCATGCAAGAGGTCATCGGTTCGACTCCGATATTCTCCACGGTTTATTAATAAAGGCTTTCATGAAAATTGGAGGCCTTTCTTTTTTTGTCTGGTTTAAACATGGTTTAAACATTTTAATTCACCGAAAACTCAAACCACACAGGTATATGATCTGAAATATCATCAGCTTCGTCAAGGCTACTGAAACTTTTATAAAAATGAATAACCCCTGAACGGATAAATTTTACTTTGTTGGAATTGTAAAAAATATTATCAAATTCAGAAGCAAGACAATCATCCGCAACACACGCCTGTTTTAGCGAAGTATTTTGTCCAGTTATAACAGACTTATATCCCATAGTTTTCAATGAATTAAAAACTGTATGCGATTGAGGGCAATTAAAATCTCCCACAAAAATCAGATTCTTGTCAGGGTATTCTTCAGGCATAAATTTAAAATACATAATTTCTGTTTCAGGTTGCATACTCTTCGTTATCGCGTGAAAAGCCGCAACAGTAAACGACTTCCCTTCCTTGGTTTTAAAATTTGCAAAAAAGGGTTCTCTGTCTATTTCTAAATGGTATTTTTTTTCCAACCAAGCATCACCAAACTTGGTTAACTTACTCGTTTTCCATATAAAAGCATACCGCTCAGTTTTGTAAACACTACTACTGGTAGGGTTGCTAATAGTATAATCCCACTTTGCCCCTTTTCTGTTTAAAGCATCTGCCAACCTTGCTACAGCCTGTGCTCCGCCATCACTTGCCACCACTTCCTCAATAGCTAATACATCATACCCTTTAACAGTATTTGCAATAAAATTTATTTCTGTTTCATTTTTTGTTTTGCCGCAATCTTTAAGATTCCAACAAGAAATGGAAACAGGATTCTGTGCAAGCGCTTATATGCATACGGGGCAATATGAAGTATTGGCAGACAGGCTTAATGCTAAGTATCAGTATTTTGGCGACCGTCATGATTTTGAACTGGCTGCTGCTGATGTATTGCAGCAATATGGTTATTATAAAAGTGCTTACTGGTATTATAAATTAGTGAATCGAAGCAGTCATAAGCTTGATGGCTATGAGTTGGGATATTCGGTTACAGCTGCAAGAGAAGGCGAAGAGTGGGTAGCAGAAAATGCTTTTTCATCATTAATGGAAGCAACCAATAATGACCCGGGCAATTATTATAACCGTGCATTGGCTTTTCTGAATGTAAAAAATCCTTCACGAGAGTTGGCACTTCAGGACCTTGTTACGTTTGTAACTAAAACTACCGAAACGTTAGATGCTTATTTGCTGATGGCAAAAATATATTCGGCTAAAGGAAATTCGGAAGAGTGTATTGCCAGTGCAAAGCAATACCTGAAACTGCATGAAAGTAAAGAGTGTGAAGAAATGATTGCAAAAGCGGAAGCGGAGATAGCCGACAGACCAAGAAAGGAAGCATTACTGAGGGCCGAAGAAAAAGAAAGACAAGTCCGAAAGGAAAAGATGGAAATGCAACGGGCAGAGGAGAAAAGAATAGAAGAAATTAAGTTAGCAGAAAAGCAATTGGAAGAACAATTGGCTATTGAAAAAGAACTTGCCGCAATAAAACTGAAGCAGGAACAATACCAATTAAATTATGCTGCCTATGAGCAGGAATTTTACCGGTATCTGCAACAGCATAATCTTGCAGAAAAGATAAATGAAGAGGACAGCGATTATGGAAAACATATGACTTACTTTGATGCTATACTAAAAGGTGATTTTAAATCGGTTTATATATTATATAAAAATGGTTATGATTTTAAAGAAAAGGACGATAAGCCCTATAATTATAATCTGCACAGAGCAATAGCCTCAGGTCATCATGATATAGCCGGCTTTTTAATTGATAATGGTTTTGATATAAAGATAGCAGATGATAAAAACTATACGCCATTATATCATGCATGCAATGCAACAGTATTTGATAGAAAAACAATGAGTTTTTCGTATTTGCCCGGGTCTTTAAATTTTGTTAAAAGATTAATTGCATCAGGTGCTGATGTAAATGCAGTAAACAATTCGGGCCAATCGCCTTTGCACATTGCTGCATGGCAGGGTAACGCAGAAATAATAAAAGTGCTTTTAGATAATGGTGCCGATCCGAATATTGGCAGAGATTTTCAGAATAACACACCCCTTGATAATGCAATCGTTAAAAAACATAAAGAGGCGATTAAAGTATTGAAGGAACACGGAGCTAAATAAAACCCCGAACCCATGAAAACCAACCTCATTCTTCTTTCCATCTTATTGTTTTCCCTTTCTTCCTGCGACCTTAATGAAGATCCCGGAAGCGGAGATACTCCCTTTTATTTACGAGCAACTATTGATGGTGTGGCATGGGCTGCATCACCCAATAATATTGGTGCGGAGGTTAACAGCAGTATATGGCCTTACGGTATTAGAATCCATGGCGACCTTGCCGGAACCAGTGAATATTTCTACATCTTTTTTCCGGATATTACCGGAACGGATACTACCATTGTATTAACAGCTTTTGCAAACCGTATGGAGTTTCACCGCAACTCGCAAACATGGACTTCAGTAAGCGGTAATCTTACTATTCATTATGGAGGAAGCCCCACGTATCGCGAATATAGCGGTATTTTTTCCGGCACATTTTTTAACAGCAACGACAGCACCACCATTACTGTTACCAATGGCGAGTATCTGGCTCAGGGGCAATTTTAAATATTCTTCACTACTCTCCGCAGCTATCAGGACCTACTCACCCCATCACTTAGCGGTATTATGGATGGAAAAATATAATTAATACATTTGCTACGCTATTAATAAAATCGTTTACATATCACTGCTGGCAATTCTGTTTCTTCAAACAGGAGGACTCTTTTTTGTTTATAAAATGCAGCAGAGCCATGTGCAGCATAAAATGCAGCAAACGTTACGCAGCGGTGATACCGGCTTTCAAAAAATCACACTCTCGCTGAAGCAGTACGAGAAAAGCAAAGTCAATGCGTTTGAAATTTCACTTAACGGAAAAATGTATGATGTTAAATCTGTTACCATTTCAGGTGATATTGCCGAACTTCTGGTGATTAACGACAGAGAAGAGGAAAACATCCTGAAAGAAATCAAGGCTTTCTTAACCATGAATGATCATAAAGCCAACTCTATACCACCTCAGTTAAAAGTTCTTCTGTCATTGAATTATCTTCTTCCTGAAGTAAAGCAACTCTTTTTTATTCCTTCTCTGTCTGCACATTCTTTTTATTTCAGCTGTCTGCATTTTAGTTCAGTTACTGCTGAAGTTTCGGTGCCTCCTCCCGAGTTGATGTAATACAATCTTTTCAGGATAAGACTCAGCCTCTGGCTGTGTCAGAACTATTGTATTTAATTAATTCTATCATCAACAAATGAAAATTACTAAAGCAGCAATCGCAGGATTGCTTATCATACATTCATACTCGGGCATTGCCCAGTCAAATGAACCCGACACCGCAAAAAACAAATCTGTTTCGTTAAATGAAACGGTGGTTTCGGTTAATAAAACAGAAGAAACACTAAAGACCGTAGCACAGCAGGTGCAGGTTATGGACATAAAAAGTATTTCAAACCTGCAGGCACAATCAACCGCAGATGTTGTGGCAAACAGCGGAAATGTATTTATACAAAAAAGCCAGTTAGGCGGAGGCAGTGTAACCATAAGAGGGTTTGAAGCCAACCGCACCCTGCTTATGATTGACGGTGTGCGAATGAATAACATTATTTACCGGGCAGGACACCTGCAGAACATTGTTACAACGGATAACAATTCACTGGACAGAGTGGAGATTTTATTTGGTCCTTCATCAACCGTTTATGGTAGTGATGCGCTGGGCGGTGTGGTTCACCTTTACACTAAAAAAGCTTTGCTTGCTACAGGTGATGATAAAACAAATATTAAGGTCAATTTCCTGAGCCGTTACGGAAGCGTTAACAATGAGCTTACCAACCACCTTGATTTTAATATCGGTGGAAAAAGGTTTGCCTCACTTACTTCATTCACCTATTCAAAGTTTGACGACCTGCGTGGCGGACGAAATCAAAACCCGTTTTACAATGGCTCGTATGGCGAGCGCCCTTGCCATGTTGAACAGATTAACGGAGTGGATTCACTGGTAAAAAACAGCGACCGTTATCTGCAAAAACAAAGCGGCTATTCGCAGTATGACCTGATGCAGAAATTTCTGTTTCAGCAAAACGAACACCTTTCGCATGGTTTAAATCTTCAGTTCTCAAACTCTACCAATGTTCCGCGTTACGACCGCCTTACCGACCCAACACCTACAGGTTTGAGTTATGCTGAATGGTATTACGGTCCGCAAAGACGATTGATGGGTGCGTATGACCTGAACTATAAAAATGAATCTTCTGCTATACAGCAAATTCATTTCGGGGTCAATTACCAGAACATTGAAGAAAGCCGTCATTCAAGAAGATTTAACAGCAGCAACCTCTCGCACCGCATTGAAAATGTAAATGTAGTTGGAGCCAATCTTGATTTTCAGAAAACGGCTAACAACCATACTATACGTTTTGGAATTGACGGACAATTCAACACGCTGAAATCAACAGCGAATAAGGAAAACATTACATCAGGAGTAAGCGTGCCGCTTGATACCCGTTATCCCGATGGAAATAACACCATGCTGAATACTGCCATTTATGCTTCACACACCTGGCAGATAAATGATGAGCTTACTCTGGTTGACGGACTGCGTGCAGGATTTATTTCATTGCACTCTACTTTTGTTGATACTTCGTTTTTTCACCTGCCTTATAACAAAGCCGACCAGAATAACATTGTTTACTCGGGCAACATAGGGTTAATAAGCACACCTTCTGACGACTGGAAATTATCATTACTGGTTTCAACCGGTTTTCGTGCACCCAATGTGGATGATTTAAGCAAAGTGTTTGAATCAGCACCGGGCGCAGTAATTGTTCCTAACAATAAACTGAAAGCTGAAAAAACAATTAACTATGAAGCGGGTATCACCAAAATTTTCAACGGAAAAACCCGTTGGGAAAACAACGTGTATTACACCCAGATGATTGATGCCATTGTAACTGATAAATTTCAATTCAACGGCAGTGATTCAATTCTGTATGATGGCGCCATGAGTTTGGTACTTGCAAACCAGAACAAGGGAAGCGCCTATATCTATGGTGTTTCTTCTAACCTTGTTTCGCAGCTGAGTAAAAACTTCAGGGTATCGTTAGCGGTAAATTATACCTACGGAAGAATAAAAACCGACAGCGTTGATACTCCGCTTGACCACATACCTCCGTTTATGGCACGTCTGGCACTGAACTATACCAACAAAAATTTCAGTTCCGATTTATTTGTAAACTTCAATGGCGCTAAAAAACTCAAAGACTATCACCTGAATGGTGAAGACAATGAGCAATATGCTACCGCAGACGGTATGCCGGCATGGGTTACGGTAAACCTGCGCTTATCATACAAAGTATGCAAATGGGTAACCCTGCAAACCGGTGTTGACAATATTTTTGATACACAATACCGCACATTTGCAAGCGGAATAAACGCTCCCGGAAGAAATATTTTTGCGGCAGTAAGGTTTCAATATTGATTTTTTAAGATGATATAAATAAACGAGCCCCGCCATTGGCGGGGCTCGTTTATTATGATCTGTTGTCTTCTACCTACAACTCAATCACCTTCCTACTCACCGCCAGACTCCACGGACTTGCACCGCTTTTTTTAACTCACCCCGTCACTTTGTGACACCCCTCTCTTTGGGAAAGAGAAGGGAATGGCATTTTTATTTTTTGTTTAGGCAATTCTCTCTCCCCTCTCTTTATTTCAAAGAGAGGGGCCGGGGATGAGTTACAAATACGCTGCAATCTTGTTTTTAACTGCAGTCATATCATCAAGTTCCTCATTTTTTATGCGCAGAACACGATTTCCCATTTCAGTTATAACATAGTCCCTGCCTTCATCATATTCTTTTTGAAACTCGTGAATTTTTCCATCCAGTTCAATTACCAGCTTAGCTTCGGCACAATAGAAATCAGCAATAAAAAATTTATAGCCTTGATAATATCCGTAAATAAGAGGATGCTGACGCAAAAATTTCTTGCCAAGAAAACGTCTGTTGCGCAACACTTCCCACAACTCCTGTTCAGCAGGTGTTGACAGTTGCCTGAGTTCACGTGCAAGATCAATAATTGATTTACGCGATTTCATAAAGCAATATTCAGAAAATGAAAAATAAATTGCAAATAAAACGCATCATAATGTCATTTATACAGTTTGTGTGGGCTGATCTTTCCCCCCTCTCTTTCTTTCAAAGAGAGGGGCCGGGGGTGAGTTTTTTAACTGTAACTCACCCCGTCTCGCAAGCTCGACACCCCTCTCTTTATTAAAGAGAGGGGAATGGCATTTTATCTAGTTTGTGTCTGCTGTTTCCTCCCCCCTCTCTTTTTTTCAAAGAGAGGGGCCGGGGGTGAGTTTTTTCAACCCGGGGGTGAGTTTTTTACAACTCAATCACCTTCTTACTCACCGCATCACTCAGCGGGCTTACACCGCCTGCATTCATAGCCCAGAAGTAAACGTAATAAGTAACACCTGTCTGCAGGTTGCTGAATTTTTTCTTGCGTGTTTTAGTAAGGTCAAGTATTCCGCCTATGCTGCCGGGTGTTGGCGCTGACGGTGGAATAGGAGCAGGCGCAGGATTATTTCCCTGTTGTATAACAACCTGTCCAAATCCGTTTATAACAAACCATGACGGCAGTGGCTCGGCTACTAATACAGCACCATAACTGTCGGCACCCGGTATGGCAGCACACTCGGCTACCAGCTGATCCTGTATGCCGCGTTCAAGCGTAACCCCTATTGGCTGTATAGGTTTAATAACAGTGCTTGAGTTACCTTTGGTAGGCTCAAAACCGGCAAGCGAAATAATTGTTGCATTTCCGTTTGCTACCGTATCAATATACGGTCTGATAAGGTCAAGCTCTGCCATCAGCAAATCACGTGCATCATCCACTTCTGATTGTGAAGCCGTGTGCAGTTTAAAGTCATCGTATTTGGCAGAATAGTCATCTATCACTGATTGCAAGGCAGCAAGCGTTACAGTTGGAGCTGTAAAAGGCGGATTGTTATTAAAAACACCATCGCGCACACCTTTGGCGAATATGGTTATTTTGTTAGTTTTTAATTCGTGATAATTTAGTTTACATCTGATTTTTACCATTTTGTTTGTTTTTAAAGGTTAATAATTGATTGTTGATTTTATAAAAAATGAGCAGGAAGTTTCTTTTCCATGCAGGGGAATTCCTTTTTATCAGCAGGTAGTTACTTTGCTGCGCAACTGAACTTCCTTTTATTTTTTGGGAGTTACTTACTTGCGCAACAGAATTCCCTTTTATTTTTCGGCAGTTACTTTCTCGCGCAACTGAACTCCCTTTTATTTTTCGGCAGTTACTTTCTCGCGCAACTAAACTTCCTTTTATTTTTCGGGAGTTACTTACTTGCGCAACTGAACGCCTTTTTATTTTCAGGGAATTACTTTCTTAAAAAACTGCACACCCTTTTATTTTTTGAGAGTTACTTTCTGGCGCAACTGCACTCCTTATTCTTTTAACGGAGTTACTTTGTTACAGAAATGAACTCCTTATTGTTTTCACAGAGTTCCTTAACTGTGCAACGGAACCCCAACGTGATTTTGTGTGGTTGCTTGCTGCTTTTTTCAGTATGTCAAAGAACTGATTTCAGCGGCAATACTATTTCACAAAACTGTTTTAATCAAAAAATGAGTACAACAAGTGTTGCTTTATAAAGCAATCTCCTTTTAATAAATTAAAGATTATATATTTTTGTTTATCATCTTTAGTTCTTAGTGCTATGAGCCAATCATTAAAATGGATAGGCAAAGAATTTAAACAGTTTAGGCGCGAAATAAATAAGAGCCTTAAACAAGTTGCCTTACGCTGCGGTAAAAAAAGCACAGCTGAGTTATCGCGGATTGAAAATGGAAAGCAGAACGTAGAAATGACTACGTTGATGAATTACCTTGATAAATACAGGTACACCATAATTATGGTGACAAAGCCTGATGCAACAAAAAAGATAAACAAAGAATTATGTGAACTTCTTAAACATTATACTGAACAGGATATTTTTGAAGTATGGTATGAGCGCAGAAAGAAAAGGAGAAGGAGAAAGCTAAGTAGCTTGAAAAAAGTTTTGATAAGTTTGTTTGTTAACATAATATAAATATTGCGAAACTAAGCGAAGCGCTCTCATGAGTGCGATTACAAACAAAGAATAATTATGAAATAAACGCAAACCTTTGCAAAGCCATTCAGTTTTGGTTGAGAAAGAGGAAGTATTAGTAAGTTTGCTTCTTGTAATAGTTTGTTATTGCTAATGCAAAAAAGACATTAACTCTGCCAAACAATTGTTTAACAGTATGACAACGACAAACTAAAAATATGAAAAAATTAATACTAATCGCATTCTTACTATTTAGCTTGCAAAATGGTTTTGCACAATCTTATTTTTCTTACGATACCATTGTTTTGCCATATTATTCAAGCAATACTGAAGAGCTTTTTATTATTGATTATAACTCGGATAATAAAAATGATTTAATAGTTCCTCGTATCGTTTATCCTCCTACATATCCCGCAACGTATGCTCCTATACAATGTGTAAAAAATAACGGAACAATGGTATTTACAAACGACTCGCCTATAATCGGAGTTGATAGCCTAGTTCATCCACGCGATTTTGCAATTGCTGATTTTAACGGGGATGATAAATCTGATATCATTATTGCAGATCATGGTACGGATGTAAACCCATTTCCCGGAGGTCAAAACAAATTGTATTTTCAAAATTCCAATGGACAACTTGTAGAATCCTCATCCGGAAATATTCCTACAGTATTAGATTTCTCTCATAATATGGCAACTGCCGATATTGATAATGATGGCGATCAGGATATTTATGTATGCAATATTGGGGGACAACAAGGAATTGGTCCCAGATTATTAATTAATAATGGTACAGGCCAGTTTACAGTTAACACCGCAAATCTACCTTCTAATATTGTTAACCTCACTAATCAATATATGTCAAGCAGATTTGTAGATATTGATAAAGACAATGATATGGATATAATTCTTGGGGCAGCAGATTATGCCGGTCTTTCTAATGATGCTATTCTTCTTAATAACGGAACGGGAGTTTTTTCACTTTCAAACGGTCTGCCAAACAGGTATGGCGGAACGAGTTGGGGAACCGTTGCAATTATAGAAATGGATGTGAATAATGATACATGGCCTGATATTATCATGTCAACTTTATATCAATACCAGAATTGTCATCTTCAGCTGTTGATAAACAATCGTGATGGTACTTTTAGTGATTCTACGCAAAATATTCTACAAAATTGGCCTGTCTCTAATGCCTGGATTAAATGGATTGAAAAAGGAGACTTTAATAATGATGGATGGATGGATTTTGTTGTTTGCCTGCATGGTGCACAACCCTTTTTATATTTAAATACCGGCAATACAAAATTCACAGATGCTAGTTTTCTGCTAAACTCTTCCATCACAAATATTGCCAGTTATAGAACATCCGATTTTGATAACGATGAATTAACAGATATTGCTTTTTTAGACTATTATGGAAACATCATTATTGCCAAAAATTTACAACCGTATTCTGTTTCTATTGACTCATCTGCCGCAATAAGCTTATCCTCTCTGCCATCTAATGCAGGCACAACAGAGGGTGGAGGAGTATATCAACTTGGAGAAACAATACCATTGAATGCTTTACCAAACACAGGATGGACATTTTTAAATTGGACGGATAATGGTAATATCATTTCTACTAATTCTTCATTAAGTTACCTTGTTAACTATGGCACTAATTTAGTAGCCAACTTTTCTTCAACATCTAATATAAATGAAGAGGGTGAACTGAAAAATAAAATTCAAATTTCTCCAAATCCTTTTACTGCACAAACAACTTTGCAGACAGACAAAATTTTCAAAAATGCAACCTTGACACTTTACAACTCATTAGGACAACAGGTAAGACAAGTAAATAACATTAGCGGGCAGACTGTAACAATACAACGCAACAATTTATCAAGCGGACTGTATTACTTTCAACTGACAAATAACAACCAAACTATTGCTACTGACAAATTAGTAGTCACAGACTATTGACAAAGGAGATCCCCCGCTGGTCGGGATTTGCAACTGCGCAGCAATCTTGAATACCTATAAAAAACAAATTATTCAATTCAAAATCCCGACCTTAGAGCATGGGATTTATAATCCAGATAAAATCCTTTTCTGCTTTTAATTAACTTTGTTTCGGTGCAACAGTGAAGTGCTTTTATCCCGATAGCCATCGGGAGTCCGCCTTCGCCAAGCCCTCAAACGTTAGAATAAATCTTAAAGACCGCGACAGAAATGAGAAGTGTATTTAAAAAGTTGACTTTAGCTGTAAGTGTTTCACTTATTAGTTTTAGCAACCTTTTCTCTCAAACACTATTGCATCAAATAAACAGAGGCGATATTAGTTTCAGTCTGTATGATGATGGCTTTAAAATAAATAGCATCAGTTCAGGCAGCACATTGTTAGAAACCTATAAACTAGGTGCAGAATTACCCCTTGGCATAGCCAGCTATCCGTTCTCTGATGTAAACTATGCCAACTACATTCATTTGGTAGTGCAGGATAATGCCTTGTTCAACCAATGGTTCACTAACAGCATTCCTTCATGGACAGCAAATGACCAGTTATATCAGGTAGATGCCGTTTTTCAGAATACCATTTTAAATGAAGGGTTTAGTTTTCATGCTGAAATACTGGCCGACAACAGAATAAAAATTGACATTCAGAAAACAAATAATCTTACCCAGCCCTGGAAATACAGAACTAAACTGCGTCTAAAACTTTTTCCTGATGAATACTTCATGGGATTTGGTGAGCGACTGGAAGGTATTGCATTCCGAAATAAAAAAATGCTGAACTGGATAAGTGAAGGGCAGGCAGATACAGTCCCTTCACCAAACCCCGAAAATCAGGGAAACTATCGTGTACCATTTTATTTATCTACACGCGGGTATGGATTGTTATTAAATGAAAACTCTTGCAGTTCATTTGACTTAGGTGAGACCAACACAAACATCAATGAAATTGCCGTGTGGGACCAGAAACTAAGTTTTACTGTTTACACCGGAGCTAATCCTGCTGAGATTATTCAAAACTATACCGAAGATGCAGGCAGAATTTTGCGAACTCCTGAACCCTGGGTGTTTGGCGTTTGGATGATGGCAAAAAACAGAAATGGTTTTCAAACTGAGACAGACAGATCGATTCAAGTTGCACAACTTTTAAGAGACGATAGCATCACTTGCAGTGCTATTTGGCACAGCTACTGGTCAGAGAAAATGAATGACATATTAGGAGTAGGAAAAAAATGGGATTTAGATGTGGTCAAATATCCCAACTACACCAATTTAGTAAACAACCATCATGCTGATGGTTTCAAGGTGTTACATTATTACTGGCCATATATTTTTAATAACGATTACGATTACAACGCTGGAAATACAAATGGCTATTTCATGAAAAACTCTTCAAACCAAACATATCTCAATCAATGGCTTTCATTTTGGGCACAAGTAGCAGAACCCGATTTAACCAGACAAACAGTTCGCAACTGGTTTAAGAATGATATCTTGATTAATGCATACAACAGGGGCAGCAGCGGAGGTATGATAGATTTTGGAGAACACCACCGGATTGACATGGTTGATTCAGCCAATGTAAATCCTTATGCAGTGCATAACGAATATCCTTTGTGGTGGGCTAAAACCAATCAGGAGTTTTGGGAACAACATCAACCCGATGGTGATTATACCTACTGGATGCGTGGAGGTTGGACGGGCATTCAAAAATATTCACCGCTAATGTGGATTGGCGACCCGCAATTTGATTGGTCGGCTGTTGATGGAATAAAAACAATTATACCTGCCATACTCAGTGCAGGTATTTCAGGGCATCCACTGGTTTCCTCGCATATTGCCGGTTATGAGTATAACACCTTACCCTCTAATTCCGAAGAACTTTGGATTCGCTGGCTGCAAGCATGCACCATGTTTCCTGTTATGTGGACGCATGAAGGAAGTGAGCTATTCTTTGGCACTAAACTCGTTTTTGACCAATCGCCACAAACACAAGCAATGTTCAAGAAATTTGCAAAGCAGCACGTGCAGTTCTTTCCTTATTTCTACACCTTAGTTAAAGAAGGAAAAGAAAAAGGCATTCCGGTGGCACGTTCGCTTTACTTTCATTATCCAAATGATGTAAACACAATTGCAATAAAAGACCAATTTCTTTTAGGCGACCGCGTAATGGTTGCTCCGGTTTTGGCATCAGGTGCAACAACCCGAAGTGTATATTTTCCTGAAGGCAACTGGTACGACTTCTGCAGCGGAACACTCGCAGCAACAGGTCCAACAACCTTAACGGTAGATGCTCCTCTAGACTATCTTCCCATATACGTAAAAGAAGGAACCATCATTCCTTTGTATAATCAACCTCACATTGAAACGCTGGTAAAAAATGTGCCGGGCATAAATGACTTTGCTTATGCCGACAGCACAATGGAATTCAGGTTCTACGGTTGCGGAACTGACCAACTCCAACTTTGGGACAGCACCGTTGTTGAAATGCATCGCTACACAGGCGATTCTGCCACCACTATTTCAGGCGGACATCCCCGCCAATATACTTCATCTTTCATCCATGACAACTCATTGAATTGCGTAATGGGAATTCTGGAACTGGGCGACAGAATAACATTGAATGTTTATCCAAATCCAACATCAGGTATAGCTACCGTTACCATTGACGTTGCACAATTTACTACAACTAAGGTTGACATTTATTCTATCAATGGCTCTTTGCTGCAAACCAAAACGCTTGAAATAACATCAGGCGTTACCACCCAGCAAATTGATATCAGCAATTTGGCAAGCGGTATCTATATGCTAACCGTTTCACAAAAGAATTCATCTAAGACCTTTAAAATTGTGAAGCATTGATTAGTCCGGGAGTTCGGCAATCTTAAAATAACAGAGATGAAAAATCTATTTTTCGTAACAGTATTTTTAATTTCTAATGCAACTGTTCAGGCACAAGCCGTTTGGAATAATACCTCATTTGTTCACCGTAACAATCAACAGATTTTTGATGGACAAAACAATGCTATCCTTCTTGATGGAGTAAATATTGGTTCATGGCTGCTATGGGAAGGATTGATGTGGTCTGGTGGAACACTTTCAGAAAAAGATATTACTGCTAAAATGCAATCTGTAGTTGGTCCTGCAGCTGTTCAGGCTTTTAGAGATTCCGTTTATAAAAACTATATCACACGGGCCGACATCAGGAAAATTTCTGAACAGTGTTTTAATGTTGTTCGCATTCCCTTCAATCATACCATACTGGAAGATGATTCAAATCCCTATGTATATAAATCATCCGGCTGGGTTATTCTGGATAGTGTATTAAATTGGTGCGAGGATTATAATGTATATGCCGTTTTAGATTTGCATTCAGCACCGGGTGGTCAATCTACCTTGTTTACAGCCGATCCTGATTCAGTAAATCTATGGCAATCACCTGCCAATAAGGACAGAACGATTCAACTTTGGAAAGCAATTGCGAACAGATATAAAGATCGTGGAATAATTGCCGCTTACGACTTATTAAACGAACCAAATAACTGGTGGTGGCCAGATATTGTAAGTTTATATGACGCTATAATTGACACCCTAAGGACGGTAGATAATAATCACATGATTATGCTTGAAGGAAATAACTACGCACAAGACTTTTCCATGTTCACTTCATTGCCAGATACGAACATTTGTTTTCAATTCCATTATTATACACTTTTTGGTACACCCAATATGAACGATTATCTTACGCTTTCCAACAACTTAAACGCTCCCATTTGGTGTGGCGAATGGGGCGAAGATAATTTAAGCGGATTGGAAAATAAATTGGTCCTCTTAACTGATCCCGAATATAAAGTAAGAGGGAATGCCTTCTGGACGTGGAAAACTGTTCCTAATTCATTTTCTTTTCCTCATTATCATTATGCAATAAATCATCCGGACTGGAACAATGTAATGTTGTGGGCAACTTATGGTTCGCCCATTGTTGATGCTGCGCAAATGCAAAGCGGTATTGATAATTTTATAATCAATATGAAAATACAAAACTGTGAGATGGATACAGGAGTTGCAGAATTATTAGACTTATGTTCATCCACTGGAATTCGATACTGCGTAGAATTAGATAGTTTAAGGGTATATCCTAATCCTTTTACCTCTACTATAAATACCATTAGTAATGAGGAAAACAGATCTTATGAATTGTTTAGTTCGTTAGGGGAATTTATCTGGTCCGGAAAACAAATAGGTATGCTTGACTTTTCTTCATTGTCAAGCGGTGTTTATTATTTAAAGATATACTATGGTAAATCGTTGTGTACAAAAAAACTAATTAAGAATTAAAATTCATGAGAAAATCGATGTTACAATCGTTTTAACTTTAAGTGTTTCTCTTTTTGTTTGTAATAATATTTTCAGTCAGATTCTACTTAAATAATTGAGCAGAGGTAATCTTGATTTTAAACTCTATGGCAAAAGGGTTTAAGTTATCCACTGGTCGGGATTTGCAATCCAATTAAACAACAACCATTTCTGCTTTTAACTAACTTTGTTTTGGTGCGACAAATGAATTGCTCCCGATTACAATTGGTTTAATTGCCCACATGCAACCAGTAAGCCGTTATCCTTCATTATAAAACAACAACACAAATAATTACTAATGCTAGTATCAATAACCAAAATCGAGTTAAATTCTTATTCAAAACTTTTTTCTTTTATAAATTTTAACAGAAAAATTATCAATGAACTGAAACAGTCGCCCTGCAAAAAATTTAAAGTAACAAACAATTGGAATCTTAAAGTCTGGTACACCATGACTTTATGGGAAAATGAAAATGAACTAAATAACTTTTACCGCAGCGGCATCCATTTAGAAGCAATGAAACAATCTAAAGCATTCTCTTCTAAAATTCAATCTAAACGAAAACATAACAATGAATTGATAACTTGGAAGGAAGCAAAGAATTTATTTGTCAGCCATTGATCAGATTAACATTTCTTCTAAATCTGTTTGGTAAAAACAATATGCATTGTTTGGCAAGCCGCTGAGTTAACGCTTGCTCATCTGGCTTGTACTGAAAAAGAAAAATGCTGAATAACAACAATAGTTAGTAAATTTGTTTAATATTTAGAGTGTCAGCAACAATGCTTGCTGAATATTAAACAGTGCTACTCCCGCACTGATAATTGAAAATAAATTCAAAATGAAAACAAAATTACTTCTCCTGCTTATTTCAGTGTGCACCATTGCCACTGCACAAAACACATGGGTACAAAAACCTTTTTACGGGGGAGGAACACGCAGCCTTGCTTCCGGTTTTTCAATCGGCTCCAAAGCATATATTTTTGTTGGCGGCAGTGATACCGCTTTAACAAGAGACATGTGGGAATACGATACATTAACCACAACATGGACTCAGAAAAACGATTTTCCCGGAACAGCACGCGAGGCAGCAGTTGCCTTTGCCATTGGCAACAAAGGCTATATGGGCACCGGCATGGACTGGAGCGGTAACTTCAACAGAGAATTTTGGGAGTACGACCCCGCCAATGATACCTGGACACAGAAAGCCGATTTTGCAGGAACAGGAAGATACTCTGCCGTAGGATTTTCAATCGGCAACAAAGGATATATTGGAACAGGTAATGACGGTGCCAACCAGAATGATTTTTATGAATACAACCCCGCAAACGATACCTGGACACAAAAAGCATTTTTTACTGGCCTTGAACGCTATGGAGCTTTTGGTTTCTCCATCGGAAACAAAGGCTATCTGGGCGGTGGCGGAACCTACAATGATTTCTATGAATACAATCCTGCCAATGATACATGGACACAAAAAGCCAATGTAATTGGTTCAGGTTTAATTTACGCTACAGGTTTTTCTATCAACAATACCGGTTATGCATTGGTTGGTACCAGTTCATATGGCAGCAATCTTTATGGTTATAGCCCTGTATCAAATACATGGGTGCTTATGAGTAACTTAACACAAACCAGAGATCAGGCCGTATCGTTTTCAATCGGTAATAAAGGATATATAGGTACAGGCCATGATGGCAGCGGTAGAAGAAGAGATTTCTGGCAATACACTCCTTGTTCTACTTTACCTATAGCCACTATTACAGCAAGCGGCCCTCTTGAATTTTGTACAGGCGATACTTTAATACTTACTGCAAATAACGGAACAAGTTATGTATGGACTGAAAACGGGGTTACTACACAAAGCCTTGCCGTAACACATTCAGGCACTTATGCCGTAATGGTAACCGATGGATGCGGCACTGCCACATCAGATGATGTTGTAGTTACAGTGCATACAGCTACCGCGTCTTCTAATTTTGAGCTTTACCCGGATACTACTCAGCCCATGCACTATCTTGCAGAAAATCTTGCAACAGGAACTGCACCGCTTAGCTACATCTGGGCTTGGGGTGACGGAACAACGGACAATACAGCTTATCCGAGTCATACCTATGATATACCGGGCTTGTACACTATTTGTTTAACGGTTGCAGATGCTAATGGCTGCAGCGATACGTATTGTAATGACTATACCTTTAAAACAGAAAGTCCTATTGCATATGTTCAGGTTATTGACCCTCTTACCGGCATTGAAAACAATACGCTAAACACATTTAAGCTTTACCCAAATCCAGTTGCAAATACAGTTACCATTGAAACTCAAACCGCATCCGGCAATTACCAGTTACACGATGTAACAGGCAAGCTGATGTTAAGCGGTACTGTAAATGCTGCAAAGTTTAATTTAGATGTGAGTGCATTAAGCAAAGGAGTTTATTTCCTAAGCTTGCAAACCATTAAAGGAAGAACAACAAGGAAGATAGAAGTAGTAAAATGATGAATATCATCGCTGGTCGGGATTTGCAATCCCGACCTTAGAGTATAGGATTTATAATCCCTGACAGTATTTATAAACACTAAAACAAAATGAAAAAAATAATTTACTCGCTTTGTTTTCTTTATACTCTCACAACTTCTTACTCATTTGGCCAGTCCTCTGCATTGTATTGTCAAAATAAAGGTTACCCAGCGGACTTGACACAGGGTTATAATATTCTATATTCAATTGATGATTCTGTTCAAGAATATTTAGCTTGTGGACAGACTAATATTGCAATTAATCAAGTATTAGTTGCAGTCATAGACCCAATCACTTGTGAACCTTGGTGTTCACCTGGCATTAGTCCTTACACTAATACCGACACATGCCAGCAAAACATGTTTGGACAAATGAATGTAAATGGAAGTTGTGGCAGAATAAGACCTGAAAAACTTTTCTATTGGAATCAGGGCAGTTCATCTTCCATGACTTCTCTTAGCGACTTTATAGACAATATTATTCCTGATAGTGCTTATGTCTTAATCTATAGTTGGATATTAAATCCAACTAATGTTTATGGTTTACAAGCATCAGGTAGTTTCTCAGCTTGGTCTTCAAATATTTTAAATTCTTTTCACAGTTTAGGTTTTGCAGCTATCGACACCATTGCACTTACCCGACCTTGGATTTTCTTTACCAAAAAAGGAGACCTTAACACATCTGTTTTTGTAATTGGGTCTCATGCTGAAGACACCATTAGTTTGACACAAAACATTTGTGGAACGGGAGTAGGGATAAGTGAAGATTTATTTCAACCATTTACACTTTACCCAAATCCAGTTGCAAATACAGTTACCATTGAAACTAAAACCGGATCAGGCAATTACCAGTTGCACGATGTAACAGGCAAGTTGTTATTAAGTGGTACTCTAAATGCAACCAGGTTTAATCTTGATGTGAGCGCATTAAGCAAAGGAGTTTATTTCCTAAGCTTGCAAACCATTAAAGGAAGAACAACAAGGAAGATTGAAGTAGTAAAATAAAAAAATGAATACAAAACGTTTATCCTCTCTTTACTTAACCCTTGTTGTATTATTTATAACCATTGGTTTTACAGGCTGTTCAAACAGTTGTAATAACCTTATTCATCTTTCAAATTAAATATTTTACAAAAGTACTGCTTTCCCCTTTTTCGGCCAATAATATTGTCATATTTAACATTGATTTAAATCATATTCTGAACAAAAAAGGTGTCAGAATGTTATAAAAAAGTATGAAAAAAGCTTTACGCATCGTATTGACCGGTTTGGTTTCTTTGCTGCTTTTGTTGTTTCTTTTGCCTTATGCATTTTCAGTTCCTGACTATGTTCCAGCTTCAAATTATAAGCCCTTTCCTGAAAGCTATTTCACAAACATCAATGGTGTGAGCATTCACTACCGGGAGTGGAAACCGGCAGCAGACAGCTCAAAAGGGAATATTCTGTTTATTCATGGTTTCTCTGGTTCCACATTCTCGTGGCGAAAAAATATTGACACACTTGTTGCTCAAGGTTATCATGTGGTAGCTGTTGATGTTCCGCCTTTTGGTTACAGCTCCAAACAAAAAAATGTAAATCACTCAATGTCTGCAAATGCAAATCTGTTATGGAAACTTGCCGACAGTCTTAGTAACAACGTTTGGATATTAACAGGCCATAGCATGGGAGCAGGTATTGCAGGTGCAATGGCAGCAATGAGCCCCGAAAAAACTGATAAGCTAATACTGGTTGACGGCACCTTTAACGGAACCGTACAATCTGAAGGTTCAGGTTTTACTTCATTACTCATTTCCTCCGGACCTGTAAAACAAGTTGCCTCGGTTATTGCATCCAACTATTATTACACTTTTCCAAAGTTTAAAAAGCTACTTGCTTCCGCCTATTCACAGGAACCCGATTCGTTTGCCGTGGCAGGATATCTTGAGCCATTTACAATTAAGCGTACAACAGCAGCTATACTTGAATTATCACGTGCTTATGAAACCCAGTCGCTTAGCCTTTCATCAATAAAAGCTCCGGTATTGCTGATCTGGGGCAGCAAAGACAAATGGATACCAATTGATGCAGCACAAAGTTTCATTAAAAAAATGCCTGCTGTGCAATACTCTGTTATAGAAGGCGCAGGTCATTGCCCTATGGAAACCCATGCAACCGAATTTAACCGGTTATTAATTAAGTTTATTAATCAAACACCATAAACTTTTTAAAAGCCTGATGTTATATAACAAGTAGGGTAAAGCTGTAAAACCCTTATTCTACTTGGGCATTAAAACAATTTTGCTGCTGCTTGTGGTTTTTCCTGCACGTATAGTATAGTAGTAAACTCCTGCCGGAAGTTTAACTCCGTTTTCGTTTTTTCCGTCCCATGTAACACTGTACTGTCCCGGTGCAAGAATACTGTTGCCAAAATTTCTTACTTCCGTTCCTGTTAAGTTAAAAACTGAAACAGAAACCGCTGCAGTTTTGTTCAGTTCATAACCTATTTTTATAAAATCAGAAAAAGGATTAGGGTAAGTGTAAGCAGAAATTTCCGGATTTGAAATGTCTGCAATGCCTAATGGTGCAAGCAATGAATCATTTGCAAGCAATGCCCCGATATCAATATTCTCATCACCCTGTTGATATAAAAGCCACTGGAATGCATCAAAAAGCATTTCATCACTGGTACTGGTTCCGGCACTTACAAATTGTGGATTAGGATTATTTGGATTGTTGGTTGTGTTATCATAAAAATGACTTGACCGAATTGTATAACCGCTTGGAATCTTTACCATGTTCCGGTAAGTGTAATACCCCTGCCAGTTAAAATCCCAGTTATTGATTCGTATCAGAGGAATAGTATTGCTTCCATTATCAGCCCAGTTTTCAATACTTCTGCAGATACCATGAGAGTGGGGGAAGGCACTGAAAATAGAAATTGGAACCGGCAATCCGCCCGAAGCAGGATATTGTGCAGTGTAAGTTGCTGTGGTATTCGCAAGAATAAACATCAACCAGTTTTGCAATGGAACTGAACTGTATACCTCGCGAATGCCTTGCGTTCCCTGAGGATAAAAATACATACGTATTTTGGTGCTGTCTTTTTGTCCTTCAGAACCTGCCGGATAATGTATCTGCATAATAAGTTTTGAACCTGCTTTAATTCTCACTCCTGCTTTAAGAGGAGCTACTCCCGGAAAAACAGTTGGGTTTGAACCGGGGGCATAGCCACCTATTCCAAAATCGCCCGGCTGGGTAAAACAGTTGCCGGATAAATCACTGGTTAGCGTGCCTGTTGTATCAATACTCAACACCACATGATGAACAATTCCGGCATTACCGGGAACAATTTCAAATGCACGCAGGTACTTGTCTTCGTTAATACCCATGGGCAAAGCAAAACAATTATACACATCATTATTTGCAGTGGCGTTACTGGTAAATGTTGGTATCTGAAGTGTAAGTGATGGCGTTCCGGAAAGTTTGTATTCAGCAAAAGTAGGTGGTGGCGGAATAAGAGTTGTATCGCCCGGTAAAGCACCTGAAAGTACACAGGATAAAATGGAATTCCGTTCATTCTCGGTTAATATTCGCTCATGAAGAAAGCGGGAGTAAATGGTATCGGGGCTCCAGGGTGGCATAATTCCGTTCGCCAGATTATACTGAATCATACCTGCATAAGGCACAGTTTCAGAGTAACTCAAAAACGATGGCGCATGTTGATTTTCGTGATGACACGAAGCACATTTGTTATAAATTATTTCTGCCACATCGCTGTAGGTGTTTTGGGCATTTGCTGTTTGCAGAAATAAAAATCCTGATAAAACAGCAAGAAGGTATAGTTTGCTTTTCATGGTACGTATTGTTTTGAATGAAAAAGGTTATCCATTACAAAGATGCAAAAGATATTTGTAACTTCTTATTTTGCAGGGGGCTATGCCTATAAATTCTTTTTTCTGAAAATGCGCAGCGCAATCAGCAGCGGAAAAATAATCCACATCAGCATAATGGATAGGCTGTAGATAATACCAAAGCTGCTTCCGAAAAACTGTTTGTAAACAGCCCCTGTCAGCCCCATTAATGCCGAAATATCCATTTTCATCAGAATAATTATTCTGCCCAGATCAATAGGGTTGAAGGATGCAAGAGCAATCACTGCTTTCTCTAACGGATATTCATTGAACGAAAAGAGAATTCCTAAAACAAGCCCGTCATAAATCACCGAAAAATAAAACCACAGCATCAGCGACATGCCAATGCCTTTTGCTTTGTCGCGCATGGCAACCGAAGAGAAAAATGCCAGTGATATAAACGAAAGCGTAAGCGCAAAACCTGAAATCATTAATACTAACCCGGTTGAGTCGGGTGCGTAAATCAGAACAGGAATACCAACTCCTATAAGCAATGCAGTAAGCAATGAAACGGAAACACCTAAAAATTCGCCCAATAATATAGAGCTGCGACTTATAGGTTGAGCCACCAGTAATTCTATAAACTGATAAGCATTATAGAAATACGTTGTTGAGAAAATAATACTTACCAGCGGAACAATAATCATTACCACACTCATGAGGCTTATAAGGCTCTTTGAACTGTTCTCTTCCATGCTGAACAGACTGAATGAAACCAGCAGCAGAAACAGGGAATAAGCAATCAATACCTTGCTGCGCAAGATATCATACATCACATATTTTGCTATCTTAAACATGCGCTGATTCTTTCATGATTTTAGCAATCGCTTTTCCCACTTTTTCTTCACCTGTTTGTTTCTTCAGTTCCGTTACTGAATTATAGAAATTCACTTTGCCTTCATATAAATACATCACGGTATCAGCCATTTCTTCTACTTCACTCATAATGTGCGAGGTAATGATGACAAGCTTTCCTTTACTCTTTGCTTCTATAATTTTTGCTTTTAAAATTTCAGAAGCTAAAGGGTCTAGTCCCGCTGTGGGCTCATCTAATATTAGCACTTTAGGATTAAATAAGAAAGCAAGTGATGCACTAACCTTTTGTGTTGTTCCTCCCGAAAGGGCGTGCATAGGTTTTTCAAAAAGTTCTGAAAGTTTGTATTCTTCCATTAAACTTTCATCTAACGATACAGCATTTTTCCGCAGGTCTTTCATCATTCTGAAAATCTGACCAATCTTCATGTTCTCGGGATAGTGCCCTATTTGCGGCATATAGCCAATATTCTCGCGGTAGCGGAAATCACCGGCAATGTTTTTTTCGTCAACATAAATGTTGCCTTTATCTGCTACCACCATTCCCAGTATACATTTGATAAGTGTGGTTTTTCCCGAACCATTGTGACCTATAACACTTACCACCTGACCTGCTTTAAATTCCACATCAATTCCTTTCAGAATATTCAGTTTGCCAAAACTTTTTTCTACCTTTTCAATTCGTATCATAAAGAATGTGGTTTCATCATGGGTGCATAATCCTGAAATGTTTCAGGAACAATTCCCGGAATACTTTTTTCAGCGCGATTTAAAATCTCTACTGTAAAACTACGCAGCAACATTACGGCATAAGGCATTTGTTCAATTATCATAGAATACAAACTTACAGGACGAAAGGGTATGTCGCCAATCTTATCGCGGTTTAAATCATAACCTTCGTATTTATCCCAGTAATTATACTTAAAACTATTCTCACGCAATTCTCCATTGGTAGCGGCATCAAAGGTGTTTGCGGTAAAGTTATTATACATAAATGTATCACGGATGCAATTGGCCATCACCTTTAGTGCATAACCGTTGGATGCAAAATTGTTTTTTGAAAATGTTATGCTGTTTGAACCTTCCATAGTTACACCAACGGTGTTATTGGTAAAAGTATTCCTTTCAATAATGCTGTTGCTGATATCTTTTAAAAGCAAACCGTAAGCCGCATCGCCCCAGTTATTCCGAAAAATGTTGTCATACATTTCAACGTTTTTAGTGTACATCACAGCTACACCGGTTCCGTTATTCTGAAAAGTATTTTTGCGGTATACATCACTATCAGAAAACATGAAGTGCAAGCCGTAACGGAAATTTTTTTCACAGAGGTTTTTTTCAATCAAACAAAAATGAGCAAACTCAAAATAAATACCGTCACGGTGACCTTCCATGTGGTTGTTCTCAATTTTTATACTGTCGCATTTCCATAGTTGTACACCGTTTCCCGTATCGCTGTTGCCATAGTTAGCACCTTTACTGTGGTTGCCGCTTATGAGGCAGTTCTTTGAATTTGCTAAGTATATTCCGAAAAAGGTATTCTCCAGTTTGCAGTTGATTATTTTCACATTGCGCGAATCAACTACTCTTATTCCTGCATAATCTTTCATGCTTCCGCGCTTTGAGTTTTTTATCCATAAACCCGAAAGAATAACGTTATCTGCTTTTACTACCAGCACTTCATCTTTCTCCTGTCCGTCAATTACCGGATAATTTTCACCAATAATAACAACCTGTTTTTTTATTTCTGTGTTTACAGAAGTGTAGATGCCCTTTTTTACAAGAATGGTGTCGAAATCAGCAGCTAGATCAAGTGCAGTTGTTAGTTGTGTTACTTTGCATTCGCTGCAAACAATAATGGTTTTTGCTTCGGAAAAGAAGCAGGAAACAAGAAGCAGGAAGCAAGATAATGCAAGTGATTTCAAAAGTTAATCTTTTTTAAATCGTTCCACAAAATAAGTTCAGCTCCAAATTCTTCATTTAGTTTTTCTGCATCGGCTTTTGTTTTAAATGCAGCAAGGTTGCCCCCCATTGGACTTACAACACTTCCGCCATGCAGGTAAAATGCCTCCGAGGCATTTATCAGTTCGCCTTCTGAAGTATAATTAACAACAAGGTATTGTGCAGCTTCAAATTTGTTTTCACTGTTCAGGTAGCTTACCATGCATTCACCTGAATCAAATTTTAGAGATTTACCTTTTGAGTTTACCATTTCAGCTCCAAATTTTTTATCCATAATGGTCATGCTGCAATGTGCGCATAAATCTTTTCCAAAGTTAATTGGTTGTGGTTCGGTAGAACACGAAACAATAAATATACATACACTAAAAACGGACGCAAGAATTCTATTCATCTTTATTTAAACTTTAAATGTAATAATATTAGTTTTTTCTGAAGAATTGCTCGTAAGCCAGAACTAAGAGAACGATAGCTGAGGCACCGATTATAAGCCACCCACCCACATCAGGGAATGAGCCTGCAAGAAAGTTTAATAATTGTTTCCATCCGAATAGCGGAGGCTGATAGGCCATACCTTCAATTTTGATGGCAGCGTGGGTATCAAGATTGTGTCCGTATTCATATTCCCATTTCCAGAAATCATACATGCCCCACACACCACATAAAACCTGGTAAACAGCAAATATCCACAGTATCCATCTTTTGCCGGTTGCTGCAACAAGTAGTCCTAAAACTCCCATTGCAATAATAAGGTAAGACATGATTTTAAACTCCGGAAAGTTTTCTTCTTTTATAAGAGCCATACCTATATAATGGTTTAGCCCGTTTATTTTATTTACATCTCCGGCAATATGGTCAGACCAAATTTCCATCTTTAATCCTTCAGGATATTGTGGTGCTTCCAGTAAAATTTTCCATGCAGGAAACTTCAGGGAAACAAACATGGCAACTCCGCATAACAACAGCACTACCCTTAGGAAAGGTTTGATCGTCTTCATAAATTTTATTTTTAAAAGTTAAAAAAAAGGGGAGGTAAACCCTCCCTCCCCTTTTCAAAGCTCAACCTATTTAGCAGAAACTGCTTCCTCTCCGGTTGAGTATTTTAATGTTGGATTGCTGCCCGCAGGAGATACACGAATATATCCTTGCATTTCCTGATGCAGTGCAGAACAAAAGTCGGTGCAATACATTGGGAATACACCTGCTCTGTCTGGCGTCCATTTAAGTGTTGATGTTTCACCTGGCAGTATTAATAACTCCGAATTGTTAGCCCCTTTGATTGAGAAACCATGTGGCACATCCCAATCCTGTTCAAGGTTTGTAATATGGAAATACACATTGTCGCCAACTTTTACACCTTCAATGTTATCAGGCGTAAAGTGTGAACGGATTGCTGTTGCATAAACATGCACGTCATTCCCGGTACGAACCACTTTTGCATCTTTCTCATTTTTTACAACAGCAGCGTGGTTGTTATTCTCTAATTTATAGAACTTAACTTCATGTTTGCGCACAATTTCAGCAGGACAAGCCTGAGCATAGTGTGGCTCACCTATAGTTGGGAAGTCAAGTAACAATTGCATTTTTTCTCCTTCAATAGAATACAACTGCGCTGATTGGGTCAACTCAGGACCTGTAGGCAGGTAACGGTCTTTGGTAATCTTGTTCAAAGCAATTACATATTTTCCGTAAGGGGTAATATTATCGCCCATTGGCACACAAAGGTGACCTATTGAATAATAAGTAGGAATTCGGTCAATAACCTGTTTGGTTTTAACATTCCACTTAACTATTTCTGATGAAACGAAGAATGAAGTGTAGGCATTTCCGTTTGCATCAAACTCTGTATGCAGAGGTCCAAGTCCCGGACGTTCTACTTCGCCATCAAGAGCTGCTTCGTATTTTATTACAGGAACTCCGTCATAATCTCCTTCAAAGTCTTTTGCTTCAATAGCTTTTATCATTTTGCTGAAAGAGTAAACCGGAATTACTGCAGCCAGTTTACCTGAAGCGCAGATGTATTCGCCAGTTGGGTCAACATCACAACCGTGTGGTGATTTTGGGCAAGGAATAAAATAACATACTCCCGGAAGATCTTTAACATCCAACACAGTAACTTCTTTTTCCATGGTAGTGGTAGCAGTATGAGTTCCTTCATCATATACATTGTGTGCATAATTTGCAGCCCATTTTTGTCCTTTACCTGCTGCTAAATATTCTTCGGCTTTTTTCCAGTTCACAGCCATAATAAAGTCTTTATCGCGTTGTGAAGCATTTACTTCTAACAATGAGTGTGCTTTTTCGCTGTTATAGCAACTGAAAAATACCCATCCGTCAGAAACTGCTTTACCTGCGCGAGCTAAATCATAGTCAACTCCGGGAACCAGCAACTGAAAGTTCAAATTCATGCGACCGGTTTCTTTGTCAACTTTTATAAAAGAAATGGTGCCTTTAAATTTGTCTTTGTATTCAGCAATAGCCTCATCACCTTGTTTGTCATAAGGAACAGAGAAACGAGAAGCTCCAACAACATACTCGGTATTTTGAGTAGTAAAAGGAGAAGCATGATTACCACCTGTATTAGGTAACTCAATAATTTCACGGGTTTTAAAAACGCCTAAGTCTACACGGGCAATACGTGGAGTATTGTTGGCATTGATAAATAACCAACGTCCGTCATCCTGACCTTCAGTACGTGAAAGTTGAGGATGGTGACTATCATCCCAGGGAACAAAACCATGAGAGGTCATTAACATTGGTTTTGTTTCTTCGCTGTATCCCCATCCTGTTTCGGCATCCATAGAAAAGATTGGAACCTGTTTCAACATACGTCCTGATGGAATTCCGTAAACGCCTATTTGACCGCTGAAGCCACCTGAGGTAAAGAGGTAAACTTCATCGTATTTGCCGGGAGCAACATAAACTTTCGATGCTGCATCACCGGAGAGAGCAGAGTCAACCTTTTTGGGTTTACAACTGCTGATAATACCTGCCGCTGCTATGCAGGAGGCAAATATTCCTATTGATTTTAATGTGATTTTTTTCATGTTATTTTGGTTTTGATTGGGTTAATAATTTTCTTTTTTATTTTTGGACTGAAGCACCTTCACCATCAATTTCTCTCAGGTATTCGAGAATGGCTTTTGCCTCATCGTCTGTTACATTCTGAAAAGTCATTTGGGTAAGGTGTTCTTCCAGCAACTTCATAGCCTGAGGATCTTTTTTGGTCATCTCTTCAGGATTGGTGATCATATTTAAAATCCAGGTTGGTTTTCTGCGTTGTGTTACACCTTTTAGTCCCGGACCTACAACTTTCTGGTCTGTTACTTTGTGGCATGCAGAGCATTTGGTTTCAAATACTGTTTTACCTGATGCTGCAACTGCTGCATCAAAAGCAGCCAACGTTACACCGCTGAACTTTCCTATTCCTTCGCCATTATCTGCAACTTCTTCCTTTTTTACCATACTTTCAGGTGCAGCACCTGTGTTGGTGGTTTCGCTGCCGGAGCATCCTGCCATTAAAGCAACTCCTGTTGCTAAAATGCTTCCGGTAATTAATTTGAATATTGTGTTTTTCATATGTATAGTTTTTGATTACGGGGTCAAAAGTATTTCGTCTTTATGCTCAAGGTAATGAGGTTGGTCAGCAAAAAACATGATTAATATCAATAAAAAGACCTTTTTATCTTCTATTAATTAAGGAAACAGGTTTGCACTTGGTCACCCTGAACTTGTTTCAGGGTCTCAGAGATGCTGAAACAATCCCGTTAGCTATCGGGACAGCATGACGATAACCTTTGCTGCAGAATAATTACTGAAGATTGGAAATAAACGATTTACCTGCTATAATACTATCCGAAAACTCTTGAATGGTTTTCTTTTCCAGCAAATTTTTGAGCTTGTTTGAATAGCTCGTAAATTCATTGTGAATAGGGCAGGGATGATCTGCATCGCAATTTTTTAAACCCAAACCGCAACGCTCAAAGGCAGATTTGCCATCCATAATTTCTACAATATCCATTACCACAATAGGCTTTGCTTTTTTATCAATAAAGAAACCACCACCCGGACCTTTGGATGATGAAATGATTTTGTGTTTTACCAATGTCTGCAAAATTTTAGCCGTAAAAGGCTCAGGCGATTCAATCTCCTCAGCAATTTCGTGTATGCTCAGTTTGCTTCCTTCCTTTGTATTTATACATATATGCAGCACTGCTTTAATAGCATACTCACAACTTTTAGAAAACATCATAATAGATAGCAGTTATGTTTTTAGTTTCGGAATGCAAATGAAGAATCGATTTTTGAAAAAAGAGAATAGATTTCATTACTTGCCTGAGTTGCGGCAGCTACATCGTTTTTCTGAAGCGCAGGAACTCTTTCGCTGATAAGATTAAGGTTGTTACAAAGCAAAGTTTTAGAATCTCTATCAAGGCCGCAATAGTTTGTAGTCCGCTCAATATGATTTCGGAGCAGGTTGCCATATTCATTATAAGCAGCCAGATTATTCGGCTGTCGTTTTATCATCAGCGAAAAATTAACTATTGTGTTTTCCATCACTTTAAGTTCTTCTGCTGTGGAGCGGTCAACTGTATATTTTCCGTTTATTTTTTCTGAGACAAAATTTTCTGTTGTAGCCGATGAACTGTTTTTTGTCCCTGCAAAATCATTGCATCCAATTGCAATGAAAATACTGCAGCATATCAGAAGTGCGGATTTAAAGTTGTTCAACATGTTTTGAATTCTATAAAATGTGGGTGTAAAGTTCATGATCTCTCTGAAATAAATGTATGATTAATACTTTATTTTATAATGATGTTGGTCACAAAGAAAAGAAGACAATAAGGTCTTTTTATTGATAATTATCATATTTTTTAATGACCAACCTCATTACTGCTGCTCTTTTTGCAAAATACATTTGTCACCGAAACCATAAACATATATACTAAAATGAAAACAATTTCTTCAATCTCAAAAATTATTGCATTAGGCTTTTTTGTAGCAGCCTGCAGTTCACCCGATGAAAAAGCTGCAACATCAGCAACCAGTGAGCAAGGTGCTCCGCTTTCAGGACAATCTGCCGTTAAAGACGATATGTCTCAAAAAGATGTTGTAAAAGTTGCTGTTGGCTCGCCTGATCATACAACCCTGGTTGCAGCAGTTCAGGCTGCAGGTTTGGTTGATGTACTTTCCAATGCAGGACCATTTACTGTATTTGCTCCTGTTAACAAAGCATTTGATGCCTTGCCTGCAGGCACTGTTGAAGGTTTGCTAAAACCTGAAGCAAAAGGTGATTTGACCAACATTCTCGAGTATCATGTAACAACCAGCGCCCTTCGTGAAGATTACCTGAAAGACGGAATGGTGCTTGGAATGGTGAATGGTGGAAAAGCAACCATTACCATTAAAGACGGTAAAAAGCAAATTAACGGAGCCAATATTCTTGGTGCTGTTCAAGCTTCAAACGGTATGGTATATGTGATTGATGCGGTGTTGTTGCCTCCGCAGAAGTAAACGGCAACGTGGGTTTTAGAGTTGGAAAACTCCGTTATGCACAAGCATGGCGGAGTTTTCTTTTTTAATTTAGCACCCGTGGATATTATCAATCGTATTATAGAAAGCATGACCAAAGAAGAACTGCGGTTCTTCAAAATCTATATTTCGCGCAATACTGCCGAAGGCGATAGAAAAGATGTATTGCTATTTGATTACATCCGTAAAAAAGGTGAAGCTTATGATGAAGATAAAGTTGCACTGAAGCTTTATCCCAATGGTGAAAAAAATTCGTTCTACCGTTTGAAAAACCGAATGACCGAAGAAGTAAACAAGAGTTTAATGCTTCAGCATTTTGGCGAAGACGAAGCATCTAATACTTTGCAATTAATATCACTGGCCTATTTATTTTTTAATCGTAACAACTATCCTGTTTCCTATCATTTCATCCGTAAAGCTGAGAAAAAAGCAAGCATACAGGAGAACTATGAGTTGCTGGATATTATCTACAGTGAGTATATTAAACTTTCGCATGAGATGGTTTCCATTAATCCAGAAACCTATATTAAACTACGCAAAGAAAATAGCGCGCGCCTGCACGATATCCGACAGATTGATGATATTCTGGCAGCAGTAAAGTACAAACTGAAAATAACACAAAATTTCTCACCGGGCGAAAATCCCGTTGTTGAAATGCTTAGCAAAACCGTAGATGATTTTTCGCACGACAGTGAATTGAAAAAAAGTCCTGCCTTGCGATTTAAAATTTATCAGGCTGTTAGTCAGGTATTGTTACAACGCCATGATTATAAAAACCTGGAAGATTATCTTTTAACAACCTACAACCAGTTTACAGAAGAGCATTTGTTCAACAAAGGAAATCACCTTACCAAGTTGCAGATGCTTACCTACAGCGTAAACACCTTGTTTAAAAACGGAAAAGTACAGGAAAGCCTTGCCTATGCAGAAAAGCTGAAGGCTGCAATGGAAGAGTTCGGTAGACTGCATTACGATAAGTATCTGTTCTTCTATTACAATTCGCTGGTGATTAACTATTCAAAAATTGATATTGATAAAGCCATTGAAATACTGGAACAATTAGAGAACAACGAACAACTTAAAAACTCACCGTTCTATGAAGTGTTTGTTTATCTGAATCTTGCCATCTTCCGTTTCGAGAAAGGAGATTTCCGTAACTCAATAAAAAACCTGAACAAACTTTTTCTGCACAAGAGTTATCAGAATGCCGATCGTTCGTTGCGCTTCCGGATTGCTATTGCCGAACTTATTATTCGTCTTGAACTGGATGATATGGAATTTCTTGATTATCGCACCACACAGATAAAGAAAGAATACAAAGACCTGTTGCAGAACGAAGAGAACAAACGCGAACTGAAGTTGATAGAAATCATTCGTTATGTAGCATTAAACGGCATTACTAAAAAGAATAAAAAGCTGAATGAACAGGTTGCTCAATTCCTTAAAGAAGAACAGCAAACCAGCAGTGATACAGATGTTATTAATTACAACAAATGGCTGAAAGGTAAGTTTCAGTCATAGTTCCTATATTTGACACATGAACATTGCGCTCTACGGCAAAAAATACAACTCCGATTTTTTCTCTGGCTTTTCAGAATTACTGAAAACACTGGCAGAAAATAATGTTCAGGTTTTTATTCACCGCGAGTTTCATGAACAATTGCCAAATGAAATTCCTGCACTTGCAGCAGCAAAAGTTTTTGAATCAAAAGAAGATATTGAAGGCAAAGTAGATTTTCTCTTCTCTATTGGAGGTGACGGTACATTGCTTCAAAGTGCTTTATTGGTAGGTAGTTCAGGAATTCCTGTGCTAGGAATTAATACAGGTAGGTTGGGTTTTCTCTCAGGTATTTCGCAGGAAAATATAAAGCAGGCACTACAGAATATTTTTGAAAAAAAGTATTCAATTGAGCAACGTACATTAGTTAGTTTCATAAACGGAGCTGAATATTTTGGCGAAAATAATTTCGCGCTGAATGAGTTAACTGTTACAAAAAAAGACACCTCAAGCATGATAACCATACATACCTGGGTGGATGATGAATTTGTAAACTCCTATTGGGCAGATGGATTAATTATAGCCACATCAACAGGCTCAACAGGTTATTCACTTAGTTGCGGAGGACCTATTCTTAGTCCGGGTTGCGGAAATTTTGTAATTACTCCTATTGCACCGCATGGACTAACTGTACGTCCTTTTGTTATTTCCAACAAAAGCAAAATAAAACTGAAGGTTGAAAGCCGAAGTGAAAATTTTCTTGCAACATTGGACTCGCGCTCGGTTACCTTACCCAGCTCATTCGAGCTTCAGATTTCAAGAGCTGTGTTTACTTTAGGTCTGGTGCGTTTTCCGGGTGATAATTTCATCAGCACTCTGCGTAACAAAATGATGTGGGGAGCAGATAAGAGGAACTAGAATTTAAATCGACATTGCGAGGGTTTTTCACCCGAAGCAATCTTACTAACTAAAAGAGATTGCTTCGCTATCGCTCGCAATGACGATACCTATCTCTTGCAATAATTATCCGACTGTTCTACCGGAAATTTATTTTCCAGATCAACATCATTAAAACTTCTTCTCTTTCCCCAATTGAATAACTTTTCAAAAAAGGGCAACAACTTACTTCCCTTTACTTTTTCAAGAAAAAAAACTTCGTGTTCTTTTTCCTTGATAGCCATTTCATATAGAATTTGGTCATGCTCCTTAATACCCAACTCATGAAAATAATGAATCATCACAAAATATTCACACACATTTCCGCTTTCTAATCTGCCCGCAAAGTAATAAGGCATAAACCAACCTATAACATAGCAGCTGAATGAAATGGTCTTTCCGATAACATGAAACTGAAATTCATATTTCTTTGAAACAGGTATTTGATACTGTTTCATAATCTTCAGTACTTCTTCGCGGTGTTTCCATTCGTCTAGTTCTATCTGGCGAACAGGAATTTTTTCATCTTGATTTTTTAAGGAGCCTGCATGTCCCTGATAAGCAAAAGCCGCAGCTTTTTCAGCAGAGTATGCCTGTTGAAGAAGCTTGGTCAGTTTAGGATGGGTAATAAGCACAGGAAGGAAATTCTGTGCGAAATTAAGAATAAGGTGATTTTAAAGTAAATTAATCTGAACGATTTTCTTGCAGAACATTTTGATTTGCTTCTATAAAATCCCGAAGGGATTTAATTTGAATAACCCCTGATGAAATCAGGGGTGCCTGAAGCAGAGATAAAACAACCACAACGTGGTTGAATTATTATTACAAAAGGAATTTCTCATCGAATACAATCCCATGCTCATTCAGCAAATCGATATACTCTTCCCTGAATGTTTTATTTCGATGATGTTCTTCCTGATTTTTTACATATTCTATTGGTCGGTCTTTATCTTTAATAGAATATGTAAATGCTCCGTATCCTTCCTGCCATCCTGAAAAGCCTTCAAATAGATTATGACTTTTTATATGCTCTGAGCTTGCCAGTTTTATGTCTTTAATTAATGATGAAAGCGCTATGGAAGGATGTAAGTGAGTTATAATATGAATATGGTCAGCAATACCACCTATCTGATACAAATGACATTTTTTATTTTTTAATATACCCCAAATGTATTTATATAATTCTTTCCTGTTTTCAGACTGAAGGGCGTGTTCGCGGTTCTTAGTGCTGAAAACTAGTTGATATATTATTTGAGTATACGTACTCATGATGTTTTATTCAACTCCTTAGGAGTTGGTTGTTAGTTCTGCTTTTTCCCCGAATTACATTCGGGGTTATTCATGTTTAAGTCCTTCGGACTTTGTTTAATTTTTTCTGATAAAATCAGCCATGTTATTCCTTATACATCTGCTCAATTTCAGCGCTGAATTTTTCCAGAATTATTTTGCGCTTTAGTTTCAGTGTAGGAGTAAGTTCACCTGTGGCAACTCCCCATTCTGCAGGCAGCAGCGTAAATTTCTTTATCTGCTCCACATGATTAATATCCTGATTAATGCGTTCCACTTCTTTTTCTATGGCTTCTACTACTTCAGGAATGCGAATTACTCCTTCATTTCCAGGAAAAATAACATTGTTGTCTTTGCACCATGCTTCCAGATTTACAAACGAAGGCACAATCAAGCCCGAAACAAATTTGCGCTCGTTACCTACTACCATCACTTGTTCAATCAGTGAAGATTCTTTCATCTTGTTTTCTATTGGCTGAGGAGCCACATATTTTCCTCCCGAAGTTTTGAAAAGTTCTTTTTTGCGGTCGGTTATTTTCAAAAACTTTCCGTCATATACACCTATATCACCCGTGTGAAACCAACTATCTTTGTCAATCACTTCAGCTGTTAAGTCGGGACGTTTATAATAACCGAGCATAATGTTGGGGCCTTTGGCAATTATCTCACCGTCTTCAGCAATTTTTATCTCAACACCCGGAATTGGAATACCAATGGTGCCGAGTTTCCGGTCAACTTCTTCCAAACGATTGGATGTAAGCACAGGTGATGTTTCAGTTAATCCGTAACCTTCAATAATAGGAATCCCTGCGCCCGTAAATAAAGTTCCAAGTTTGGCATTTAATGCAGCAGCACCGCTTACAATGGCTTCCACTTCACCGCCCAATGCTTCTTTCCATTTTGAGAAAACTATTTTTCGTGCAACAGCAAGTTGAAGTGTGTATGATAATCCCTGAAATTTATTCAGTTCGTATTTCAGCCCCAAATCAATACTCCAGAAAAATAATTTCTTGCGGAAACCTTCCAGCGTATTTCCTTTCTGCATGATTTTTTCATAAACTTTTTCAAGCAAACGGGGAACTGTGGTAAAGAAATGTGGCTTTACTTCTTTCAGGTTTTCACCAATGGTTTCCAATGTTTCTGCATAGTAAACCGACATACCAACCGCCATATACGTGTAAACTACCATACGCTCAAAGCTGTGACAAAGGGGTAAAAAACTGATACTCCTTTTGCCTGCAACCATCATCTGCTGAATAGAAAGTGTTGATTTGATATTGCTGATAATATTGTTGTGAGAAAGCATTACACCTTTTGGATTTCCTGTAGTACCTGAAGTGTAAATAATCGTAGCTAAATCATTTGGCTTTATTGCTGCTTTCAGTATTTCAATCTTTTTCAGGTCATCCGCACTTACTTCTTCCAGCAATGTTTTCCAGTTTGTAGCTCCCTGAACTTCATTAAAGGTGAATACATCTTTCAATGAAGGAATATCGGATTTTATACTTTGAATTTTTGTAAACAAATCAACATCTGAAACAAAACAGTAAACAATTTCGGCATCGTTGAAAATGAATTTGTATTCACTTTCTGTAATTGTAGGATACACCGGTACATTAATAGCGCCTATTTGTTGTGCGGCTAAATCAACAAAATTCCATTGCGGACGATTGTTAGCAATCAGCCCGATTTTATCGTTTGGTTTAACACCCAGTTTCAGCAAGGCTTTGCTGAGTTGATTGATGATGTTGATACACTCCTGTGTACTATAACCTTTGTAGAATTTTTCTCCGTTTTCGGTTACTTTTTCGGCAAGACAAATTTCTTGAGGATGATTTGCCTGCTGAAAGGGAAGCAAATCAAACAGGCGTGTATAGTCTTTCATATCTTATCTTATTAATTTACTGATTTGTTTGAATTCTTCTGTTCCTGCTGCATCCATTAACTGAAATAAAACCATTTCTGTGGTGGCAATAAATGCTCCTGCTTGTCGCATTCTCTCCAATGCAATTTGTTTGCTGTATTCTTTACGTGATGAAACAGCATCGGCAACTACATGAACCTGTAACCCGCTGTTCAATGCATCTAATGCAGTTTTTAAAACACAAATATGGCTTTCAACTCCGGCAATAACAACCTGCTCAATACCGAGCGTTTTTAGTTTGCCATTCACAGGATCGGAAAGCAGACAAGAGAAACAAACCTTTTCAATCACTTCTTGTCCTTCCGGGATATTTACTTCAGCGCAGGTTTTACCCAATCCTTTAGGATATTGTTCGGTAATAAGAAGTGGAACATCCAGAATTTTTGAGCCTTCAATCAAGCGGTTTACATTCTCAAAAACCTCTGTATTATTAAAGATAACTGGCATTAATCGTTCCTGAACATCAATGATGATAAAGGCTGTTTTGCCTTTTTTAAGAATTCCTGTTTCGGTCATAGAATTAAGATTTAATGCCTTCAAAACTAAAACAATTTTTATTCTGCATTTCCGTTAATAGCTTTACAGCGTATTTAAACTATGGAAGAAGTACAGGAACAGCCAAAACGATTTAATATTTTCAAAACAATACTTATTGTTTTGCTTTCGCTTATAGTTCTGATTCCATTGACAAGTCTGGTTCTTGCTACTCTGTATCGCGATAAAATTAAAGACTATGTCCTGGCTGAAGTAAACAAGGAATTACTTACACCAATCAGCATCAACGATAAAGTTGATCTTACTTTGTTTCAGCAATTCCCTTATGTGTCTCTAGAATTAAAGGATGTGTTTGTACGCGAAGTATCAGCACAGAGTAAAAAGGATACTTTGTTTTACTTCCGCGAAATGTATCTTGGATTTAATATGCTTGATATCATTAATAAGAATTACAACATCAAAAAAATATCAGCAGAACATGGTGTTGTAAAAATTGTACGTGACAAAGAAGGAAAAGGCAACTATGAAATTTTCAGAACTCGGAAAGATACTCTTCAGTCCTCTTTTTCACTTGCCTTGAATGAAGTAAAGCTACTGGACACACGACTTTTTTACCGAGATGATGCACTGGAGCAGAATATTTCTTCTTATCAGGAAAAGATAAAATTAAAAGGAAATTTTTCTGAGAAACAATTTAGTCTTGACATTGTCAGTCAGGGACAATTGTATTTATATGAGCAGAGTAAAAAAGAAATCCTGAGCGATAAAGAACTGGGAATTGAATTAGTCCTGAATGTTAATTCAGAACAAGGAATTTATACGTTTGAAAAAGGAGATGTAATAATAGCGCAGATGGAGGTTATGTTGACCGGAAGCATTCATTCAGCACGTGCAGGGGGTGAAACAGATTTGATTGTAGAAGGTAAAAATTTTGATGTCAGCGAAATCATTTCACTACTTCCTGAAAACGCTTCTAAGAAACTAGCTGACTACAGCAGCGATGGAAGTCTTTATTTTAAAGCAAATTATAAAGGGAAAAAAGGCGAAGGAAATTCTCCATCATTGAATGCCGATTTCGGAATTGAAAGAGGAGACATAAATCATAAACCTTCCGGCATTTCGTTGGAAGAAGTAAGTGTAAAAGGAAATTTTGTGATGAAGGATTTCCGTAAAACAGAAACAGCAATCTTAAGTGTTTCATCTTTCCATGCATCGCTTGCTGATGGCAGATTGAGTGGAGCTTTCAGTATCCGTAATTTCTTACATCCCGATGTGCAAACTACTTTGGATGCTGAATTTGACCTTGAAAAATTATCACGTTTTTTAAGACTTGATACATTGGAAGAAATCTCTGGTAATGCAACACTTAATGCGTCATTCCGTGCGTCATTCGCTGATATAGAAAATATTACTGCTGCAGAAATCACCGGTGCCGCTACTTCCGGAAACGTTACTTTGAGAGATGCATCATTTAAATTGAAGGGAAATAACCGAAGCTTTAATGAACTTAATGGTGATTTTGCTTTCCACAATAATGAACTTAAAATAGAAAAATTCTCAGGAGTAATTTCAGGAACGGATTTCGCTCTCACTGGATATTTTCGCAATATTCTGCAATACTTTCTTTTACCTGACCAGCAACTTTATATTAATGCAACTGCAAAATCAAAGCTCATTAACCTTGACCAATTGCTGGAAGAAGGAAATACAGCGGAAACAGCAACTGTCAATAATGAAGAGTATCATCTCAACCTTTCACCTAATCTTGCTTTTGATCTGATGTTTTCAGCCCAGGAATTAAAATTCAGGAAATTTTCAGCAAAAGAAATTCAAGGTGTGGTGAAATTAAAAGACGGTTATTTTACAGCAAGCAATCTTTCATTTAACGGAATGGGAGGATTGGCAAAAGCTGACCTTTCACTGATGAAGAATCCGGAAAATAATTTTGATATTTTATGCAATGCAGTAATCTCTGATATTGATGTTCAGCAACTATTTTATGAGTGCGAAAATTTTGGTCAAAAATTTATTACGGATGAAAATCTGAGAGGAAGAGCAACAGCAAATATTAATCTCTCAGGAGTATTGTCATCTTCATTGAAAATGGATTTATCTGAACTGGCAGTAAAAAGCACTCTTGCAATCAGCAAAGGCGAGTTGGTTGATTTCAGCCCACTGGAAGAGCTTTCGAAGTTTATTAAAGTTGACGATCTTAACCATGTGAAATTTGCCAGTATGAGCAATAACGTTGAGATTAAAGATAAAAAGGTAATCATACCATTAATGAAAATTCAATCATCTGCACTTGACCTTGATGTTTCAGGCACACATAGTTTTGATAATGATGTTGAATATCATTTCCGTGTTTTTCTTTCTGATATATTATTTGGGAAAGCTCGCAAAGCAAAAAAGGAAAACGAGGAGTTCGGTTATCTAGAAGACGATGGTCGCGGAAAGACTTCGCTTTATTTGACTATGAAAGGAAGCGGAGGGAATTATAAGTTTTCGTATGACAATAAATCCGTCCGAGATAAAATTAAGACCGACATGAAAAAAGAAAATCAGAATATGAAAGCGTTATTGAATGAAGAGTTTGGCTGGTTTAAAAAGGATAGTGCATCATTCGAACAAAAAGAACCAGAGCAAAATACCGAACTAAAAATTGAATGGGATGAAATTCCGGATACAGTTGGAAAATCTGAAAAAGAAAAGAAAAAGATTTTGAAAAAAGTGAAAGCTGATCAGAATAAAAAAGAAGAAACAGAAATAAAGATTGAATTTGAATAAATTTGGTAAATGAAGAGATTGGTTGTCTTTACCGGAGCTGGAATTAGCGCTGAAAGTGGTATCAAAACATTTCGCGACAGCAATGGTTTATGGGAAGAACATAAAATTGAAGATGTTGCTACACCGCAAGCATGGGTTAAGAACCCAGCTTTAGTACAGGAGTTTTATAACCAACGGAGAAAAAATCTACTCGAAGCAAAACCGAATGCTGGACATCAGGCCATAGCAGAGTTACAGAAATATTTTAATGTTCAGGTAATTACTCAAAATGTTGATGATTTGCATGAACGTGCTGGCTCACAAAATGTATTGCATTTACATGGTGAACTGATGAAAGTTAGAAGCAGCGGTTATCCGGAACTGATTTATTCCGTAAAAGGCTGGGAAGTGAAAATGGGTGATCTTTGCGAAAAGGGTTCTCAACTTCGTCCTCATATTGTGTGGTTCGGAGAAATGGTTCCCGAAATGGATAATGCAATAGAGTTGGTTCAGCAAGCAGACATTTTTATTGTAGTTGGAACTTCGCTTAACGTTTATCCTGCTGCTAATTTGCTTGATTATGCATCTGCTGAAATTTCAAAATTTTATGTGGATCCAAATCCTGATCTGGTTTATAATTTTGCAGACATTAAAGTAATTAAGCAAAAAGCTGGTATAGGTTTACCCGATTTGGCTGATAAACTTATTAAAGAACTTTTTAATTGAACGACTCATTAGAATTACTTTTTAAAATTTCTGAGTTTCAGTCAAAAGGAGATAAATATTATGCTCCCGGACTTTTCCCTTCTCAGCGTTTTCATCTGAATTTTCCTTTTGAACGCAAAGACAACAATATATTTTTCACAGCCAGCATAGTTTTTACACTTCAAAATCTGAGAGATAAGTTATCACACAAAGAACAAAAACTTGTGGATGATATTTGTAAAAAAGCAATTGCTAATTATCCTGATTATAAAAACAAAGATGGACTTGACACTTATAATTTCTGGCGAACTGATGGTTCAGCACATTTTCCGAATGGTAAAATTTTATCACGCCTAAACAAAGTAAGGATACCTGATGATGCTGATGATACTTCTTTGATTTACCTTACTTCTACTCCAAGCTCAGCAAAAGTTTTGTGGCTTAAAGATAAATTAGCGCAACACGCTAACCTCACCAAAAAACAAATCACAAACACTTTTCAGGAGTACAAAGCATTAAAAGCATATTCAACCTTTTTTGGTAAAAATATGTTTATCGAGTTTGATGTATGTGTGTTGTGCAATATCCTGTATTTCGTTTTTCAGAATAAACTGGAATTAAATCAACACGACAACGATTCCATTTCCTTTATTTGCTCTGTAATTCAAAAAAAGCAATATTTACAAAAGCCTTTTTATTCCTCACACTCCTATCCTTCAGCTGTAGTGATATTATATCATGTTGCTCGGTTACTTGAAAAATATGAAGTGCCGGGATTGTCAGAAATAAAACCCAAAGTTATAGCTGACTTAAATGCTTTGATTGAAAAGGAAAGTGATGACATGAATAGAATTATTCTTTCTACTTCACTAATGAGGTTGGGTGCAAAAACCAATAAGGTAGTTGCTGCAAATTCAGACCAACGAACTAGTCAACAATGGTCTTTTTTTCATGCAGGTTTATTAACTGCATTTGAAAACAAATTTTCTTACAACCTTGCCGGAAAATCATTGTTTCATTTGAAGTACAAATGTGAGGCACACAGACTTGCTTTGATTTTAGAGAACATAGTTTATCACAAATAAAAAAGCCACGCTAAAAGCGTGGCTTTTTTATTTTGCTGATTATTACTTAGCTGCCGCATGCCTCACAACTTTCAGGGTCATCTAAAGAACATGCTATTGCTGCCTGTTGTTCTTCAACAGTTTTTGGCGCTTGTTGCAGTACTTCAGGTTGAACCGCAGCTTGTTTCTCCACAGTGAATTTAATTGCATCTGTCGCAGCTTTGGTGCGCAAGTAATACATTCCTGTTTTCAATCCTTTTTTCCAGGCGTAGAAATGCATGGAAGTTAGTTTCCCGAAGTTAGGATTTTGAACAAACAGGTTGAGACTTTGGCTTTGGCAGATGTATGCTCCCCTGTCTGCAGCCATGTCAATAAGGTCTTTCTGTTTTATTTCCCAAACAGTTTTGTAAAGATCTTTTATATTTTGCGGAATTACATCAAGGTTCTGGATAGAACCGTTGGCAGCTATGATGTCGTTTTTCAAACCGTCATTCCACAAGCCAAGATTTACAAGGTCTTTCAGCAGGTGTTTATTCACCACAATAAATTCCCCAGACAAAACTCTACGTGTATAAATGTTTGAAGTGTAAGGTTCAAAACACTCGTTGTTACCAAGTATTTGTGAAGTTGAAGCAGTTGGCATTGGAGCAAGAAGCAATGAGTTTCTTACACCGTGTTTTTTTACTTCATCTTTCAGAATATCCCATTCCCACCTGGTTGAAGGTGTAACTCCCCACATATCGAATTGGAAAATTCCTTGCGAAACTGGTGAGCCTTCGTAGCTTTCATAAGGACCATCCACTTTTGCAAGATCTTTGGATGCGGTCATAGAAGCATAGTAAATTGTTTCGTGAATTTCCTTATTCAGCTTTTTCGCTTCGTTTGAATCGAAAGGCATACGCAATAAGATAAAAGCATCTGCTAAGCCTTGAACGCCAATGCCGATGGGTCGATGACGCATATTACTTCTGCGTGCTTCTTCAACAGGATAGAAATTTCTGTCAATAATCCTGTTCAGATTCTTAGTGATTACATAAGTAACTTCAAACAATTTCTGGTGGTCAAATTGACCATCAATAACAAAGTGAGGCAATGCAATAGATGCAAGATTACAAACTGCCACCTCTTCAGGCGAAGTGTATTCAATTATCTCGGTGCATAGATTGCTGCTTTTTATTGTTCCGAGATTTTTCTGGTTTGATTTTTTGTTGCAGGCATCTTTATAAAGCATGTAAGGCGTGCCTGTTTCAGTTTGTGATTCTAAAATTGCAAACCATAATTCCTGAGCTTTAATGGTTTTGCGCATTTTGCCTTCTTTCTCATATTTAAAATACAAGGCTTCAAATTCATCTCCGTAAGTATCGGCAAGTCCAGGTGCTTCATGTGGGCAGAATAATGACCAATCGCCATTTTCTTCCACACGTTTCATAAACAGATCAGGAACCCATAATGCAAAGAATAAATCACGAGCGCGGTTTTCTTCTTTTCCATGATTTTTTTTCAGATCAAGGAAATCAAAAACATCTGCATGCCAAGGCTCAAGATAAATTGCAAAAGAGCCTTTGCGTTTACCTCCTCCCTGGTCAACGTAACGCGCTGTATCATTGAATACACGCAACATAGGAACAATTCCGTTAGATGTTCCGTTAGTGCCTTTGATGTATGAACCGGTTGCACGAATATTATTGATGCTTAATCCAATTCCTCCGGCAGATTGCGAAATTTTAGCGCATTGTTTTAATGTATCATATATGCCGTCAATGCTATCGCTTTTCATGGTCAGCAAAAAGCAGCTTGACATCTGTGGTTTTGGGGTACCTGCATTGAAAAGCGTTGGAGTTGCATGAGTAAACCAACGTTCGCTCATCAGATTATACGTTTCAATAGCAGAATTAATATCTTCTTTGTGAATACCAACAGCCACACGCATCAGCATGTGTTGAGGACGCTCGGCAATTCTTCCGTCTAATTTTAAAAGATAAGAACGTTCCAGAGTTTTGAACCCAAAAAAATCATAACCAAAATCGCGGTCATAAATAATTGTTGAATCTAATAGCTCAGCATTTTTTTCAATGATTTCATACACATCATTTGCAAGCAAAGATGCATTTTCACCTGTAACAGGATCAACATAATCATACAACGCTTTCATCGTTCCTGAGAACGATTTGTTTGTAATCTTATGCAAATTACTTACCGCAATACGCGAAGCTAACAATGCATAATCGGGATGCTTGATTGTGAAAGATGCAGCCACCTCGGCAGCTAGGTTATCCAACTCAATGGTGGTAACACCCTCATAAATCCCTTTGATAACTTTCATCGCCACAGGAACCGGATCTACAATAGGATTTAAGCCGTAGCAAAGTTTTTGAATGCGCGCAGTTATTTTGTCAAACTTAATTGACTCGCGTCTGCCGTCTCTTTTTATAACGTACATAGTGTATAGATTTTAAAATTCTTCGTCTAAGCTAAATTGTTGTTCTGCCGAACTGCTCATCACACCTGACTTCTGATATTCGCTCACGCGCTTCTCAAAAAAATTTGTTTTGCCTTGCAGCGAAATCATTTCCATGAAGTCAAACGGATTTTTTGCATTATATATTTTACTTACTCCAAGTGCAATCAGTAATCTGTCTGCACAAAATTCAATGTATTGACACATTAGCTCTGCATTCATGCCAATTAATTTTACAGGCAGAGCATCGCTTACAAATTCTTTTTCGTATTCAACAGCGTTGGCAATAATTTCTTTTACACTTTGTTCCGGTAATTTATTCACCAATTGGCTGTAAAGCAAACATGCAAAATCGCAGTGAAGACCTTCATCACGTGAAATCAATTCGTTTGAAAAACTTAGTCCCGGCATCAATCCGCGTTTTTTCAGCCAAAAAATAGAGCAGAAACTTCCAGAAAAGAAAATACCTTCTACAGCAGCAAATGCAACCAATCTTTCCGCAAAAGAGCCTTTGTTAATCCAACGCACTGCCCATTCTGCTTTTTTCTTCACGCAAGGGAGTGTATCAATTGCTTTAAAAAGGTGATTTTTTTCTGCGGTATCTTTTATATAAGTGTCTATTAATAATGAATAGGTTTCGGAGTGAATGTTTTCCATCATTACCTGAAAGCCATAGAAACAGCGGGCTTCAGGGTATTGTACTTCATTTAAAAAATTGATTGCAAGGTTTTCATTTACAATACCATCACTTGCTGCAAAAAATGCTAGAACATGTTTAATAAAATGGCGTTCGTCATCATTCAGTTTATTTTCCCAGTCAACAGTGTCTTGCGAAAGATCAATTTCTTCTGCTGTCCAGAAACTTGCTTCGGCTTTTTTGTAAAAGCTCCAAATGTCATTATGTTTAATAGGGAATAACACAAACCTATCGGTATTTTCAACTAAAATTGGTTCAACAGGAAGTGATGTGTTTGCAGGTAAAACTTCCGAGATATTTATTTTTTCCTGTTGTTGTGTTTTTTGCTCCATATATTTTGTTTTTTACCCGGTAAATCTTTGTTTCTGAGATTTTTTGTCTGAAAAAAGCGTAAAAGGATTCTTCCTCAAACTTCAAAGCGCAATTTGCCGCCTAAAGTCTGCCTTTCACAGACAATCAACCTGATTTTTTGCAAATGAAGAAATTACGAGTTGTAATTGCTTCGATTTTCGTTGCAGCAAATTTTGGATAATTTTTTTTAGGATTCGATTCATAGTTTTAAACAATCGTGCAAAGTTTTTAACATTGCGGTAATATTGGTTGATGCATACATCGAAAAGCCCTGTAGTAACAATGGTTTCAGCTGTTTATTAATTCTGAATTAAATGACAGTAATGAAAAATTTCTGTAAGGAAATTCTACTTGTTAATGTTCACAAGATGTTAAGAGATTGTGTAAAACGGACTTACTTATTTTTAAAGTGTTCCAGCAGGTGAACGGTTTCAAAAACCGTATAAAACAAGTAGAGGATAAGAAAGCAAACTGCGAAATGCACAGCATCAGCAGGCTTTGACATAACGTAGAGGGTGATAATGATGAGCAAGAGAAAGAGCTTTAGCATAGTTGCTGCAAGAAAATACCTGATAAACTGCTGTCCTCCCTTGGTTCCTGATTGTATTGCGCCCCAGTGAAGAATGGCAGTTATTACAAAATACAACGCAAGAATAAACCATGCTTTTTGAAAAACATATTCGGGCTGCATAAAATTATTCCATGCAAAAATGCCTGCTCCAATTGCTAGCGTAAATAGAATAAGGTTTCTAAAAAAGACTGCCATTTATTATTTCTTCAAAAAATCCCGTATTGCAAAAAAAATGGCAAGAAAAACAGATAGTAATGTTAGCACCAATGTGAAAACAGGAAATTTAAGGGAAAGAAACTCGTCTAACTTTATTCCGCCCAACACGCCAAAAAGGATAATGGCAATCATCTGCACAGCCATTCCAGAATAGCGGGCGTAATCGTTAAGCTGTTTTTTCGGCTCTTTGGTTTTCTCCGGATTTTCCATGCTGCATGTCTTTAATAATAGCACCCATGCTGCAGGTTCCGGTAAACATTGCGCCCGGTTCAATAGCTAATTTATTGGCATAAATATCACCGGTAAGTTTTGCAGTAGATTTAAGACTTAACAATTCAGAAACCGAAATATTGGCTTTAATAGTTCCTTCAATATCGGCATTCTGACATTTGATATCGCCCTCTACTTTTCCGGTTGAGCCGATTACTATTTTGCCTTTGCAAGTTATAGATCCTATTAATGTTCCGTCAATGCGGATATGACCTTCTGTCTGAATGCTTCCTTCTATAATGGTTCCGGCAAGAATACGGTTGCTTGAATTTGGGTTGCCATCAGCACCGCTATTTGATTTTGTTGTGGTTTTGTTGTTGTTAAACATGATTAAGTTGTTTTGTTTTCAACAGTTTAATGTGCAAACATATCTTAATTAATTTTCAATAGCAAATAAAAGTTTGAGGGGTGGATACTAATTTCGCCTTGGCTTACGTTCTATCAATAAAGCACAATGAAAACAATTAGCACACGAACTCTCTTTATCCTTGTTTTTCTTTTTATTTTGGCTGGAACGGCAAAGCCTCAGGGGCGGTTTTCTGTTTATTTCGGGGTAGGGGGAATGTATTATTTAGGAGATTTGAAGGAAACCTCATTACCTGATTTTAAGACCGTAAAGTTTGCCATTAATGCTGGAGTTCATTATGACATTAATACTCGTTGGGGAGTGCAGTTGAACTATTTACACGGTTCGTTAACGGGCGATGACTCCCGGTCTTCACAAGCCAATGTGCAATTAAGGGATTTGAAGTTTTACACAAAAATGGACGAAATAGCCCTGCGTTTCACATTCAATATATTAAGAGAAAAAGTAGGAAGGGTTGTTCCTTATCTTACTGCCGGGGGTGGTGTTTTTCATTTTAATCCTTTGAGGTTTGGGGTGGCATTGCAACCGCTGGGTACTGAGGGGCAATATGCAGCTGGAGGCGGTTATGCTAAACCATATTCATTATGGCAGCCGGTTGTTACTGCGGGATTGGGTGTGCGTTATCGCTTTCATTGTAATTGGGGTGTTAAGCTGGAAGCAAATTACCATATTACCTTCACGGATTACTTAGATGATGTAAGTACTGACTATTTAGCTCCTGATATTTTAGCTACTTCACCCGGAGGAGCGGCAACGGTTTATTATTCAGACCCATCCGGAGGTCTTGCACGGGCTCAACGTGATACTCGAGGCAATCCTGCGCAAAAGGATAGCTATATAGATGTAAGCCTTTCGCTTATTTATTTTATAGGGCGCTGTGACGGGCGCAACCAGAAGGGCGACCGTTACCAGAACTGCGAGGATTTATACAAGAACCTTCACTGATTCGGCCATCAGAGTTTCAATCTCATCTGCTTCCAACGGAATATCTGCCATCAGGTCAACTGGGTTGCCGTTGGTAACCAGTATGTCGTTTTCTAAGCGGATGCCTATTTTTTCTGCTGGTATGTAAATTCCTGGTTCACAGGTGAAGATCATTCCTGCCTGAACTGGTTTATTGAAATCACCAACATCGTGAACATCCAAACCAAGAAAATGTGAGGTTCCATGCATAAAATACTTTTTGTACAAAGGTTGGTCGGGGTTTTGGTCACGGACATCTTTTTCGGTTATGAGACCAAGACCTATTAATTCTTTTTCTGTAATTTTTCCTACTTCCTTATTAAACTCACTGATGATAATTCCCGGGCGTAGCATGGAGGTAGCTTCTTTCATAACGCGAAGAACGGCATTGTAAACCTGTTTTTGTCTTACTGAAAATTTGCCGTTTACAGGTATTGTGCGGGTTAAATCCGAAGCGTAGTTGGCATATTCTGCAGCTACGTCCAATAATAGGATATCACCGTCTTTACATTCTTTATTATTCTCTACATAGTGGAGCACGCAGGAGTTGAGGCCAGAAGCAATGATTGGTCCGTAGGCAAACCCGCGCGAACGATTGCGCACAAATTCGTGTATGAGTTCGGCTTCAATTTCATATTCCATAACACCGGGTTTCACGAAAGCAAGGGTGCGCAAAAAACCTTTTTTGGTAATAGCGCAAGCTTGTTTAATCAACCCTACTTCGGTTTCTGATTTTATGGAACGAAGTTCCATAAGAAGTGGAAAGCTGCGCTCGTAATTATGCAATGGAAAACGGTTTTTACACTTTTTTATAAAGCGGGCATCGCGGGTTTCTACTTCAATTGTAGCACGCAGGTGTTCGTTAGTGTTGAGGTAAACGTTTTGGGCTTCTGCCATTATGGTATTGAACACGCGTTCGAACTCCGAGAGCCAGAAAACGGTTTTTACTCCCGAAACTTCTGTGGCTTGTTGTTTAGTAAGTTTTGCACCTTCCCATACAGCAATATGCTCATTCGTTTCGCGCACGAAGAGAATTTCTTTGTAGTCTTTATTTAATGAATCGGGGAAAAGGATGAGTATGCTTTCTTCCTGGTCAATACCGCTGAGGTAAAACAAATCGCTGTTTTGACGAAAGGCCATAGTGCCATCAGCATTAGTGGGCATAATATCGTTGCTGTTGAAAATGGCAACTGAGTTTGGTTTCAGTTTTTGGGTTAAACGGTTGCGGTTTTCAATAAACAGTTTGTTGGGTATCTGAGCGTATTTCATTTGAATCAATTTTTTACAAAGATATAAAGATTGAAGATTGTGATATTTTTTGAAAATAGTAGATTTGAAGAATGAAAACCTTCACTGAAACACAGAAATTCAGGCAATGGTGGCTTAGTTTGCTTATTATGGGGATAGCAATTTTGCAAGTATATGGCTTATATCAGCAGTTGTTTATAGGTAAGCCTTTTGGTAATAACCCTGTTAGCAATGAAGGATTGATTATGTTTAGCTTAATTCCTGTGCTAATAATTGTTTTGTTTTTACTGTTGAGGTTAGATACTAAGTTAGATGAGGAAGGGGTTCATTTTCGCTTTTTTCCTTTTCAACTAAACTACAAACTAAAAAAATGGGATGAAATTAAAAAGGCACATGTACGCCAATACAAGCCTATTTTAGAATATGGAGGTTGGGGAATTCGTGGTTGGGGGAAAAATAAAGCACGTAATGTTTCGGGAAATATGGGCTTGCAGCTGGAGTTAAAGAATGGGGACAGGTTGCTGATAGGAACGCAGAAGGGGGAGGAGATGGAGAAAGCGGTGGAAGAGTACTTCCAGGTTAAATCCTGAAACCGATAACCAGCATATCATCCACCTGCTCGTTGTTGCCTTGCCAATCTAAGATGCTTTTGCGAAGCAGGTTTTCCTGATTGTGCATTGGAGTGTCATAGTTTTCAAGCAGCAATTCAACAAACTGGCGCTGTTTGAATTTTTTCTCCTTTGGCCCGCCAAACTGGTCAGCAAAACCATCGGTGAAAATGTAAAATACATCACCGCGGTTGATATTAATTTTGTGGTTCACAAACTCTTTTAGTTCTTCGCCACGAAACGAACCAATAGGAAAACGATTACCTTTTATTTTTTTGAAAACTCCATTGCCGAAGTAATAAAGCGGGTTAAATGCGCCTGCATATTCAAGTGTCATGTTGGTATAGTCTACACAACACAATGAAATATCCATTCCATCTCGCACAGTTGAGCGCTCACTGTGATTAAAAACACTGCCTACACTTTTGTTCAGGTAGTTCAGTATATCAGAAGGATGAACCATATTATGTTCATTGATAGCCTGATTAAGAGAATTATAACCAAGGATACTAATCAAAGCCCCCGGAACTCCATGGCCTGTGCAGTCAACTGCTGCTATATAATGTTTGTTGCCTTTTGTGTTGTACCAGTAAAAATCACCGCTCACAATCTCTTTAGGTCGGAAGAAAACAAAACTTTGCGGAAAGGCTATTTCAATTTCTTTTTTGAGAGGGAGAATAGCTTCCTGAATATGCCGGGCATAAGCAATGCTATCGGTAAGTTCAATGTTTTTAAGCAAAATATCATAACCGAACATTTTGCGTTCCCTTAACTGTTTTTTCAGTTTGTCATTGGTGTCAAGCAATTCGCGTGTTTTTTGTCCAATGGTTTCACGCAACTTATCTGTAAGGTTGATGAGCTGGTCGTCAAAGGTTCTTAATTGAGTATTATCTCTGAAGATGGCAAGCACACCAGTAACCTGATTCGCAATATTGGTAAGGGGAGTGTAATGTGCTTCAAAAAAGCCTTTTTTATTATTGCTTTGGAAGTAATAAGGCCTGTCTGTTGAAAGCGCCTCTTCACCACCAAGGGCTTTGCGGATGAACTTTATTTCCTCAATGGCATCAAAAAAGGGAATGCTAACGAATAAATTTTTCTCCAGTACATCTTCTTTTCTTTCGCCTGAGATGTTTGCCATTGCGCGGTTCCACTCCAGAATACGGAAATTGGCATCAAGGATAAAAATGCCGTCAATGCTCTTTTCCAAAAGCAGATTAACAAGCATTTCACCGTTTCGCGTAAGTTGAAGTGTATCCATATAAAAGGGTTGGCTTATATGGGAAAGAAGGGAAAATGGTTACAAGCTAAGTACTTAATAACAAAAGTTGATAAATTTCCCCTTCTTATAATGCAGGACTTTCAGCTAAGATTTGCTGAAAACCGAGAACTGATTCAAGTTCTTTTTCAAACTCTGAGAGCGATTTGATTTCCTGAACTTGTTCCTGTTCTAAACAAGTAGCCAGTTGTTTCGCTGTTTCTTTGTAAGTTGCAGTAATCTCAGGTCTTGAAAAATAAAGTTTACCGGTTCTGCGAATAAGAAAATCAGATAGCGAAGTTGTCATTTCGTGGTTTACAGAATACCAAATTTCGGCCTCTCCAACAGAGGAAAGCTTCTTTGCTTTTTCCAGAATTTGTATAGTGTTGGTTCCGTATTTATAAACCAGAAGTTGAGTTTCTTCTTCGCTGCAATCAACTGTACGGGCAATATGATTGAGTGAACGGATAAAACCGGCAATGGCTGTGGGGCTATTAAAATTACCACCGGAAAGGGTTATCCGGTCGGTGTTGCAGGGGCTGAATGATTTCCCTGTTTCGGATGTTAGCTGCTGCGCAACAAGGTTCACCGTTTTTTCTGCCATTTTGCGGTAGCCTGTGAGCTTGCCACCTGCAATGGAAATTACACCACTTTCGGAAATAAAAATCTCGTCTTTTCGTGAGAGTTCTGAAGGTGATTTTCCGTCTTCATGTATCAATGGTCGCAAGCCACACCAACTTGAAGTAACATCGTTTTGTGTCAGGTTAATTCCTTCAAACATAGCATTTACAGCAGCCAATAAATAATCTACATCTTGCTGAGTAACCGAAGGTCGTTCTAATTCACCAGTATAATTGGTGTCGGTTGTGCCAACATACGTTGCGTTTCCGCGCGGAATGGCAAAAATCATTCTGCCATCACTCACATCAAAATAAAGTGACTGAGAAAGCGGAAATCTTGCGTGTTCAAAAACAATATGTACTCCTTTGGTAAGGTGCAGGCGTTTTCCTTTGAGTGAGTTATCTTTTTCGCGCAGTTTATCAACCCAGGGACCGCAGGCATTCACTGTTTTTTTTGCTTTTATTTCAAAGTTTTTCCCGGAAATAACATCGTGCACTTTTGCCCCTGCAACTTTTCCTTCATTATAAATAAACTCCTCAGCCGAAACATAATTTAGGCAAATTGCTCCTCTGCTTGCAGCAGTTTTCAGGATTTCAATAGTGAGTCGGGCATCATCCGTTCTGTATTCGGTATAAAGTGCTGCACCTTTCAGTTTTTCTCTTTTCAAAAGAGGTTCGTGTGCAATTGTTTCCTGTTTGGTTAACATTCGCCTTCTTTCCGAACGCTCTACTCCTGCCAGAACATCGTAAACATAAATGCCGATGGAAGAAGAAAACATGTTCAACGAACCTTTTTCTGTAATAGGCAGCAACATTTTTTCGGGAATAACAAGATGCGGAGCATTGCGGTAAACAATTTCGCGTTCTTGACCTACTTCTGCTACCAGCGCAAATTCAAATTGTTTGAGGTA
>CANJWH010000007.1 GCA_947478465.1 Bacteroidota bacterium
AGTGCCTCAATATCTGAATATTATTCGGCAGCATCCACTGCCGGTGGTAATAATTTAACATTCTCGCAGGTGATGAATTTTACATCAACAGTTGACGTGGCCGTGCCGGCAGGCAGGGTTTGGAAAATAGAATCGGTTCTTTTAAACCCGGCAGCCGCAACCTCATTACTGGTGCAGGGAGCAGCAGGACCAACAGGTGCAGCAGGCTCAAACGGTACAAACGGCACAAATGGTACAAACGGTACCAATGGCACCAATGGTATTAATTCTTTTACCACTACCACAGCCAACTTTACCCAGCCCGCAGTAAGTGCAAACGTAACTGTTACAGTAAATACAACCGCATGGATGGCTTACCTGCAAACGGTTTATGTTTTGGGTGGCGGGTATTATTCTGTGTTTTCAATAAACAGCGCTACCAGTGTAACACTAACTAATCTGGGGTATTCGGGTAATGCAGCCCCTGCCGCAACGGTAACTTTGGGTGCCAATGTAACACCGGCAGGGCCGCAGGGTGCAACAGGTCCTACAGGATTAACAGGTTCTACAGGTTCAGTGGGACCGATCGGTGTAACAGGTCCAACCGGTGTTGGAGCAACCGGTGCAACAGGCCCTACAGGATTAACAGGTTCAGTTGGTGCAACAGGACCTACCGGAGCAGGTGCAACAGGTGCAACAGGTGCAACAGGTCCCTCAGGAACAGCTACCCTAAGCGGTGGAGTAACCAACGCAGCAACCTGGTGGAACAGTCCAACAACCGTTGCACCAACTACAGGTTCAAACGGTATGTATTGGGATAATACAAACGGTAGCTTGGGTGTAGGAACCACTTCACCTTTAGCTACTTTAGATATAAGTGGTGGTTTGGCTTACAGGGAAGGAACACTGACACTTGCAAATGGTGCAAATAATAATATTGCACTTTCAGGCAACGGGAGTTTTTATCAGGTATCAGGACCTACAGCCGCATTCAGTGTTTCAGGATTTGCAGGTGGGGTTAACGGAAGAGTATTGACCTTGGTGAACAGCACCAGCCAGCAAATGACCATCGTTAACCTAACGACTTCCGCGCCTTCTAGCCAGATCAGGACTTTAACCGGTGCAAACTTAGTATCACTTGCCTCCCAAAGTTCCATCACGTTTCAGTACAGTTCTTCTGACGGCAAGTGGCAGGTAATTGCAACGCGTAATTTCAGTGACATGAATATACCTTCGGGTATGATAAGCATGTGGAGTGGAACCCTTGCTACAATACCAACTGGTTGGTTATTGTGTGATGGAACAAGTGGTACACCTAACCTTTTAGACAAATTTATTCTTGGTGTGCCCGATGCTGTAACCAACCCTGGTACTACCGGTGGTTCACATACAAAAACTTTGACTAATACTGAATTACCTGCCCATACACATACCGGAACAACAGATAACACTGCCCCCTCACTTACTTTTGCCGGAACTGCCACAACCATAACTCCAACAGCCACCTTTACCGGAACAGCCGCAACCATAAATCATACAGCCACCTTTACCGGAACAGCCGCAACCATAACTCCAACAGCCACCTTTACCGGAACAGCCGCAACCATAAATCATACAGCCACCTTTACCGGAACAGCAGGAAACACTGGTGCACAAAGTGCAGACCATACACATTCAAAAATATATAGTAATAGCTCTTTAGGAAGCACATACGAGTATTCAGGTGGGTCAAACAGTGGTAACCATGCAACAGGAGGAGTGTCGGCAGGACATACTCATGCCTTTACTCCCGCAGGAAATATATCTGTAGCAGGAGCAAGTTATACGCCTGCAGGAAACGTTTCTGTAACCGGAGCAGGTTTTACCCCGGCTGGTAACGTTTCTGTAACAGGAGCAAGTTATACCCCTGCAGGAAATGTGCCTGTTACAGGTGCAGCATACACACCTGCGGGGAACATTTCAGGTTCGGGTCATACTCATACTTTTACAACGGGGTCAACAGGATCAGGAAGTGCTTTTGATGTTCGCCCTAAATATTTTACCCTGGCTTATATTATGAAACAATAAACAGAATAGTAATTACCGAAAAAAATCTACTATTTTTGTTAGTGGATTTTTTTCAGTTATAAAAATAGTTTTCATGAAAACAACGCTTATTTTTTCACTATTCAGCATTTTGAATCTAAGTTCATTTTCGCAATCTGTTGAAGATTTAGACAGGGCAAACGGTTTTTTGCAATATAAATTAGGTAGTAATCCTGTAAAATTGAAAGGTTTTGAAAAAACAGAAGAAATTGGTCCGGTTCAGGTATATGTTACTATGCAAGACTCACTCACAAAGTTAGGACCTTATAAAATGGAATCTATTGCATTGTTTTATTATAATAATCATCTATGGAAAATTGATTTAGTTGCACCCGGGGAAGAAAATGCCAGAGGAATTGCTAATTTGTTAATGGCAGCATACGGAGAAAAATATAAGACCTTTACAACAATCGGTAAATCGGATATGAAATCGTTTGATTATACAGGTGATAAGGTAGAGTTGGTGGTAACAGTTGATTTTAATTTTGTATCATCTAAGTTTGAATTTACATCACTTGAACTGGATAAAGAATACTATTCCGGCTCAATAAAAACTACATTTACTAAAGAGGAACTGGCAGTAATTGAAAAGTTAAAAAAATAATCGAGGATGAGAAGGTTATTGATCCAAATATTGACCTTTGTTTTTTTATTGCCAATCACTTCACTTTTTGCACAACCATGTAAACTTTCAAAACAAGAACTACAGTTTCAGTCACAACTACAGCATAATTATGAGTTAGCAGTTGAAATTCAGGATTCCAGTTTTTTATTGCATACCCTTTTGCAGTTATACCAACTTTGCCCCACCGATACAATAAATAGCGCTCTGCTCTTATCTGCATATTATAATTCAGGGATTTTTAATAGTTGTTTTTTACTTGCAAAAAAACTAACTAACCAATCCACCTCTGATTTATCTCAACTCCGTTTTTTGGCTTTATCAGCAGAAAAAACAGAACGTTATACAGATGCTATGAATGCATATGAAAAATTATACTATTTAAGCGGGAACTCAATGTTCCTGTATGATATATCTAGTCTGCAATATAAATTGGGACGATATGCTGAAGCCAATACCTCGCTGATAAAACTGCTAAAAGATCCGGGTGTAAAGTACTTCAATATGATGGTTAACTCAGAAGATGGTGTAATTCAAACTATTGATTTATTCTGCGTGGCACTTAATTTAAGAGGCTTGGTATTAGTTGAGTTAGGAGATAAACAAAATGCACTGAAAAGTTTTAACGATGCAATTGCCTTAAGCCCCGATTTTCACTTAGCACTAATGAACAAAAAATCTTTTTTAGACAAATTTATGAACGGTGTTGAATAGTATTTTATTATTTCCTTTATTAATTATTGTGTAATATTTTCATCACCTGCTTTATAAAACAACAATAGTAAATCAAGATTAATCATTTCATTAGTAGTTTTAATTCCTTCAATAATAGTTTGAGGTGGATGAAATGGATTATAAGGATTATTAGATGTGTTGTCGAAAAATACTTTAACTACAATAGATGTTCCTGCGTGTAGTACCAATAATTTCTGTGGAACATAATATTCCTGCCAATTAAAATCCCAATCGTTAATTTTAACTATAGGTATGGTGTCGTGTGTTGGCGATATTGCAAATGCTTCAAATTTTCTTCCAATATAATGCATGTGGGGTCCTATAGCAAATATGGATACATCATCAGGTAAGGTATCGGTAATTGTAATTTCATTATATGAGTTTGGATTTACAATAAGCGGTGCAGAATAGGTACCATTAAAGTTTGTGCCTAAAACAAAATGTTTTACTTCGCGATCAGGTTGTTTCTCTGTAATTTGCAAAGCAAGTTTAGGTTGAATAGTATTAAAGCCAGCATTTGGACTCACATGGATTTCGAAAATAATGTAACCTGATTGGGGCATTTTGAAACCACTGTTTACCGGAAAATTTATTTCTGAACTACCAGGCACCCAGGGACAACCAAAAATTATATCCTCCGGATAGGCATCCTTCTCTCTTACAATTCCATCCGTATATGCATTTATTTTTTTATAAAAAATGGTTGAATCTGTATCATTTTGTGTTTGATATATCCAACAATTCGCATGGTGAATGACATTTGAATTGCCTGGCAAAAAAGAATAACCATTCACAAAAAAAGAATTTGATTCCTTAAAGGGTATGTAAATGTAAATGAGCGAATCCTTGATTTTGTTATGTAAGTCAATTTCTATTTTCGGTTGATAATATTTCCATACTGTTTTCAACTTATCAAGTTTCTTTTTTTTATCAATAACTCTTACATGTTTTCCTTCTTTCAGTCCGGTGCTTATCCATTGCCTGATCTGATTTGATTCCTGAGTTGTAATCTTTCGTTCATTACTAAAGTGACAAAAAATTGTATCTGCTTTCCATTTAGGCATTAAGCCTTTGTCTAGAACATATAGTATTAATTTGCTGTTTTGTGCAACTTCTTTGTAACTCGCAAGTTGAATGTTAGAGTATTTGTTATTTGCGTGGCAGGTAGCGCATTTGTTTGATAATATCGGTGCTATATCATTGTGGTAGGTTGGTACTTGTGCTCCAGTTTGATGATTTCCTCCAAAACAAAAAAGTAAAAACAGCAAAATGGAATTCTTCATTTTAAAGGTATGTTTTCGTCACCATTCAAATACTCTAATGCATGAAAGTAAAATTCAAACATTTCGTTTGTTGTTTGCATTTCCCCATTAAAGTTTATGTTCCTGGGGGGGTTAAAGGGATTTCTTGGATTATTCGGGGTATTGTCAAAAACAGCATCGGCAACAAATCTCCAACCTTTTGGAATATGAACCAACTTTTTGAAATAATAGTTCTCCTGCCAGTTAAAATCCCAATCTTTTATATGAATTAGGGGAATAGTATCGGTATTGTTTTCACTAACTGCCCTCAACAAAAACTCTTTACCAAGTAAATGCATATGAGGTTGAATGGCGATTAAGCTAAGATCAACTATGTTTGGATTTCCCTCCATATGCGCATATAATAATTCGTTTGCTTTGGCATAAAGTTTATTTCCAAGAATTGTTTCAGAACTCAGGTAGGATTGCACAATTTGTCTGGGCGTATAATTTTTGGGATAAAAGTAAAAATTCACCCTTGTTTGATCGGTTTCTTCTTTAGGAGAGGGAGAATAATGCAGATTAATCAAGACCTTCATTTTCTTATCAATTTTTAAACCTGCAAACGAAGGGTATTGATAAGGGGAAATACCGGGGACATAGTCTGCAACAAATTGAAGTTTCGGATTATATCTATCGTTTAGGTCCTTAGTGTTAATATATTCTTTGCCTTTAGCATATTGGCTATAGGTATCTATTGTGTCTAAATCAACCCTGCAATGATGCACTAATTTTCTATTGCCTGGAAGAATTTCAATTGCTCTAAGATACCTGTCTTCCTGCAAAACTAAATCTTCTACATAGGTTACAAAAACATCGCTGTTAATTGCTGGAATATTGAACACTTCATGAATTTTGATTGTAATGTCCGGCTTACCAAGATCGTTTTTAGGCGGTATTAAATACTTGGTCTTCAGTTTTGGTCCTTGTGGGCAATTAAGTATAATCCAATTAGTAATTTCCTGAATTTCAGAATCCTTTAAACACCTTTCATGCATGAAACTCCTGTAATTTCCGTCAGCCTTCCAAGGCGGCATAATTTTATTCTCAACAACATAACTAATTAATTTTGCATTCTTTCTTACGTCTTCATAATTTTCCAAAGGAATTGGCCCCCCCCCCCCTTTCTGATGACAAGGGTTGCAGTTTTTATAAATAATTGGCGCGATGTGTTCTGAGAAAGTAATGGTTTGAGCAAATGAGATTGAATGAAAAATAAAAAAGATACAAAAAAGGGAAAAGTGTTTCATGTTTTTCTTCATTGTATAAAACACCCAACCGCCTGAGTTTTTTTTATTTTAACTTCATTTCCTTTCTGTTGGTCATCGAGTGCATCTGTAAGATAATGCTCAGTAATCACAGTTCTTCGTTTACCAATATCTTCATACCAGTTATCTATTTTTCCAGAATAAACAAGTTCATGTTTTTGGTTTAGTAAAAACACCTCTGGTGTAATTAGTGCAGCAAAAGATTTAGTAACTTTTAGATCGGGATCAAGAAAGGCAGTTGATTTAAGTCCGTATTTTATTAAGAAGCGGTTAATTATTTTTTTTGAATAATAGGTGCCCGGAAATACATAATAAAACGCAACACCTTTTTCCTTATATTCTTTCTCAATTTCTTTAATGCTAAGCGTGTATTTTTGGCAAAGTGGACATTCAGGTGAAAGGAAAATAAAAACACTTGCTTTTGATTTTTTTAATTCATCAGGATTAAAGGTGATACCATTGATGGTCTTTAACGCTGATAAATTAGTGGTGTTTATGATTTGAGCGTTAATCCCAAATCCGTTAAATAAAAAGATTAGTAATAATAGTATGCTTTTCATCTTTAATAGTTAATGACAAAGATATAAAACTGTATCCGCTCTTAATGTATGCAATCCAAGTTATTTTTCCATACAGTTGAATTTGTTATTAAACCTTTTAAAATGCCCTGCAACCGAATATTCAATTCTAAGCACTCGTTTACAATTATTTTTGCTTCTTGTTTTTATAACACAAAAAATAATGGTGCGGCTGCCGGTAATTACCCTTTTCTTTCTTTTAATATCAGGCAATATTTTAGCCCAGCAATGGTATTTTTCACCGGTCTACCATGGTAGAAGTATGTATTCAGTTGCGGTGCTTGACCGCTTGTTGAAGATACCAGTATCTTAATGGATATTGCAAATACTCTTTTGTTGAACAGGATTCAGCTTTGATTGAGGTGGTGATGTATAAAAACAGCGAATACATAGGAACAGGAAGACAGTTGCTTTCAGGTATTCAAAATAATTTTGAGCAATTTGATGTATTAATTACATATCAGAACGACACCATAGTTCCGGATAGTGCTATAATAAGTATTAGAGCTAATAATCAAGGGGCAGCAATGGGTTACGCCTCTCTGGTAATTGACAAATTAAGTTTTGACGGTTTTTGGGGAATATTGCCCGATACTACTTCAGGTATTCATAACCAGATTAGTGAAGAGCAATTTAAAATCTACCCTAATCCAGCTAAAAATAATTTTATTGTTGAATTATCAGAAAGTCATACGAAACAAACAGTTGTTCAAATTATAGATATTGACGGTCGTTTAATAAAGCAACTCAATTTTCCACCAGGTCAAACAAGGTTTATTTTTGATGTTTCCAATTTCAATGCAGGACTATATTTTATTAAAGTCAGCACGGGAGATGCTGTTTTTAACAAGAAAATTATTGTTTTAAAATAACATTCTTTCATAACAAGGGTTTCCTTCCTTGCGCAAAAAAGATACTTTTGCCCGAAGAAATTTAGTTAACCCATGCAGATTAAAAAAGTTCTTGTAGCCAACCGTGGTGAGATTGCTATCCGCATTTTGCGTGCGTTGGTAGAATTGAAAATGCGCACGGTAGCAATTTATACTTACGAAGATCGCTACTCACAACACCGTTTTAAATCAGATGAGGCTTACCAGATTGGCGGTAATAATGATCCGCTTAAACCATATCTGGATATTGATGAAATCATAAACCTTGCAAAAGAAAAAAATGTAGATGCTATCCATCCCGGCTACGGATTTCTTTCTGAAAATGCAGAGTTTGCCCGTAAATGCGAAGAGAATGGAATAGTATGGATTGGCCCCCGCCCCGAGGTTATGTTGAAATTAGGCGACAAAGTTTCTGCAAAGAAAGTTGCTGTTCAGGCTGAAATTCCAATTATTGAGAGCAACAAAATTGATTTAAAAGATTCAACAATTGCGCAAAGCGAAGCCAAGCGTATCGGTTTTCCGGTAATGGTTAAAGCGGCTGCCGGTGGAGGTGGACGAGGAATGCGCGTAGTGCGAAATGCAGAGGAATTAGAAAAAGCCTTTCCGGAAGCTAAGCGCGAAGCGAAAAACGCCTTTGGCGATGACACCATTTTTATTGAAAAATTTGTTGAGAAACCCCGCCATATAGAAATTCAGATTGTTGCCGATAACGAGGGTAATACTATTCATATGTTTGAACGCGACTGCTCCGTGCAGCGCAGGTTTCAAAAGGTAGTGGAGGTTGCTCCTTCATTCGGATTAGACCAGAGTGTGAAAACCAAACTGTACGAATATGCCATTCGCATTGCCAAAGCAGTGAAGTATAATAATGTGGGTACTGTTGAGTTTCTGGTAGATGAAAAGAATAATATCTATTTCATTGAAGTAAATCCACGCATTCAGGTAGAGCACACCGTTACAGAAATGGTAACAGGAATTGATATTGTAAAGTTGCAGGTGCGCATTGCAATGGGTTATAAATTATATGAAGACGAAATTGCAATACCTGACCAAAGCGCTGTAACATTGAATGGATATGCTATTCAATGCCGCATAACAGCTGAGGATCCAAGCAATGATTTTAAACCTGACTATGGAACAGTTATAGCTTTCCGCACAGCATCCGGTTTTGGAATTAGATTGGATGTTGGCAGCGTTTATCCCGGAGTACAAATCAGTCCTTATTTTGATTCTCTTTTAGCAAAGGTTTGCGCTCACTCCAGAACATTGGATGGTGCAGCCCGCAAAATGACACGTTGCTTGCAGGAGTTCCGTATCCGCGGTGTTCGTACTAATATCCGTTTTCTTGAAAACATTATCAATCATCCTGACTTTACTAAAGGAAAAGTTAATGTTGATTTTATTAAAAATACGCCTGAACTTTTTAATTTTAAACGCGGTCAGGATAGAGGAACCAAGCTGATGCGCTACCTTGGTGATGTAGTGGTAAATGGTCACCCCGATGTAAAATTTAAAGACACAAAAAAAGTATTTCCAACACCTGTTGTTCCGGAGTTCAAACGTTTTGAGCCATATAAAAAAGGAACAAAAGATATTCTTACCGATTTAGGCCCTGAAAAATTTGCCGAGTGGCTGAAGAATGAAAAAGTAATTCATTACACTGATACTACTTTCCGTGACGCTCATCAGAGTTTACTTGCAACGCGAATGCGCACGTATGATTTATTGAAAGTTGCTGAGAGTTATGCAAAAAATCATCCCGAGGTTTTTAGTATGGAAGTATGGGGCGGGGCAACATTTGATGTGAGTATGCGCTTTTTGTATGCCGATCCTTGGGAGCGTTTGTCGCAATTGCGAAAAGCAATTCCTAATATATTACTTCAAATGTTGATTCGCGGTTCCAATGGAGTTGGTTATGCTGCTTATCCCGATAACCTTATTGAAAAGTTTGTTGAAAAATCATGGGAAACAGGAGTGGATATTTTTCGCATTTTCGATTCGCTTAACTGGATGAAAAGCATGGCACCATGTATTGATTATGTTCGCAAAAATACAGGTGGAATTGCAGAAGGTTCAATTTGCTATACAGGCGATATTCTTGATAAAAGCAAAACAAAATACACTCTTGATTATTATTTACAATTAGCAAAGGATATTGAAAACGCAGGAGCACATATTCTCGCCATCAAAGACATGGCAGGCTTGCTGAAGCCTTATGCTGCAACGGAATTAATAACTGCCCTGAAATCAACCGTAAAGCTTCCGATACATCTGCATACGCACGATACTTCCTCTCTGCAACCTGCAACCTATTTAAAAGCCATTGAAGCAGGAGTAGATGTTATTGATGTAGCGCTTGGCGGTTTATCAGGATTGACTTCGCAGCCTAACTTCAATTCCATTGTAGAAATGATGAAGTTTCATGAACGCGAAAACAAAATTGATATTAAGAAACTGAATAAATTCTCAACTTATTTTGAGGATGTGCGTGAATATTATTATCCCTTTGAAAGTGGCTTGAAAGCCAGCACTGCCGAAGTTTTTATCAATGAAATTCCGGGCGGACAATATTCTAATTTAAAACCACAGGCAATTGCGCTTGGTTTGGGTGATAAGTTTGAAGAAATAAAAGACATGTATGCTTCTGTAAACGAATTGTTTGGTGATGTGATAAAAGTAACACCAAGTTCAAAGGTTGTTGGCGATATGGCGCAGTTCCTTGTCAGCAATGGATTTTCTGTTGAAGATGTAATGACCAAAGGTGACCAGATTTCTTTCCCCGAATCAGTAAAATCTTATTTCCGTGGGGATATAGGTCAGCCTCCGGGAGGCTTTCCAAAAGAATTGCAACGCATAATTCTGAAAGATGAAAAAGCATATGATGATCGCCCCAACGAACATCTGAAACCCGTTGATTTTGAAAATGAGTTTGAAGCTTTCCTGAAAAAATTTGACAACAGTTTAGACCTAACCGATTTTCTGTCGTGGAAATTTTACCCTAAAGTTTTTGAAGACTATTACAAGAAAAAGCAGGAGTATGGTGATGTATCAAAAATTCCGACTAAGAATTTTTTCTATGGTTTGGAGTTAAGAGAAGAAACCGAAGTGGAGATAGGAGAGGGGAAGTCTGTAATTATACGTTTACTTTCAGTAGGTGCACCTGACGAGAACGGAATGCGGACGGTATTTTTCCGTATGAACGGACAAACCCGCAACATTGAAATCTCAGATCGTTCACTCAATATTACCAAACACGAGAATTTTAAGGCGGACAAACAAAACCCCAAACACATTGGTGCACCATTACAGGGTTTACTAAGTAAGCTATTTGTAAAAGTGGGTCAAACTGTGAAAAAGAACGAACCTCTTTTTGTTATTGAAGCTATGAAAATGGAAACCACCATTACAGCGCATGATGAGATAACCATTGACAAAATTTTCCTTCCGGGTGGAAGTTTGGTAAGCGCAGATGATTTGGTGATGAGTGTGGGGTAACCGCACTGATGGATAAACGTCTGTTTTGGGCTTAATTTTCAAGTCCTAAAATACTTGTTTTGCGATAATTAAAAATTTGTACGTTTGCACGCTCAAAAAAAACGGAAACCATAAAGAATTATGCAGAACAAAGGCGCCATTCAACTTTTTGCCATACTATTAGCTCTCGTTTGTCTATACCAGCTATCCTTCACATGGGTGGCCCGCAGCATTGATAAAGATGCTGCAGAATATGCTGCTGGAGATGTAACTAAAGAAAAGAACTACTTAGATTCAATAGCTAGTAAGGAAGTTTACAACTTAGGAATTATTCAATATACCTATCGCGAGTGCAAAGACCGTGAAATTAACCTTGGTCTGGATTTGAAAGGTGGTATGAACGTTACTTTAGAAGTATCGCTTTATGACCTGTTGAAAGCACTTTCAAACAATAGTATCGACCCTGATTTTAACAAGGCACTTGATATAGCAAAGCAAAGACAAAGCACTTCAACTAAAGATTTTGTAACGCTTTTTGGCGAAGCGTTTAATGAAGTAGCTCCCGGCAAACAATTGGCTTCACCAGAAATCTTCGGTTTTACATTGAAAGAAAAGATTGGTGATAAAACTGCCAATACTGATGTTTTGAAAGTGCTGAACGATGAAGCGCAAAGCGCCATCAACTCATCATTTGACGTATTGCGCTCACGTATTGACAAATTTGGTGTAACACAGCCTAACATTCAACGTCTGCAGAATTCTGACCGTATTTTGGTGGAACTTCCGGGTATTAAAGAACCGGATCGCGCTCGTAAATTGTTACAAAGTTCTGCCAAACTTGAGTTCTGGGAAACATATGAAAACGCTGAACTCGCTGAATCATTTGGTAAAGCAAATGAATACCTGCGCAGCATTTCAGGCGTAGCAAAAGATTCATCTTCTTCAGCAATCGACTCATTAAAAACCGACAGCGTTCTAAAAAGCGATGCTACTCCTGCAGCTGACCCTCTAGCTGCTTTGAAAGACAGCGCTGCTGACCCACTTGCAGGTCTTACTAAAGATACTGCAAAAGCAGACACATCAAAAGATGCGCAATTTGCTGAATTCGCAAAAGAAAACCCTTTGTTCGCAAAACTTCGTCCTAATATTTATCAGAACGAGCAACAGCAATATATGAATGCTCCCGGTCCGGTTGTAGGTTATGCTGCAATCCGCGACACTGCAGAGGTGAATAAATTCTTAGCTATTCCACAGGTGAAAGGCTTGTTTCCTAACAACTCAAAATTCCTTTGGACTGTAAAAGCTTTTGATGCTGAAGGAACAACATTACAATTGGTTGCCATAAAAATTAACAGCCGAGACAATAAAGCCCCATTAGAAGGTGATGTAATTGTTAGTGCAAGCCAAGGGTTTGGACAGTTTGGTGGAAAACCTGAGATTTCAATGAGTATGAATAACGTGGGCGCTGCGGGTTGGAAAAAACTCACAGGAGCAAACATTGATCGTTCTATTGCTATTGTTCTTGATAATTATGTTTATTCATTCCCAACTGTAAATGGAGAAATTGCAGGTGGTCGTTCTTCTATCACCGGTAATTTCACTATTAATGAGGCAAAAGATTTGGCGACAATTCTGCAAGCAGGTAAATTACCTGCTCCTGCTCGTATTGTTGAGGAGTCTATTGTTGGTCCTTCATTAGGTGCTGAAGCAATCAGCAACAGTTTGATTTCTTTTATCGTGGCCTTCATTGTAATTCTGCTTTTCATGGGCTTATATTATATGAAAGCAGGTTGGGTGGCTAATGTTGCTCTGTTTGCCAACGTATTCTTTATAATGGGTGTGCTTGCCTCGTTGGGTGCTGTATTAACGCTTCCTGGAATTGCGGGTATCATTCTTACTATAGGTCTTTCGGTGGATGCCAACATTCTGTTGTTTGAGCGTATCCGTGAAGAAATTCGTGCAGGTAAAGGAATGCGCCTTGCTATTGATGATGGTTTCAAACATGCTATGTCTTCTATTCTTGACTCTAACATTACGCTTCTTATCCTTGCGATAGTGTTGGGTATTTTCGGAAGCGGACCTATTCAGGGTTTTGCGGTTACATTGGGTATAGGTATCATCACTTCATTGTTTTCGGCAGTGTTGATTACCCGCATTATTTTGGAAGCATTGACTGAAAATGGCAAAACTGTTTCTTTCTCAAATCCTATTTCAGACAAAATCTACAGTGGCATTCACTTTGACTTTGTGAAAAACCGCAAATACTATTACATCTTTTCTTCACTTATTATTGCAGCTGGTTTGGTAGCTTTTGCAACGAAAGGTTTGCACTACGGTGTAGATTTCAAAGGTGGCCGCTCATATGTGGTGCAAATGGATAAAGCGCTTTCAAGCGATGATCTTATTAAAAACCTAAGCAAATCTTTTGGCGATGCTCCTGAGGTAAAAACCGTTGGAACAGACAACCGTTTCAAAATCACAACCACTTACCTGATTACAGACAGCGCTAAAAATGCCGACAACATGGTGGTTGAGAAACTATATGAAGGACTAACTCCGCTTTATAGCGCAGCTCCTGATTTTGAAACATTTAAATCTACCAATCTGGTTTCTTCGCAAAAGGTAGGACCAACCATTGCTAATGATATCAAAACAGGCGCAGTTTGGGCAGTATTGATTTCATGTGGATTGATGTTCCTTTATATCTTCCTGCGTTTCAAAAAATGGCAGTACGGTTTGGGTGCAACAGTGGCTTTATTCCACGATGTGCTTATTGTTCTTTCGTTCTATGCTATTCTTAATGGTGTTATTCCAATTGCATTGGAGATTGACCAACACTTTATTGCAGCTATTCTAACGGTAATGGGATACACAATGACAGAGTCGGTAGTTGTATTTGACCGTATTCGTGAATACCTTGGTCAGCACAAAACCAAAATTGTAGACGATAAAGTGGTTATAAATGATGCCTTGAACGCAACACTGAGCAGAACTATCAATACTACATTAACGGTGTTCTTCGTTCTAGTGGTTATCTTCATCTTTGGTGGTGAGGTTATCCGCGGGTTTGTATTTGCGTTGTTGATTGGCCGTATAATCGGAACCTATTCCTCACTGTGCATTTCTACACCTATTGTAATTGACTTCCAGCGCAACAAGGAAGTTGAGGCGAAATAAATTGATTGCGAAATTTGAATTTTAAATTGCGGATTGAATACCAATCCGCAATTTAAAATTCGCAATCCGAAATAAATAAGCAGCATGACTTTACTTTTCTTAGATATTGGCGGTGGTGAGTTAGTCCTCATTCTGCTGGTAGTAGTCATGTTTTTCGGGGCCGATAAAATTCCCGAAATGGCTCGCGGTCTTGGTAAAGGCATGCGACAGTTTAAAGATGCTACCGGAAGCATTCAGCGCGAGATTGAAAAAAGCATAAATGAAGCCGAACGCAATGTTCGCGAGAACGAGCCCCAAAAATCTGTAGAAGATAAAAAAGCAGAGGAGCCTAAAACACCTGTAGCTAAGCCGCCCGAAAACTCGGTAGCGCAAAAACCGGCTGACGGGCCCATCTTTCCCGAAGACAAGCAAGCACCCAAAGAGTAAGAAAAATATAAAACATTAAAAATCCTGCCTTTAAAGCAGGATTTTTTTTTGAAATAGTAGCATTTCTCTACCTAACGGTCTTGTTTCTCTACCCAACTATCTTAATTCTCTACCCAACGGTCTTGTTTCTCTACCCAATAATCTTAATCCTTTACTCAATAATCATGATTCGTTACCCAATAATCTAATTTCTAGACTGAAATTAAAAATTCAGTCTGCTTTTTATCTGTTTCGGATAAATCAATTGACATGAACTGTTGTAGAATTAGTTTTTTTTGTAGTTAACCGAAAAAAAGGGGGGTGTTAATAAAATAAGTATAAAAATATTTGACTCTGGGGTGTAAAAAGACATACTTTCGCGCCCGAAAATGATTTTTATTTTACATACCCCCTAATTTATAACCCCAAATCACAAAAAATGTCAGTTCTAAGATTTAAAGCCCTCGAAAGCGTTTACACCCGCAGACCTTTAGAGGTAGATGCCCCGTCTGATAAGATATCAGACTTTTATGCAAGCAGCGTATTCGGTAAAAAAGCCATGCGCGAATTTTTACCGGATGAGGTTTACAAACTTGTTCAGGAAGCTATTGAAAAAGGCATACAGCTAGACCGCAAAATTGCTGACCACGTAGCAATGGGCATGAAGTCATGGGCAATGACCAAAGGAGTAACACATTACACTCACTGGTTTCAACCATTAACAGGCACAACTGCAGAAAAACATGATTCCTTTTTTCAGCCAACTCTTGATGGTGCTGCACTGGAAGTATTTGATGGCGGACAATTGGTGCAGCAAGAGCCTGATGCATCCAGTTTCCCCAGTGGAGGTATCCGTAACACCTTTGAGGCGCGCGGTTACACTGCGTGGGACCCAACCTCAGCGGCTTTCATCATGGGAAAAACGCTTTGCATCCCTACTATATTTGTTTCCTATACAGGCGAAGCGCTTGACCATAAAGCTCCTTTATTAAAAGCACTTCACGCAATGGACAAAGCCGCGGTAGAGGTTTGCCAGTATTTTGATAAAAATGTTACCAAAGTAACTGCTACTCTTGGTTGGGAACAGGAATACTTTCTGGTGGATGCTGCTTTATATACAGCCCGCCCCGACCTTATGTTGACAGGAAGAACTGTTTTTGGACATTCTTCAGCAAAAGACCAACAACTGGAAGACCACTATTTCGGTTCTATACCTGAAAGAGTAAATGCATTTATGCGCGATTTCGAAATTGAATCATTGAAACTCGGTATTCCGGTAAAAACCCGTCACAACGAAGTTGCGCCAAACCAATTTGAGTGCGCACCTATATTTGAAGAAACCAATTTGGCGGTTGACCACAACCTTTTATTAATGGATGTGATGGAAAAAGTAGCACGCAAACACAACTTCCGTGTGCTCTTTCATGAAAAGCCTTTCGCGGGAATTAATGGTTCAGGTAAGCACAACAACTGGAGCATGGCTACTAATACAGGCAAGAACCTTTTGAGCCCGGGAAAAACTCCAAAGAAAAATTTACAATTCCTCACCTTTTTTGTGAATACTATTAAAGCCGTTCACGAACATGCAGATTTGCTGCGCGCTTCTATTGCTCATGCAGGAAACGACCACCGTCTTGGAGCGAATGAAGCACCACCAGCAATTATTTCTGCTTTCATCGGTTCACAATTAGATGCAGTGTTGAATGAACTGGAAGAAAAAGTTCACAACGGCAAAATGTCTCCAGATGAAAAAACAGAACTTAAACTTAACATCGGCAAAATTCCGGAGATTCTTCTGGATAACACCGACCGTAACAGAACATCACCATTTGCTTTCACAGGAAATAAGTTTGAATTCCGTGCTGTAGGGTCTTCGCAAAACTGCGCAGGACCAATGATGGTATTGAATACCATTGTTGCAAATCAACTAACCGACTTCAAAATTGAAGTGGATAAAATAATTGATAAAGGAGTTGATAAAGAAGAAGCCATTCTGCAAGTGTTACGTCAATATATTATTGAGTCTAAAAACGTGCGCTTTGAAGGCAATGGCTATAGCGATGCATGGGTAAAAGAAGCTGAGAAACGTGGTTTGAGTAATATCAAAACTACACCTCAGGCGCTGGATGCTTATGTAAGCGCGAAAAGCAAAAAGCTTTTCAATCGCTTTGATATCCACAGCGAGCGCGAAATCACCGCCCGCCACGATATTTATTTAGAGATGTATAGTAAGAAGATTCAAATTGAATCACGTGTAATGGGCGATATCGCCTTAAATCACATTATCCCTACTGCAATTCAATATCAAAACCTTCTTATTACTAATGTAAGCGGATTAAAAGGGATTTTTTCCGCAGAGGAATTTAAGAAACTAACACCTGTGCAGGTTGAGACCATTAAAGAAGTATCTGAACATATTTTAGCTATTAAAAACGGAGTGGAGGCAATGATAGAAGCCCGCAAAAAAGCCAATAAAGTAGAGGGTGCCCGCGCTCACGCTATAGCATATTGCGAAAAAGTGGTTCCGTTTTTTGAAACCATCCGTTACCATGTAGATAAATTGGAGTTGCTGGTGGATGACGAGTACTGGCCATTACCAAAATACCGCGAGTTGCTCTTCAATCGATAGTAATTGATGTCATGGAAAAGCCTTTCTGCTTCGTGCAGAAAGGCTTTTTCATTAATGAGCATCATTAATTTTTATTTTTTTCCTTGCAGAATAAATATTTTTCTACTTTTGGTCGGTCAAAAAAATGATTTAAGCATTGTATATTGATAATTTATTTATTTTAGCACCCCAACAAAAAAAGACAACACAAAAAATTAACCTATGAAAATTTTCAAAATCTTTACTCTCTTAGCCCTTGCGGTATCGGTTTCCTTCTCAGCGTTTGCTCAAAAGAGCAACGACAAAAGCAAAGCTGACCAGGCTTTTGATGTGATGGAATATTATGTTGCCATTGACCTTTACAAGAAGGAATACAAATCGGCAAAAGATAAAGCCCGCAAAGCTGAAATTATTTTCAAGGTGGCAGAATGTTATCGCCTTACCAATAACCTTAAACAGGCTGAAACTTGGTATAAAAAAGCTGTAAAGATTAAATATCCTGATCCTATTGCTGTGCTTTATTTGGCAGATGCAATGAAAATCAATGAAAAATATTCTGACGCTATTGTTGAGTATAACAACTATGCAGCAAAAGTTCCAACTGATCCGCGCGCGGCTAAGGGCGCAGAATCTTGTGCGCTTGCTCAGAAATGGATTGATAACCCTACACGTTATGAAGTAAAAAACGAAGCGCAAATCAATGGTAAAAACAATGATTTCTCTCCTTCATATGCAAGTAAAAACAACAAAGAAATTCTCTTTACATCTTCAAGAGACGGTGCAGAAGGCGATGATGTTGACGGATGGACAGGACAAAGTTTTACCGATATTTTTTCATCTAAAATTGACAACAAAGGCAAATGGAGCAACCCAACACCTTTGGATGTAATTATTAACTCAGCTGATAATGAAGGTTCTGCTGTTTATGATGCAGATTTCAAAACACTTTACTTCACACGCTGCACACGAAAAAAGAAAGAAGCAATGGGCTGCGAAATTTACAGTGCTGAATCAAAAGGAAGCACATGGTCTGAGCCTGCATTGTTGCCATTAAAACCAGACTCAGTTGTTGCAACTGTTGGTCACCCGGCAATCAGCCTTGATGGAACTGTATTAGTATTTGCTTCTGATATCCCAGGTGGATTAGGAGGAAGAGATATTTGGGTTTCAACTTACGATAAAGAGAAAAAACGTTGGACTAAACCTGTAAACGCTGGAAGCACTATCAATACACCTGCTGATGAGATGTTCCCTTTTATTCACGCTGACGGAACTTTATATTTTGCTTCAAGCGGACACATCGGAATGGGTGGTTTAGATATTTTTAAAGCTGATAAAGTATCTGCAACATCATGGGCAAACGTTACAAACATGCGTTACCCAATAAACTCTGCAGGTGATGATTTTGCAATCGTTTTTGAACGTGAAGCTGAAAAAGGTTATTTCACTTCAAACCGTAACGGTGGAAAAGGTGCTGATGATATTTATTCTTTCATACTTCCGCAACTTCAATTCACTTTGCAAGGTGTTGTAAAAGATTACAAAACCAAAAAACCGGTTGATGGTGCTACTGTAACTATTGTTGGAACAGACGGTTCTTCAAAAGAGGTTAAAACAGACGCTTCAGGTTTCTATAAAGTTGACTTGATGCCAGCTACATCATATGTGTTGACTGCAGGAAAACTTGGCGCATACCTTAACAAAACAGGAAAAACTACAACTGTAGGTTTTGAAGAAGATAAAGCGCTGGTTCACGATTTTGAACTGGATCCAATTGCAAAACCAATCGATCTTCCGAACATTTATTACGATTTGGCTAAATGGGAACTTCGTCCAGAGTCGAAAGTTGCTTTGGATGGTTTGATTGAAGTATTGAATGACAATCCAACTATTGTTATTGAGTTAGGTTCACACACCGATATCCGTTCAAGTGATGCTTACAACTTAACACTGTCGCAAAAACGTGCACAGTCAGTTGTTGACTATCTTATTGAAAGCGGAATTGCAGCTGACAGATTGGTTGCTAAAGGTTATGGTGAAACTACTCCACGTGTTATTCCTTTTGATATATCATTCATGAAAGCAGGTGATGTAATTACTGAGGCTTACATCAACAAACTTCCTACAGAAGAACAAAAAGAAGAAGCACACCAGATGAACCGTAGAACCGAGTTCAGAGTATTGCGCAGCGATTATGTTCCTAAACAAAACTAATTTCTAATAGCTGAAAAAATAAAAAGCCCTCCGAATTTCGGGGGGCTTTTTTTATTTCCTTTGCACAATTAAATTATGACCACACCAAATAAATACAACCAGCGCGGAGTTTCAGCAGACAAGGAAGATGTCCATAAGGCAATTGCCCAATTAGATAAAGGTTTATTTCCTAAAGCATTCTGCAAAATTGTTCCTGATTATCTTGGTAATGATGAAAATTACTGTGTGGTAATGCATGCAGATGGTGCAGGTACAAAATCATCATTGGCATATATTTATTGGAAAGAAACAGGCGATATTTCTGTTTGGCGAGGCATTGCTCAGGATGCTGTTGTGATGAACACAGATGATTTATTATGCGTTGGTGCATTGGATAATATTCTGCTTTCGTCTACTATTGGCAGAAATAAATTCCTCATTCCCGGTGAAGTGGTATCTGAGATTATTAAAGGAACAGAAGAAACGCTTACAACACTTCGCAAATACGGAATGAATATTATTTCTACTGGTGGCGAAACTGCTGACGTTGGAGATTTGGTAAAAACCATAATTGTTGACTCAACAGTTGTGTGTCGGATGAAACGCAGCGATGTTATTTCTAATCACAGAATTCAGGCAGGTGATGTTATTGTGGGTATAGCTTCTTATGGGCAAGCATCTTACGAAAATGAATATAATGGAGGCATGGGCAGCAATGGTCTGACTTCTGCAAGGCATGATGTTTTTAGTCATGAGTATGCTAAAAAATATCCGGAGAGTTTTGATAATTCATTGCCTGATAATATTGTTTATTCAGGTAAAATGAAATTGGAAGAATCGGGTAAAATGGTTCTTTCTCCAACACGAACTTATGCTCCTGTAGTCAAAAAAATATTTGATACTGTTTTAAGAGAAAACATACATGGTATGGTGCATTGCAGCGGAGGCGCGCAAACCAAAGTGCTGCATTTTGTGGATAATCTGCATATTGTTAAAGACAATCTTTTGCCAACACCACCGTTGTTTAAACTTATACAGGAACAGAGCGGAACATCATGGCAGGAAATGTATAAAGTGTTTAACATGGGTCATCGTATGGAGATTTATGTTGCACCTGAAAATGCACAATCAATAATTGATGTTGCCCAATCATTTCACATTGAAGCGCAGGTTGTAGGCAGATGTGAAGAAGGAAAAGGCAAAAGCCTGACGATAAATAGCGAATACGGAGTTTTCGAATACTAAAATACAGAATGAAAAAAAACATTGCCATCATCATGGGCGGAGACTCTTCGGAGTCGGTGATATCACTTAAAAGTGCAGATGTTGTTCAGAAATATCTGGACAAAGAAAAATATGCACCTTACAAGGTTTTAATCAGCAAACAGAAATGGGCTGTTGTTGAGGGTGAACAAGAGTTTGCGTTGGATAAAAACGATTTCAGTTCAATTCTCAACGGTCAAAAAATAAAATTTGACGCAGTGTTCAACGCTATTCACGGTACTCCCGGTGAAGATGGAAAATTGCAAGGCTATTTTGAATTGCTAAATATTCCTTATTCGTCTTCTGGTGTGTTGGGTTCGGCACTTACGTTCAGCAAAGGAACATGCAATGCTGTTATTAAAGCATGGGGATTGGCAAACACTGCAAAGTCTGTTATAGTAAGAAAAGGTGAAGATGTTAATGATGCAGAAATTATTTCCAATCTTGGATTACCTTGTTTTGTAAAACCTAATAATGGAGGCAGTAGTTTTGGCGCATCAAAAGTTAAAGAAGCAGGGCAATTAAAATCTGCTTTAGCTAAGGCATTTGAACACGATCCGGAAGCTATCGTTGAGGAATTTCTTCCCGGAACAGAAGTAACCTGCGGGGTATTTCGATATGCTGGAAAAACAACAGTTCTGCCCATTACCGAGATTGTTCCTAAAAATGAATTCTTTGATTTTGAAGCAAAATATAAAGGTGCTTCGGAAGAGGTAACTCCAGCGCGAATTTCTAAAGATCTTACAGACGAAATTCAGCGCATCACAGGAACAGTGTTTGAAAAGCTTGGACTAAAAGGTATGTCTCGCATTGACTTTATTATAAAAAAAAACGTCCCTTATCTGGTAGAGGTAAATACAACTCCAGGTTTAAGTGAACAAAGTATTGTTCCTCAACAGGCTCGTTCGGTTGGTATTTCGTTGACCGACTTATTCGGAATGATGATAGAGGAAAGTCTCAATTCTAATATATAAACAATGAATTACTGGCTTGTAAAATCAGAACCCAATGCCTATTCGTGGGATGAATTGATTAAAGATGGTTCAACTGCTTGGACGGGTGTACGCAACTATGCCGCCCGAAATCACATGCGTGCAATGAAAAAGGGGGATCACGTTTTCTTTTATCATAGTAACGAGGGCAAAGAGATTGTTGGGCTAACAAAAGTTGTAAAAGAGTTTTATCCCGACCCAACAGCCTCAGGCGAGGACTGGAGTGTAGTAGAACTTGCACCCCTTAAAACGTTTAAGAAAACAATTACCCTTTCTCAGATAAAATCCGAAAATCGTTTAAAAAACATGTGGTTGGTAAAACAGGGCAGGTTGTCGGTAATGCCTGTTACTGCTGATGAATACGACTGTATACTTGGATTAAGCAAGTAGCCTGACTTGTATAATTTTATGAATTAATAATTGTCGATTACACATCAGCAATTATCAATTAAATCCTACCTTCGCCAGCCAAATTAATTTAAGGATGAAGAATTCAGTTAAAGTTTTGTTGCTATTGCTTTTAAGCACTTTGGGGGCGTTTGCCCAAACCGGCACTCTGCGTGGTTTTGTGTATGAAAAAGCATCGGGCGAGCCGGTTATTTTTACTAACGTATTTCTTAAAGGAACTTCTATAGGTTCGGCTACAGATGTAAACGGTTTTTACCAGATTATGAAAGTGCCGGTTGGTGATTACAAACTTGCAGTTACAGGTATTGGTTATGATACAATTTTCAAAAGCATCACCGTAAAAGCCAACGAAATCACAACAGATAAATTATACATGGAAAAAACTGCAGTGAAACTCAACACTGTTGATATTTCTGCAGAAAAAGAAGAAAAGAAAACAGAGGTTAAGATTTCAATCAACAAAATTACCCCGCGCGAAATGAAGATGGTTCCTTCCGTTGGTGGCGAACCTGATTTTGCTCAGGTGTTGCAAATTCAACCGGGAGTAATTTTTACAGGTGACCAGGGAGGGCAGCTCTACATCCGTGGAGGTTCACCTGTGCAGAATAAAGTTTTGCTCGATGGAATGGTAATTTATAATCCCTTTCACAGCATAGGGTTGTTTTCGGTTTTTGATACCGATATTATTCGCAATGCCGATGTTTATACTGGTGGCTTTACTGCAGAATATGGCGGGCGTATTTCATCAATCATGGACATAACAACCAAAAACGGTAATAACAAACGCATTTCAGGAAAAATTTCTGCAAGCCCTTTTGGTGCCAATGCAATTCTGGAGGGTCCAATTATAAAACCTAAGCAGGAAGGTGGCGGAGGTTTATCGTTTATCTTTTCAGGAAAAACTTCTTATCTGCAACAATCTTCAAAATTATTTTATCCCTATATCAATAATAAAAACGGATTGCCTTTTAACTACACCGATTTGTATGGAAAAATTTCTGCAACAGGTGGAAACGGCAGCAAATTCAACCTGTTTGGATTTAATTTTACGGACAATGTAAAATACCAGGCATTGTCAGATTTAAAATGGAATCAATATGGAGTTGGAAGTAATTTCATTTTAGTGCCCGGAGGTTCAACAACACTTATTCAGGGAAACTTTGCTTATTCAAACTATAAAATTTCATTAGGCGAGCAAGATCAGAAACCACGCGAAAGCAGCATTAATGGATTTAATCTGGGATTGGCCTTTGTATATTATTCAGGAAAAAATGAATTAAAATACGGATTGGAAGTTTTGGGTTTCAAAACAGATTTTACTTTTTATAATTCTGCAAATCGTAAAATTGAACAGCAGGAAAATACTACCGAGTTTGCTGCTTATGTGAAATACCGTGCTAATGTTGGAAAATTGGTGCTTGAGCCTAGCTTTCGTTTCCATTATTACGCTTCACTTTCCACTCCATCATTTGAGCCAAGGTTGGGTGCCAAATACAACATTACCAACTGGCTCAGGATAAAATATGCAGGAGGTTTTTATTCACAAAATCTGCTGAGTGCTAATTCAGACAGAGATGTGGTGAATTTGTTTTATGGTTTTCTTTCAGGACCCGATAACCTTCCAAAACAATTTCAAGGTCAGGATGTAAAGCATAAACTGCAAAAGTCCATTCACAATATTGCGGGCTTTGAAGTTGATTTAACTAAACGCATTAGCCTGAATATTGAAGGATATATAAAACTGTTTACGCAACTCACCAACATTAACCGCGACAAAATATTTGATGATAACGCAGCTAATGCAGACGTTCCAGATATTTTGAAAAAAGATTACATCATTGAAAAAGGTAAAGCAATGGGTATTGATTTCCTTTTAAAATATGACTACAAACGTTTCTATTTCTGGGGTGTTTATTCATTAGCAAAGAATACACGCACAGACGAGTTAAGAACTTATGCACCGGTGTTTGACCGCAGACATAATGTAAACATAGTAGCAGCCTATAAATTAGGCAAAACATTAAGTTGGGAGTTAAGTGTTCGCTGGAATCTTGGTTCAGGATTTCCGTTTACCAAAACACAAGGCTATTACCCTAACCTGAATTTTTCTGGCGGAATAACAACCAATTATACCACAGCAAATAATACAGACAATGCATCACTAGGAATTGTTTACGGTGATATAAATACAGGAAGACTTTCATACTACCACCGCTTTGACCTTTCTGTGAAGAAAACGGTAACATTCACTAAAAATACAACGCTTGAGTTTAATCTTAGCGTAACCAATGTTTATAACAGAGAGAACGTGTTTTATTTCGACAGGATTAAATACCAGCGAGTAAATCAGTTGCCAATCTTGCCAAGTCTTGGTATTGCTTTTAGATTTTAGTCTATGGATTTTCTGCCAGAAGAAATCGAGAAGTTTGTGGAGGAACACACCCGTCCTGAATCTGAAGTTCTCAAACAGCTTAACCGCGAAACTTACGCAAAGGTGTTGATGCCTCGTATGCTTTCAGGCCATGTGCAGGGGCAGGTGCTGCGTATGCTTAGCCTGATGATCAAGCCGAAATATATTCTGGAAGTGGGAACGTTTACGGGCTATTCAGGCATTTGTCTATCAGAAGGTTTGTCGGAAGGCGGTAAACTAATTACCATTGATGTGAATGCGGAATTGGAAGATATGGTTCGTAAATATTTTAAACTGGCAGGAGCAGATAATAAAATTGATTACCGCATAGGAAACGCCATGCAGATAATTCCTGCTCTAAGTGAAAAGTTTGACCTTGTATTTATTGATGCCGATAAAGAAAATTATTCAAACTATTACGACTTAGTATTCGATAAAGTGAATACCGGAGGCTATATCATTGCTGATAATGTTCTGTGGAGCGGTAAAGTAACAGAGCCTAAAGAGAAGATGGATAAGGATACCAGAGCCATTGTTTCTTACTCAGAAAAAATTCATGCCGACAGCCGTGTTGAAAATGTTTTATTTCCTGTGCGTGATGGTTTGCTTGTTGCAAGAAAAATCATTTAATTTGCCTGCATCTAATTAAATCTCGCCTATAGAAAATTTCTACTAAATACTTTGCCGAAAAAAGTTTTTTAGAAATTTCTCCTTGAAAAAAATTATCGTTTCAGTAACTAATGACCTCAGCACTGATCAGCGTGTTGACCGTGTTTGCAATACCTTGCAACGAAACGGCTTTGATGTGTTATTGATTGGTAGAGAATTGAAAAACAGTAAGCCTTTAAACCTTCGTGCATATCAAACACACCGCATGAAATTGTGGTTTGAAAAAGGTTTTCTCTTTTATGCTTCGTTCAACATCAGTTTGTTCTTTTTTCTTTTATTTGCAAAGGCAGATATATTACTGGCAAATGATTTAGATACTCTGCCTGCAAATTTCTTTTGTTCCAATATTAAATCTCAACAACTTGTTTACGACAGCCATGAATACTTTACGGGCGTTCCTGAAATTCAAGACCGACCTTTTGTTAAGAAAACCTGGAAGAGTATTGAACGGTTTATTCTGCCAAAAATTAAACATGCTTATACCGTAAATGAATCCATTGCTAAACTTTATAAAGATGAATACAACATTGACTTCGGGGTTGTAAGAAATTTTCCTTTAAGAAGAGCTGTTGTAAAATTTAAAACCCGCAGAGAACTTCATTTGCCTGAGGATAAAAAAATAATAATCCTGCAAGGTTCAGGAATAAATGTGGATAGAGGAGGAGAGGAGGCTGTTAAGGCAATGGAGTTTTTAGATAATGCAGTTTTATTGATTATCGGAAGCGGTGATGTTATTGATAGATTGAAAGAAATGAGTGAAATGCCTGGAATAAAAGGAAAAGTAATTTTCAAGGGAAAGCTTGCATATTCTGAAATGATGGAATTCACCGCAAATGCGGATGTGGGAATTTCGTTTGATAAAGACACAAACATCAACTATCGTTTCAGTCTTCCCAATAAGATCTTTGACTACATACAATGTGGAGTTCCTGTTCTTGCCTCTCGTTTGCCGGAAATTGAAAAAGTTATAACCGCTTATCGTGTTGGTGATTTTATTGATAATCATGAACCCAAACATATTGCTGCAAAGTTGAACGAAATGCTTGCAGATGATATCAAACTGAATGTGTGGAAGGCCAATGCTTCTGAAGCTTCAAGAATTTTAAATTGGGAAAACGAAGAAAAAAACGTAATTAATATTTTTTCAAATCTTGGCGGGTAAACATTTACATATTGTATCCTTTGATATTCCACTGCCTGCAAATTATGGCGGTGCAATTGATGTGTTTTACAAAATCAAAGCCTTTGCTGCAGAAGGAATTAAAATTCACCTTCATTGCTACGAGTATGGAAGAAAGCCGGTTAAAGAACTTGAAGAGTATTGCGTAAGCGTTAATTATTACAAACGCAAAACAACACGGCAGCACTTATTAAGCATAAAGCCATATATTGTTGTTACACGTAATTCAGATGAATTAATTGATAATCTGTTGAAGGATAAGCACCCGATTTTGTTCGAGGGCCTTCATTGTTGTTACTACTTAGATGATAAGCGACTTGCAGGAAGAACAAAGATTGTCCGCACACATAATATAGAGCACGATTACTATTTAAATCTTGCGCGTGTGGAGCGCGATGTTTTTAAGAAATATTATTTCTATAACGAATCATATAAACTCCAACGTTTTGAAAAAGTATTGAACCACGCCAATGCTATTGCGGCTATTTCAAAGAATGATTTTGATTATTTTGCTGAGAAATACAGAAATGTTAATCATGTCAGCGCTTTTCATCCTAACGAAAAGGTGGAAATAAAATCCGGTAAATGGGAATTTGTATTGTACCATGGAAGTCTTGAAGTAGGCGAAAACAATGAGGCTGCACTATTTCTTGTTAATCAGGTTTTCAGTGATTTGGAAATTCCGCTTGTAATTGCAGGTAATAAACCTTCCAAAGAATTGAAAGAAGCTGTTGCCAGATACAAGCATATTACTTTAAAGAGCGATATCTCAACTACTGAGATCTATCAACTCATTGCTGATGCACAGATTAATATTCTTCCTACGTTTCAATCAACCGGAATTAAATTGAAACTGCTTGCAGCGCTTTACAGTGGCAGGCATTGTATCGTTAATTCATTTATGGTTGAGAATACCGGATTGGAAGAGATTTGCAGTATTGCCAATACTTCACTTGAAATGCAGGAAACTGTGAAGGAATTATTTACTCAGCAATTTACACAGAGTGAAATTGATAAACGAAAGGAGATACTCCTCAGCGGTTTCGGAAATCGTGAAAATATATTGAAGTTGATTAAGGTTATCTATCTTCCTCAACCTGCTGTTGCGGATTGATTTGCTGGCGCTGCGGCATTTCAATTATGATGCCATGTTCACACTTTAATGTGCGAGCTGAAAAACGTTTAAAAAACGAATAGTTATGCGTTGCCATAATTACTGCTTTCCCGTTCTTACTGATTTCAATCATAAGTTGAAGAATTCCTAAGGATGTATCAGGGTCAAGGTTGCCGGTTGGCTCATCGGCAAGGATTAAATCAGGGTCATTTAGCAGAGCACGGGCAATGGAAACCCTTTGCTGCTCGCCACCAGAAAGCTGGTGTGTCATCTTTTTTTCTCTTCCGGAAAGCCCTGTTCTCTCAAGCACTTCTTTAATTTTTAAATCCATTTTAGTTTTGTCTTCCCAGCCGGTGGCTTTCATCACAAATATCAAGTTGTCATAAACATTTCTGTCTGAAAGCAACTGAAAATCCTGAAACACAATTCCAAGTTTTCTTCGCAAAAAAGGAACTTCTTCTTCCTTGATATTTTCTAATTGGTAACCCGCAACAGTAGCATTTCCTTTAAGTAAGGGAAGATCTGCATACAGTGTGCGCATAAAACTGCTTTTTCCGCTGCCGGTGCGCCCTATAAGGTAGACAAACTCTCCTTTGTGAATATTGAGAGAAATATCACTCAACACTAAATTATTGCGCTGGAGTACTGAAACGTTTGAAAGTTCAACTATCGGTTCTTGCTTATGCTCTGTCATGAGTTTTTATTATTGCGCCAAATTAAGAATTATCAGATTTCTAAATCATACAATAAATCATAAAATGATGCGTTACTCTTTATGAGAACTAAACTCATTAATCATGTTTATTGCAATTTTTTTATTCGTTTCTATGTTGTTGGCTCATATTGTTGACTATTTGCGAGAAGAGCAAAAACATCATTAAAGACAAATATTAGTCTACTTATTATTCAAAAGCTGACAATACAGGTTTACCTCTCCAGCAATCAGGAGTAGTAATATTCAATATTTTTGCCAATGTGGGAGCTGTGAAATATGTTTTCACTTTTTCAGTTATTTCAAATCCTTTTTTAATTCCCGATCCTGAAATTATCCAAGGGATTTCTTTTTCTGCAATGCTGCTTCCACCATGCCCTTTTCTTATTCCACCGTGATCGGCAGTAATCAGGATTACAGTATTCTCAAACATACCTGCTTCTTTTAAAGCTTTTATAATGGCACCTGTTATTGAATCTGCTTTGGCGATTGATTTATAGTATTCAGGTGTGAAATGACCGATGGCATGACCGGCATGGTCAACGTGATCGAAGTGCAGGAATAGAAAATCAGGTTGTTTGTTCTTAATGCATTCAATTGCTTTATCAGCCGTTTCATTTTCGTCTTTTGTATCCTGTAATACGGTGAATGCATTTGTTTCCGTTAGGCGCGCAAAGCCGTCCCAGTCATGATAGCAGGTAATGTTTGCGTTTGCTTTTTGATTTCTCATCACACCAAAGATGGTTGGAAAGAGCTTGCCCTTTTCGCATCCGCAGAATGAACGGTTCTTTATTTTATTTACTTCCCATCTGTTTGAATGAATGCTGTGGCATCTGGGCGGAGCTCCCATAATCATAGAAGCCCAGTTGGGACTGCTTGATGTTGGCATAACAGCATGAGCATGTAATGTCCATGCTCCGTTTTTCATCAGTTCATTAAAAATAGGAGTTTCGGAATTTCTTACTCCTGCTGCGCTCATGCCGTCAAAACCAAGAACAACAACATGTTTTGTTTCTTGTGCAAACGAAATAACACAAATGAATTGAACTAGCAGAATCGAAATCAGTTGTTTCATACAAGTATGTTATTTTGTCATTGTGATTTTTCCGGTGTATATGTTTTCCATTGAAATAGCAAGGTTCATATAGCCTGAAACGTAACCATTTTTTTCATCCACATTCAAATCACTTAACCAAAGTTTAGCAGCTGCATCAGTAAGTTTCTTGTTAGTCTTGATTGTAATGCTGTTTCCCGGCCTGCCAATATCAAAAACAATGTTTTCAAAATCCAGATTTACTGCATCTTCAGGAATGCCTTTTATGCGTTTAAATCCATCGTGACGCCATTTGTCAATGATATTATGTTCAATAAAAATCTCTTTATTCTTATTGTCAGTTTTAAAAACAAAGGGGAAAGAAATTATTCCGCTTCTGGGTTTTTTTACCCAGTTTTTCTGGCGCTGACTTACATCACGTAAATAGCCGTAAATCAATGAGATTTTATTTTCAATAGTATCTTTCTCAGGACTTAAATCCAGCCACCACAGCCATTCATACGGATGAATTTCGGGATGACAACTGTGATTGCAATCCAGAACAAAAGCGCCATACATGCCCATCGTTGGATGTTCATGCATAAAGTTTTCATGTGCTAAAAGACTTGCACCGGGAAACACGGGATATAAATGTTGGTCCAATAATTTGAAATGTTTTTCTGAAGGAGTGCACTCGCAATGTATCCGGTATTTATCAATAGTTTCGGGTGTAGGATAAATAAACGGAGGTTTAGTAAAATCTTTTTGTCGTGCAGCTCTTTTTGTTTTCATCTGCGCCTGATAGGCGCTGAAAAAAATATCCATGTATTTCTTTGTGTGCGGTATAAGATTGTAATTTATATCGTGTTCACGGTAATGAGGTTTTTCATCAGGGTTGTTTATATTGATAACGGTGCCAACTACTTTTATTTTCTTGCTGTTAATAGAGCGCCAATTCCATCCAAACCAATGAATAATACGACTGCCGATAACACGATGACGTTGCTTTTGTCTTTGCAGTATGGAGTCAACGCTGAAGCATTGAATTAAATCTGTCAGTTCTTCGGTAACTGCAATTTTTTCGCGCAATTCTTTTGCAGGAAGAAAGTAAGTGAGAAGAGCCGGGTCGGTTGCGTCTTTAAATGTTGCGGGAAGCAGAACAGATACCGGTGATTGTGCATGGAGAGAAAATGCGGCAAGTGCAAGAACAACAATTGTAAACGTTTTTTTCATAGTGTAAAAACGGTTTAAAGGAAATGGTTTATAAATGTAGAAACAAATTTTCAGCGCGGTTTAACAAAAAGATAATAAGCCGCGAAAGAAATACTCATTAAACCAAAGAAGATAGCAGCAAGCATAGGATTGTAAAACGACATGCTGATGATTGCAACTACCGCAATAACCAATGCAATGGTTGGAAACACCGGATAGAACGGTGCTTTAAAAGGCCGCTCAAGCTCAGGCATTTTTCTTTTTAATTGAAAATAAGAGATCATGGAAAGGATGTAAAGCGAGAGTGCGCCAAATGTTGCAATGGTGATGATATCGCCAGTTTTGCCGGTGAAGAGTGCGATGATGCCAATCCCCATGTTGAAGATAAGTGCAACTGCGGGTGTTTTAAATTTCCGATTTATTTTTCCAAGAAATGAAGGAGCATTTCCTGATTTGCCAAATTCATAGGTTGCCCTGCCTGCTGCAAGCAACAAGCCATTGAAGGATGCGATAAAACCAAACAATCCAATCCATATGAGCAGATGAAAAAATACATCACCAACTGCAGGAATATGTTTGATGGCTAAAGGTAAAGGTGAGTCGGAAATGTTTCCATCGGCATCAAATACTACTGCTTCCCAGCCGGCAACACCAACGGCAGAGCTGAATGTAAGCGTGGCAAGAACTGCAAGTGTAAACATGGCAGATGCAAAACCAATGGTTATATTTTTCTGCGGGTTGATGGTTTCTTCTGCAACGTTAGCAATGCCTTCCAGTCCAAGAAAGAACCAGATGGCAAAAGGAATAGCCATGAACACGCCTTCCATTCCGTTGGGAAAAGAGTTGATGGTAAGATTCTCGAATTTAAAATGTGGCAGCGTAAAGCCGGAGAAGATGAGCAACTCAACAACGGCAACAATGGTGATGAACAACTCAAAAGATGCTGATGCTTTTACTCCAATAATATTTAAAGCTGTGAAAACGAAATAACAGAAGATGGCAATTCCTAACACAGGCAACTCCGGAAAAAGCAAATGAAAATAAGCCCCAATTCCAAATGCAATGGCAGGCGGGGCAAAAACAAATTCTATAATCTGTGCCATGCCGGCTACAAAACCGAGGTGTCTGCCTAATGCCTTATCGGCATAATCAAATGCGCCACCTGCTTTAGGAATAGCACAGGCAAGCTCGGTATAACACAAAGAGAATGTTATGTACATCAGCATGATGAATAAGGTTGCTATTCCCAGACCAAGCGTTCCTCCTTTTTCCAGACCAAGGTTCCAGCCAAAATACATTCCTGAAATAACATAGCCAACACCAAGCCCCCAGAGCATGATTGGACCCAGAGAGCGTTCAAGTTTTGCTGATTGTTCCATGTTTTTAGAATTAAAACGGATACCCGATTCCTAAATTAAAGATTACGCGTTTCATTGTAATCGGTTCGCTTACGCCAATCCAGCGTTGATTGTTTGCTTCCGGTTTTCCGGGATTGTAAATAGGGTAGGCTGCATCCATACGAACGATTAGGAAATTAAAGTCAAGTCGTGCGCCCACACCTGCGCCCAATGCAATCTCTTTGTAAAAACGTTTGATATCCATTTCAGCACCGGGGCGTTGCAGATCTTTATGAATTAGCCAGATGTTTCCTGCATCGGCAAACACAGCCATCTTGAAATACTTGTAAATATCAAAACGATACTCCACGTTCATCTCTAATTTCATATTACCAAACTGGTCAATGGAAGTTTGCAGTTGTTCAGGAAGTGAACCCGGACCAAGGTTTCGCGCTCTCCATGCACGGATACCGTTTGCACCGCCACCAAAAAAACTGGCTTCATAAGGCAATACTGAAAGATTTCCGTAAGGTGTTCCGCGCCCTGCTGCCAGACGCATAACAAAGGTGCTGCGCGAATTAATAGCAATGTAGCGCCTGATATCGAAATCAAATTTTATGTATTGCGCATAAGGAATATTGAAAACACGGTAGCTTCCGTTTACGTCTTGCTGTGCGCCTGTTAAGCGACTGACAACCCAAGGAATATTTCCGGAGAACTCAAGGGTTGCTCTGAAATAGGTGAAGTTCTTTACCTTGTTTACTTCCTGATTATTGAAGACGTAGGAATAAACTCCTGAACTGGTAATGTGAGAAATAAAAGTATTGCGCAGAAGCCGGTCGTTGATACCATTTATCCTTTCCAGAAAAGCTGCGCTTTCATTGTAAATGTTTACAAAGTTAATTTCAATAGGGTTGGCAGTCCAGCGTTTTTGTGCGGTTTCGCGCCAATCATAACCAAAGGTGGTGCGGAAAATGGTGCGCGTAAAATCGGGACGTTGCTGAAAATCGTACGCCAGTTTAATCTTTGTTTGCGGACGGAAATATTTGGAGACTTTTATATAGCGTGCAGCAGGAAACAAAAAGCGGGGAATGGTAAGCGAAGCCTCAGGACTTATCTGCAGGGTATTGAAGATAGGTGTCTTTTTAGAATCATCAGCATTAAAAACAACCTGTGATTCCAAACCGCCTTTTATACGCATCTCAAATGTTTCTGCGCCTCTGAAAATGTTTTTGTTCTGATAAACCAGATCAGCAAAAACTCCGGGAAAGCCGCCAGTGTTGGTTCCCTGTGCCTCAAACGAAAACGACTGACGTGGAGCCGGGGTTAGCTGCACATAGCAATCCAGTTTGTCGTTTGCTTTTTCCTCAAACTGTATGTTTATGAATTTGTAAACCTTTAAACCGGAGAGCTGTTTGTAGGTATTGTCAAGGCTTTTGGCAACATACATTTCTCCGTCTTTAAAGAAAACAGAACTCATCAAAAGTTTAGGATCAATGGTCCATTTTCGGTGATAGGTAAGTGAATACTTGTTATACACCAGTGTATCGTAAGTAACAACAGAAGTGCTTTTAGGATAATACTCGGTGTTCAGATACACCTTGCCGATTTTGTAAGGACGAAATTCTTTAGGGCTGTTAGTTGTATCCGGCCGGCCGAAATCTTTTTCAGAGTTGCTTCTTATCATCAGCGTTACTTCAACCTCCCGATTGCCAATGGTAGTGTCGGCCTGAAAAACAATGTTGTCGGTAGTGAAAAAGTAATAGCCGCGGTTTTTAAGTTCTTTGGCAATGCGCTCACGTTCTTTCTGAAGAATGTCAACATCATAATTCATTCCCGGTTTTAACAACGTGTTTAGTTTATCTGCGCTGGCTATTATCTGGTTCAGGTCGGGGTTGTAAATAGTGTAAACAATGTTGCGAACCGTGTAGGGCAAATGCGGTTTTATGTAATAAGTAACCTTTGCTTTCTTGCGTTTATATTCAACGCTGTCGCTAATCTCGGCATTAAAGAAGCCTTTGTTCTTGAGGTAAATTTCAAATTGCTTGTGGGTACTTTGAGTAAGCGTGGAATCCAGGACTACCGGAGCTTCACCAATGCCCAACATCCATTCGCCAAAGCTTCTGCGTGCGTCTTTCGGCTCTTTGTTTTTGGCAACACGTTTTTCGTTTTTTCTGTCCTGCTTTTCTTTCAGTTCTTTTTTGCGGGCTTCCACTTTGTTAAGGTCAACCAGATTATAAACCCACAGGTGGAAACGCACAAAGCCTACAATTCTGCGGTTGGGTTTCTGGCGTATGTATTTGGTCAAATCTTCTTTATTGACCTTTCCGCTGTCGACCTCAATTTTGTTTTTTACCAGCAGGTATTCTTTGTCGCCAAGTTTGCGGGTGGCTCCGCAGGAAGCTACAAGTAAGCAGTAGGCAGTAAGCAGTAAGCAGTATGTAAAACGTAAAAGAGTTTTTTCCTTCTCCAATTTCTATTCTCTAATTTCTAACTTCTAATCTCCAGCCTCCAACTTCTAAATCTGCAATCAACAATCAGCCCAAAAGTATAGCTTTGCGCTGTGCTAACCAATTCACAAATTAAACACATCCTTTCGTTGAAGCAGAAGAAATTCCGCACCGAACATCAACAGTTCGTTGTTGAAGGCGTGAAGGTGGTGAAGGAGTTACTCGCATCGCCTTACAAGGTAGATGCGGTGTATGCTCTGGGCGAAATTGCAGATGAACTTGCAGCAGTGTCTTCCGTTGTTCCAACCATCATTACCGAAATGCAATTGCAGAAGATGAGCAATCTGGATACACCTAATAATGTGCTGGCCCTGGCTTCCATTCCGCAATCATCATTCAACTTTCTACAGGTTAAAGACAAACTATCACTTGCGTTAGATACCATCAACGACCCCGGAAACCTTGGCACCATTATCCGCACGGCAGCATGGTTTGGTATGGATACCATCATCTGTTCACCCAACACAACCGATGCCTGGAGCCCGAAAGCAGTGCAGGCTACCATGGGTGCATTGTTCAGAACAAACGTTGTGTATGCCGATTTGAAAAAAGTAGTGGAAGAATACAACAGTGCTCATGTTCCTGTGTATGCTACCACGCTTGACGGAACGGATATTTACAAAACAACCTTATCACCAAACGGATTGATTGTTATTGGCAGCGAAAGTCATGGTGTATCGCCTGACTTGCTTGCTCTGATTAATAAAAATCTTCTTATTCCTTCTTTCTCATCAGGTGCTGCAGAATCGCTGAATGCTGCGGTGGCTGCGGGGGTGGTTTGCTCGGAGTTTATGAGGAAGTCCGTAGTCGGTAGTCGGTAGTCCGTGGACAATGGACTACGGTCTATGGACTCTTCTTCCTACTCTTTCACAAACTTTTTACTCACCACTTCTGTGCCGTTGGTAAGGCTGAGGAAATAAATGCCGGAGTTGAGTTGACTTACATCAATTGACAATGGATAATTGATAATGGATAGTTGCTGAACAAGCTGCCCTTGTGCGTTTATAATATTTAATTGTGCGTTCTTTAGGTTTAGGTCGGTATTAATTGTTAAGGTTTTGGTTGCGGGGTTGGGGAAGAGGTTGAGATTTGTTTTTGTATCAGCTTCTCTAATACTTAACATATAATCATAATAATAGGCAGTAGTGTAAATATTTTCAAGATTGTCACCGTTTTGAAACAACTCAGTCAGGATATAATTGTTGTCGTCAAATTCATAGGTACGTTTATTTGCAATATGCCATACCTCGTCAGTCATGTATTCAGATAAAATACCTGTATTGTTATTGTTTGAATCATAAGTGTAGGTTGCTCGGTTGTCTGACACCCAAATTGTATCATAGAATGATTCTGATAAACCAGTTAGTTGATTATTGTTTGAGTCGTAAGTGTTAATAAACCGATGATTGTCTCTCCAAATTGAATCGGACCAGAATTGATATAACTCAATTGTTTTATTATTGTTGTTATCATAGCTGAAGATATATCTGTCGCCATTGAGCCAGCTTGTATCGTTCCACATATAGTTGATATAGCCTGTTGTGTTATTGTTTCCATCATAGGTGTATGTGGACATACTGTTATTTACCCATGCATTATTTATCCATTCCTGACCAGTTGAACTTATTAAGTTGTTGTTAATGTCATAGTTTGATAATCCTAAGGTGCTGTTTATCCACTCTGTTCCGGTAGATGTTTTAGTTAACATACTTAGCATGTTTCCATTTATATCATAAGTAATATAAACCTGAGAACCGCTGAACATTGAATCAGACCCTGAAATCCATTCTGTGAATACTACATTATTGTTTGTGTCATATGCGATATTGTATTCACTGTCTGTTCTCCAGCTTTCATTGAACCAGGTTTGTGATATTTTATTCAAAAGATTGCCGTTAAGACTGTGGTCATAAAGATCGAGGGTTGAATTTACCCAAACACTATCTTGCCACATTTCGCGAAAATCCATTGCAAGATGCTGGTTTGAATCGTAGCTTAGGCTTTGTTTTGATGTGTTAACCCAATTGTTATTTTGCCACATAAACTCTATATGGGTAATCAGTTTCCCCTCAGTGTTGTATTGATAAATGGTTTTTGAAGCGTAATTCCAATCGTTTGATGTAGAGTTCCAATTCCATTGATAGGTGCTGTCTAGCAGGCTTTCTTGTGCAAAACTATTGGAGGTAAACAGTATGGCAAGTAGAAGTAGAATATGCTTTTTCATTTGTGTTTTTTACAAATGTCAGACTTTGCAGTACTGCTGTTACACTAAATTTTGGCATTATTATACACTTCCAAAAACAAAAACACCCCACTTCTCAGCAGGGTGTTTTTACTATTGTCATTGCGATTTTTTTTCATGCAAAGTTCGCAAAGGCTCATCTCTAACCTTTGCGCTCTTTGCGTGAAAGGCTGCTCTTTCCTTCCTACTCTTTCACAAACTTTTTACTCACTACTTCTGTGCCGTTGGTAAGGCTCAGGAAATAAATGCCGGAGTTGAGTTGGCTGATGTCAATTGACAATGGATAATTGATAATGGATAGTTGCTGAACAAGCTGCCCTTGTGCATTTAGAATAGTCAGTTTTGTGTTCTTTAAGTCAGTATTAAGTGTTAAGGTGTTGGTGGCGGGGTTGGGGTATATTGTTAAATCATTGATACTGTTTTCAGAAATTCCATTAATACATGGAGGCCAAAACTTTATAATAAGTTCTATTATTTGTGAAGTAGCACTGCAGTCAATGCTGTTATGTACAACAACTGAATAGGCACCCGAAATCAACGGACAGTAGGTTTGTTCAATCGCATCAATAATTGGTTCGCCATTCAAATACCATTGATACGAATAAAAATGACTGACATATAATTCATCACCAATCTGAATGACAGGGTTCAATACCGCCTGATACGTTTGAACGGTATTTGATAAAAACCAGCAACTGTCATTAACCTGCACGCTTACTGAAAATACTCCGCTGGTGTCTACAGTTATGCTTTGTGTTGTATCACCTGTTGACCAGAGGTATGCATCAAAGCCATCTTCTGCTGTAAGCACAATACTATCACCATTACAAAACAATGTATTCCCTGATACAGCAACTGTTGGAACAACAGCAAAGTCAGCACAAGTTGGCGGTGGTTCAATTAACAGCGAATCTGAGGTGAATACTCCAACTGTATCATTGCCTTTGCGGTAAGCCACAAGGTTTTCATACGTACCATATTCAAAGAACCCAAAAGAAAAACTTGTTTGACCTAAACCTTCCTTAATAACCATGTTTGATATTGGTCCGTTGTACTGTCTGAAAATAACTTCAGGGATTGTATCAATAATAGTTAAGCCATACGAATCACCAGTCTGCGTTTGTCCGAAATATTTGGTAAACAAACCCAACGTATCGTATTCTGTTTTTGTAATATCGTAGAATTCTGCTCCAAACCCGCCTGATGAATAAACAATATCCTCGGTTCCTGCATAAGTCTTTATTACACTATCAAGGCTGAAAAACTGATTGCAATAGTTATTGCCGAAATGTCTGACAGAATCAATAAAAACTATATCCCTGTTAATTATACCATAATATACTCCACCTGATGTAATAGGATTACCATGAAACCAGGTCGTTTTTCCATAACCTTGAATATGATAAATAAGGGTATCGGCATTTTGGGTTTTCTGAGTAACCTCATATTTATTCTTATAATAGGACACATCAAATATTCCGGAATTAGATGTTTCACCCCAGTATTCAAACATGTCACCCACATCAAAATTGAAAAAGTCTTTCATAGTTGGAGGACTAAATCCTAATTGCTGTGTTTCAATACCTGAAAGATAATAATGTTGCCCTGAGCCTAATGAAAAAGGAAATTGCAACAGCCCATTATTTTTTGAAAGTATAAGAGTATCGCCACTTGAAAGTGCGATTGTTTTTATTGAATCGGTATTGCCAAGAACATTAGCGAAGGAAAGCGAAATAACTTGAGCAGTAACAGATGGCAGAGTGCTGAACTGCCATGTTTCATTCAAGGAAGCATAAGTTTGTATTATCCAGTCAGCAGTATCAGAAAAAGTAACTGTTCCGTTTGGTGAAACAATCATTTCCTTTTGTAAGAACTGTGGCTGATTATATTTTCCGTAACAGGTATCGCAATTGATAGGTCCGCCAACAATGGTTGTACAATTTTCGCAGGCTACACGGTTTAGAAAAAATATACTATCACTATTGAGGGATGAAGAAGAATCTACTTTAATGGTGTAAACGGGAAGTGTAGAATTCTCTAATGTAAAATGATATGATTCATAGGAGTTAACAGGCTGCCATTGAGCAGAACATTCCGCAACGAAACAGAATGTACTAATCAAGAGAAGAAGTTTTTTCATTCGCAGCATATTTCCCTCAAAGCTACTAAATCCCTTCTAACAAAAACACCCCACTTCTCAGCAGGGTGTTTTTACTATTGTCATTGCGATTTTTTTTCATGCAAAGATCGCAAAGGCTCATCTCTAACCTTTGCGAACTTTGCGAAAATCTTTGCGCCCTTTGCGTGAAAGGCTGCTCCTACCAGCACACCATACTCACCACCTCACTCAGCGGGCCAACACCTTTTGAGTTTACTGCATAGAAATAGAAGTAATAAGTAACATCGTGTTTCAGGTTTTGGAAATGATTTACACGCTGGTCGGTAAAATCAAGTTGTACACTGGCGGGTAAGTGGTTTTGCAATGGCTGGTGTATGGTTTACATACTATTCTTCTACTTAAAACCGAGGGGGAATTACGGTGAGGGTAACTTGAGTTACGTTTGAAGTTTGGGAGTTATGTTTGAAGTTTTGGAGTTACGTTTGAAGTTTTGGAGTTATGTTTGAAGTTATGGAGTTACGTTTGAAGTTATGGAGTTACGTTTGAAGTTTTGGAGTTATGTTTGAAGTTATGGAGTTACGTTTGAAGTTTTGGAGTTTCGTTTGAAGTTTTGGAGTTTCGTTTGTGCTCACCTCATCTCCGTTTGTGCTACCTGAGTTCAATTTGGTTGAACCATAGCTCAGTTTGTGCTCTCCTCATCTCCGTTTGTGCTGCCTGAGTTCCGTTTGATTGAACCGAAACACGTTTGTACTCACCTCATCTCCGTTTGTGCTGCCTGGGTTCGGTTTGGTTGAACCGAAACAAGTTTGTACTCACCTCATCTCCGTTTGTGCTGCCTGGGTTCCGTTTGGTTGAACCGTAACTCTGTTTGGCCTTACCTCATCTCCGTTTGTACTCACCTGAGTTCCGTTTATGCTCAGCTGAGTTCCGGTTGACTTTGCTGCTTTAAAGGTTGTGCATTCCTTATGTGTTCTATGTGTCTATGTGGTAAAAAAACTCCGCGCCTTTGCGCCTCAGCGGCAAAAGAAATCCAGCCCTCTTATGGAATTACTCCCCCCTTTGCATCTTATAATCGGAGCACACAATAAAAATAAAAGTTCTCCGTTATCATACTAAGGTCTCACCATTTATTCATCTTAAACAAAACAAACCATGAAAATCAATTTAATCAGCGAGTGGGGTAATGTTGTTTCAAACGTGCGCAACAACATAGTTTTTGAAAACCGTAACCAGGCCTATGGAGCCTATTTCATACGCAGGGAGTATCCGCGCACTATGTTCTTTTCGCTTTTTGTTACGGTATCGGTTATTGTACTGGGTGTAGCAGGGTTAAAGTTGTCGAGTTATTTGTCTGCGAAGATTGTGGAGGTAATTGTGCCCGTAACCAACACACCCATTGAAATCATTACACCCGTTGATTTAAAGCCCCTGGAAACACCTCCGGTAAAAGTAGAGCCTATGAAAACTCCTCCACCACCAAAAGGAACCGAGTTTACCGCACCCGTGGTTAGTGATGACAAAGAAAAGGTTGAAGAAAAGCCTTTTTCTCAGGAAGAAATAAAACCCGGAAGAGTAGACGGTGTGGATACAACCGATGTGGAATTTATCCCTGAAACACCTAAAGGTAACGGACCTATAGTAGCTGTTGATACAGTTGAAAAAGTGTTGGACTTCGTTGATGTCAATCCTTCCTTTCCCGGAGGAGAAGCAAAGATGTATGAGTTCATTTCTCAGAAAACAAAATACCCGTCACAGGAAAAAGAGAACGGAATTTCAGGAACGGTGTATGTTAGTTTTACAGTTGATAAAGCCGGCAAAATAAAAGATGTTGTTATAGACCGAGGTGTAACCCACGGCCCCAATCTTGCAAAAGAGGCGCAACGTGTAATAAGCCTTATGCCCGAATGGAAACCCGGTATCTACAAAGGACAAACGGTAGCAGTACGTTACCGTATGCCAATCAGTTTTGTGTTGAGGTAATTAATCACGAAAAATAATCCAGGTCGGTACCAAGAGGGAGGTTCATGAGGTAATCAACTCCCTCTTTCACCGTTTTTCCGCTGAAAAGACATTTGTAAATAGTCTCTGTCATTGGCGCACGCGTTTTAGCGCTGTGTATAAAAGCATTAGTAACCTTTACGGTGTTCACACCTTCGGCAACCTCGTCCATGCTGCTCAATATGTCTTCAATCTTTTCGCCTTTTGCCAAACGATAGCCAACCGTAAAGTTGCGGCTCTTTTCGCTTGAACACGTTGCAATCAAATCACCCACTCCTGCCAACCCAAAAAAGGCTTTGGGTTCACCGCCCATCAGTTTGCCGATGTGAACCATCTCTACCATTCCACGGCTTATTAATAAAGCGCGTGCGTTTTCACCATATCCTAATCCGCTCAGCGCTCCTGATGCAATGGCAATTACGTTTTTCAATACGCCAGCCAGTTCCACACCTGTAATATCGTGATTGCCGAATACCTGAAATCGTGAACTGCGCAGAGCGCGTTGTCCTTCGCGTATCACTTCATCAAAGCGGCTTGCAATAACCGATGCTGCCGGTTGCCCCAATGCTATTTCGCTCGCCAGGTTAGGTCCTGCAAGGCAACCTACACGCATTACTTCTGTTTCCTGCAAAATAATTTCGCTCATGGTGCGCACCATCTTGCGATTGAGAAATGTTTTTTCTGTCAGTGTTTCTCCTTGTTTCAGGCGCACATCCAATCCTTTTGTTCCATGAATCAAAATGTGGTCGGGGCGCAGATAAGGAGAAAACGTCCGTATCATTTCACTGAAACTGGAAGAAGAAACCACCGGAAAAATCAAGGTGCAGGAAGAGGTTATTTCTTCAATGCTGGTGGTAGGCTTAATCCTTGCGTTTATTTTTTGTCCGCGGTTTACGCGGCTTGTTGAGATGCTTTCAATTACTTCCGGTCTGCGACTGTAAAGAATTACATCACGGTTTTCGGCCAGCAGATTGGCAATGGCAGTGCCAAATACACCGGCACCGATTACACCAACCGGTAGTTTATCAGATGTATTTTGCGAGTCCATATCCTTCTATTCGGTTGTGGTAAAAAAATAAAAGATTAAAATCTTCCGACATGATAAAGCCGTCTTTCGTTTTATACAAAGGACGCTTGGCATCATACATTCCCAGATTTTTTATTCCTGTCTCAATCACTTTATCAATCTCGGGAATCTCCAGTTCGTGATACAAATGAACTTCACCATTGGCTGCCATCTCGCGCAGGCGGTCAAGCAGGCGCGAAACACCGTTGGTAAATTCAAGATACGTTAGTTTCTGATCTTCTTCCGGCAAACGAAGCACCGCATAAATATCTAATTTTTTGTGGCGTTTACGAATTAATTCAAACGCCACAAAAGCAACCACATGACTTGCAAAAACACGGCTCTCGGAATGAAAACGTTTTACAATCTCATCGCCCAGCATCTTGGTGTATTCAGCATCACGCTGCGAGTCGCGGGTAAAAACTCCGTTGGTCATAAAGTAGCGGCTGATGTCAATCTTCTCGTTGTTTTTGCCGATGCTGTTTCCATCCTGATCAACAGGATTTCCAAACAGGTCAATGCACTTACCAAACGAGATAGACATCTCCGATGATTTGGTAAAAAACTTAATCATGAACTTGGCCAGCTTATAGGATGTTGAGTAATCATCGTTCTCGCGGAAGTAGTGTTGCTGACCAACCTGCTTCAGATGCTCGTCAATAAGGCTGGGAGCTTCCAGTACAAAGTTGTAGTTGAATACCACCGGAATAACAAATATTTTGGTTGCTTTTTCCTGGTCTTTTAAAAAGTGCAGACGCTGCGCTTCCATGGCAGTTCCAAGCAAACCAAGTTTCAATTTTTTTTCAATAGCACCGGAGCGCGAACGGGTTCCTCCCGGAAAAAACAAACTGTTGCAACCGCGCAGCATTCCAATAGTAGAATAGGTCTTCAGCGTTTCCAGATAAATCATATTCTTTTTTCTGCGGTCAACTTTATAAGCTCCCAGGCGGCTCATAAAGAATGCAAGAATTCCAATTCCGAAAAGATTTAAACCTGCACCGTAAAGAAACGGACGCAAACCAAGGGATTGAATAGCCCAACCAATTAAAATAGAATCAAGGTTACTGAAATGCGTTGGAACCATAACCAGCGTTCCTTTCTTTGCAAGTGTGCGGATATGGTCTAAATCACCCTGCAACCTTATCTTTTCGTGAAGATTGTGACGCGTTTTCCAGAAACGTGAAATTCCTTTGCCTTCTGAGGCATTCAGCAAACGTGCAAAACCAAACGTAGTAGCTTCCTTTGCAAAATTATAAGCTGTGGGATTGAAAAAACCTGCTATCTCTTCGGTATAGCGGTCAATAATACTTTCAAGAATTTGGTCTTCATTTAGGTCAGGAGTTTTTTCATTCTCCGGACTTAATTTCAACAACTTCTTTTTTACCCCTTCCCAAAACGGTCCTTCGTCTTTTTTATCTGCTGCCCAGGCATTTGTTTTTACACGAATGCGCTCCATGTAATAGGTCTTAGCTAATTCTTCGTTTAAGCCTTGTGTAGTTTTGGTCTGCTCTTTTACTGCAATAAACGCAGCTTCTTTAACCTGCTTTAGAAATTCGTCACGGTCTTGCGTAAGCTTATAAATAGGCCATGTATTTACATCAGGAAACAGCGGCTCATAAAGCCATCCTTTTCGTGTATGTTTTTGTTCAGACAAGGAAGTTGATTAAGGTAATTGGTTGATTAGGGTAATTAAGGTAATTGGGTAAAATTATTACTATTCTTCTTTACGTCTTTTCAGGTATGCAATGTAACCATTCAATAGTTTTAAAATTAAATCGTAATCAGTTTCAAATTCTTTAAATATCATTTCATCAATGTATCCTTGGTCAAGAGCGCAAATCAAATGGTCTAAAGTTTCGGTTAATGAACCTCTTGCCTGTCTGCAAAACTGTATGTTTTCCTGATAATGAAATCGCCCTTTACCCTCTGCAATGTTTGCTGTTACTGAACGTGATGATCTTATGATTTGGTCGGTGAGTTTATAGTTTTCTTCTTTAGGAAATTGTTTGGTCAGCAAAGAAATTTTATTTCTGAATTTTCTGCCTTCCTTCCAAACTTCCAATCCCCTGAAATCTTCCATTACTCAATTACCCTAATAACCTAATCTACTTAATTAACTTTTTTTATCTTAAAAGACCATGTAATTAAAAAACGCGAAACTTCAGTTCCGTCAGGCATGGTGCCAACGCTTTCAATTGTTACCGAAACTTTTTCTTTTGTTGCAATTGCCTGATCAATTGCCGCAAAAATTTTTGAGCCTTCTGTGCAAGTGAAGGTAGTTAGTTTATCTGCTTTTTTCGAGAACCCTCCTTCAACTTTAACAACCAACATTCCCATGTTGGCATTACAGTTTTCTATTGCCAGCAAAGCTAAAACACCTGTTGACATTTCGGCTGCCATTGCCTGTGCTGCAAAATAAATACTCTGAAAAGGGTTTTGGCTTCTCCATCCGAAAGGCAGCGTTACTTCACAATTATCAACATCTAATTTTTTAATGTTCAGTCCGCAGAAAAAGGCTGCGGGAAGTTTTATCAGAAGAAAAAGATTAAACAGGGAATAGCTTAGAAATTGTTTGCGTTTTTTCTCTGCTTTTTGGTTTAGTGTAATAGACATAATTCTTATTTGTTTGTCGTGCTAAGCGTAGTCGAAGTATCTATTATTAAGCACCTCAACTACGCTCGGTGTGACAAGATTAAACAATATTTCTAAATCGTCATTCCTTCTTTTAATCGTTCAGCATTCTCAGCATTTTGCAGGGCATTCATCATATCCTGAATATCGCCATTCATAAAAGCAGGAAGGCTGTGAATAGTCATTCCAATTCTATGGTCGGTAACTCGGCTTTGAGGATAATTGTACGTACGGATTTTTGCAGAACGGTCACCTGTTGAAACCATGGTCTTACGCTTTTTAGCAATAGCATCATTGTGTTTCTGCAATTCCATTTCATAAAGCTTGGTGCGAAGCATAGCCATCGCACGTTCCCTGTTCTTCAACTGACTGCGCTCCACCTGACATACCACCACAATACCTGTAGGCTTGTGGGTAAGCATCACTTTTGTTTCAACTTTATTTACGTTCTGTCCGCCTGCACCACCCGAACGAGCGGTTTGCATATCAATATCAGCAGGATTTAACTGCACATCAACTTCTGTTGCTTCCGGCAAAACTGCTACGGTAGCGGCAGAGGTATGAACCCTTCCCTGTGCTTCAGTGGCAGGTACCCGTTGCACACGGTGAACACCTGATTCGTATTTCATTTGTCCGTAAACACCATCTCCGCTTACAAACATGATTACCTCTTTGTAGCCTCCGGCAGTTCCATCCGAACAATCAATCAATTCTACTTTCCATCCGCGCTCTTCGCAGTAGCGGGTATACATGCGATACAATTCTCCGGCAAAAAGACTGGCTTCATCACCCCCTGTTCCTGCACGTATCTCGATAGTGGCATTTTTATCGTCTTCAGGGTCTTTGGGTATCATCATCAGGCGCACTTCTTCTTCTAACTGAAGCTTGCGCTCTTCCATTTCGGTCAGTTCCAGTTTAGCAAGGTCAAGAAATTCAGGGTCTTTCTCGTTACTTAGAATTTCTTTTGCGTTAGCAATGTTTTTCAGAAGTAAATCATACTCTTTGTAAGCATTGGCAATAGGTTCCAGGTCGCGGTAGTCTCTGTTCAGCTTCACGTAACGGGTCATATCGCCCACTACATTCGGGTCGCCCAGCTGAATGCCAATATCTTCCCAACGTTTATAAATATCTCTTAATTTCTCCAGCATTTTTTCTTCAATGAGGCGCAAAGATAATTTTTTACTGCTTTGTGCGTTAGTGAGGATAGAACAACAACAAATGAAATAATTACCTTTGCCAGCCTATGAATTTTTTCTCTTTCATATTCAGTAAAAATTTTGTGAAGCATCTTGGCATTGCGCTGGGTGTTTTTATTGCATTGATTTTGGTTATTGTCTTTGCATTGAATGCCTATACAGAGCATGGAGAAACCATTGCCGTCCCTGATCTTTCAGGCTTAAAAAAAGAAAACCTGGAATCAACTCTAACTCCGCTTGATTTAAAGTATGCTGTTATTGATTCGGTTTACGATAATAAAAGACCGAAAGGCTCCATTGTTGATCAAACACCTGTACCCGGTTTTCATGTAAAAGCAGGAAGAACGGTTTATGTTACTATTGTTGCCTTGCAGCCCCATAGGGTTAAAATGCCTAATCTGGTTGACTTAACCTTGCGTCAGGCAACACAGCGGTTGGAAACCTATGGATTGAAGGTTGGCAAAACATCTTATCAGCCCGATATTGCCAAAAATGTTGTGTTGAAACAATTGTGGAAAGGAAGGAAAATTCACCCTGACAGCCTTATAATTAAAGGTTCTTCTATTGAACTTGTTCTTGGTGACGGGCTGAATGATTCTGAAATACCGATGCCGTACTTTATTAATCTTACTCCTGAGCAAGCCGAAGAAGCTATTAAATCAGGTGCATTGATACAGGGGGCATTTATATATGATACCGATCTAAAAGACACGCTTAAAGCGCGTGTTTATAAACAACGTCCTGCTTACTCTTCTAATTCAGTCATTAAAATAGGCGACCCTGTTGATTTGTGGTTTACTGAAAACGAAGATAAAATTGAATACGACCCTTCTCTTCACAACAACCCGATTGATGATGGTGAAGAAATGAAAGAAGGAAGCGATGATGATAACTATGATGAGTAAAAAAAATCTATTCCTGTTTCTTTTGGTCTTTGCTCTGCCCTTTGCGTTGTTTTCGCAAGAACTTTTGCTTGACCTGGAGGTAAATCCTGTTTTGTTCAGCAAGCATAATGCTGCTGAAAAAAGCATCATGAACAATCAGGAATATTTTATTCTTGATACCCTCAACCTTCCTTTTATTGACGATTTCTCAACTAATAAATTGAAACGCTATTACAATTGGGAATATGCATTACCAACAGATTCAATGGCTATTCGCTGGACATTGAATGGCGATACACTTGCTACGGTTAATGTTTCTGAGGATACAACATTTCATTATTACTACAGGCTTGATTCAATATTGAACGATACTCTGTTTATTAATATTGCAAATGGACGACTTGACAGTGCAGTAGCACTTACACCTTATGAAGTAGTTTTTCATAATGGTTACAATCCATTTATTCCCAATGATACAGTGTATTATTGGCCAACTGAAGAGTCTTATACTTTCTATGATTCTACAGGTTCAGTTTTACTGAATACTTCTGCAACAGCTACTTTTTTAACTCTTGAAAATAGTAATGACACTGTTAAAGTATATCAGCCTGATGCAAACACTTTGTGGATTGATAATTATGCGTTCATAAATTCTACTTATCCCTATTATCCACCTTCGGTTGGTGTAGCAACACTCGATGGAGTTGACGAAACAGGAATGCCTTATAATTTTGAAACAGGACTGCCTTACGGAGTTGCAGATCATCTTACCTCAAAACCAATTAATCTTGGCGCTTATGTGCCTGCTGATTCGGTATACCTCAGTTTTTATTATCAGCCACAGGGCAGGGGAAATGCACCGGAACAAAATGATTCGCTTATCCTGCAATTCAGAACATCAACTATTGACTGGACAAATATCTGGAATGCTGAAGGAAATGAATTACCGGCCGACAGTATGTTCAAGCAGGTAATGATAGGAGTAAAAGATACCGCATGGTTTGAGAACAGTTTCCAGTTTCGTTTCCGCAACTATGCAACACTTTCAGGTAATGTTGATCACTGGCATATTGACTATGTACGTTTAAGTAATGCCCGCAATTTTGTTGATACAGTTTATGAAGATGTTGCATACGTATATCCCGCTTATTCATTGCTGAACAAATTTCAGGCTATGCCCTGGAGTCATTTTTTGGTTGACCCTGCTTCATTTATGAATGATACATTATTTCTTTCTTTTCATAATAATTTGAATGCTGTAAAAAATACAGGTTACCGTTGGAAAGTTTTTGATGAATCAAACACGGAGATTTTTGACAAAAACGGTGGAAGCAAAAATTACAGTGCAAATGTTTTCTGTCAAAATGCAGGAACGCAGTGTGATAATACTGACCCATTGCCAATGTCTCCTGACTTTGCTTTTACCTTTCCCGACAATGGAAACGACAGTGCAGAATTTGAAATTGTAGCTTCTCTTGCCACCAATCCCGATAACATAAAAGATAACGACACGCTTCACTATACTCAGGTGTTTCATAATTATTACGCTTACGATGACGGCACCGCAGAAAACGGCTACGGCTTGGAAGTTCAATCACCAACCGGACTTTCAATGGCTGCATATCGGTTTAATATGATTAAGCAGGATACGTTGCGTGGTGTGCGTTTTTATTTTAATCCGCAGTTGGAAGATGTTTCGCAAAAGCTTTTTTCATTGATGGTTTGGACAGGTGATTCGTTACCTGAAACAATGGTTTATCAAAATGATTCTCTTTCTCCTGAATATTCACCTGGTTTAAATTACTTCAGAACGTATACTATTAACGATACTGTGTTATTGCTTCCGGCAGGTAATTTCTTTGTAGGCTGGATGCAACTTTCTAATTACAGAATGAATGTGGGTTTTGACCGTAACCAGACTGCCAATGAAAATATGTTTTACAACATTTTGGGTAGCGGCTGGTTGCAATCGCAATTGCCTGGCGCATGGATGATTCGTCCTGTGTTTAGCAGCGATACACTTCCGGGTGATGTTTTCTCAATTGAAGAAAATGAAGTGATGACAGATTTCAACGTATTCCCGAATCCGGCATCGGATGAAGTGTATATTGTGGCAACTAATGAGACAGGAAATAGCAACGATTATTTGCTGAATATTTTTAATAGTACAGGAAGTGTCGTGAAACAGGTTTCGTATTTACCGCGCTCGGTTAATATTTCTGAGATGGCACCGGGTTTTTATTTTATCACTATTCAAAACAAAGAAACACAGGAACAGAAAACATACAAGCTTGTTATAAGCAGATAGTTCTTGTTGTGTCACATCGAGCGTAGTCGAGGTGCAATTATAATGCTGCCTCGACTACGCTCGGCATGACAATTAAGCCCATAAATAATATATGATAAATCAAACTGACGATATTGAACTAAACGAAGACGAACAGGATGAACTTTTTGAGCATCACCGTCTGAAAGCCGACAAGGGTCAGGAGCCTTTACGCATTGATAAGTTCCTGATGAACCGTCTTGAAAGCACTTCGCGAAACAAAATTCAGAATTCGGCTGAAGCTGGTAATATTCTGGTGAATGATGTTGCCGTAAAATCTAATTACAAAGTAAAGCCGGGTGATGTTATCAGCATTGTGCTGGCGCATCCCCCACGCGACCGAACCATTATTCCTGAAAATATTCCGCTGAATATTGTTTATGAAGATGATGATGTGGTTGTGTTGAACAAACCTGCAGGTCTGGTAGTGCATCCCGGTTACGGAAATTATTCCGGTACCTTGGTAAATGCTTTGGTATATCATTTCAAAGATCTGCCCAATCAAAATCAGGAAACTCCGCGTCCGGGTTTGGTGCATCGTTTGGACAAAGACACCTCAGGAATTATGATTGTGGCAAAGAATGAATTTGCTATGACACATCTTGCTGGACAGTTTTTTGACCGCACTACAAAACGAGTTTATAATGCACTTGTTTGGGGTGATTTTGAAGAAGATACAGGAACAATTGAGGGCCACATAGGGCGCAGCCTGAAAGACCGAAAGATAATGGCTGTTTTCCCTGAAGGAGATTATGGTAAACACGCTGTTACACACTGGAAAGTTCTGGAACGTTTTGGATATGTAACGTTGATTGAATGTAAACTGGAAACAGGTCGTACACACCAGATACGAGCACATTTGCAACACATCAAACATCCATTATTTAATGATGTAACCTATGGTGGTGATAGCATTTTGAAAGGAACAACATTTCAGAAATACCGCCAGTTTATTGAAAACTGTTTTACATTGATGCCACGCCATGCGCTTCATGCAAAGTCATTAGGCTTTGTTCACCCGGTAACAAAAAAGGAATTGTTTTTTGATTCTGAAATTGCTTCTGATATGCAAGCTGTAATTGACAAGTGGAGGCACTATATTAAGTACGAAAAATGATTTATTAAGCACCGTAAATTTATTTGCGAATGCAACTATCCTATCCTCCCAAAATACTCATCGCTTGGGGCGAAGCCATCAGCGGCAACAAGCCTATAAAAGAATGGCTGCTGGCAAATGGTTATAAAGAACTCGGTCTTTTTGTTCATGCACTGAATAATCAACAGGAGGCGCGTGACTGGCTGATGAAAAATAAATTTCAGCATTTAATGGCTTTGATACGCGGAACAGAAGGTGAAGATAAAGCTGTAAAATGGTTAGAACAATACAATCTTGAGCCACTTGCAAAAACTGCGCTTGCAGGCGATGGAAATCAAGCTGCGCTGAACTGGTTGATAGAAAATAATCACCGAGAGTTAGCTGTTATTGCTCAGAAAATAAAGATTGTAAAAGATGATATTGAGCGAAGAAACAATGATGTTCATTCTATAAGTCCGGATTGAGTATGGGGGATTTTTACAAAACAACGTTTATAGTAATTTTACCCGGTGCTGAAATCGCTCCCGATTTTTCTTCTTTTGCTTTTGCCTGTTGCTCTGATTGCACAAACAGGCAGCAAACGCACTTTTGAAGTCAGTGCTGCAAAAGACAGCATACGACTTGATACACTTAGTATTATTCCTTCCACATTTAAAGTCGAATTCGCCAACGGCTTTAAGTTAGATACTACGCTTTATAAGTTAGACTGGGGCAGTGCAACGTTAATTCTCCTCAGAAAAAAATGGCAAGCAAATATTCCTGAAACGCCAGCCATTAAAGTAGAATACGAAGTGTTTCCCTACAACTTCAGTAAAGAATATTACAACAAAAGCATTGATAGTTTATTAAAGCCTCAAGCTAAAGGTATTCCTAATCCCTTTGCTGTAACTATTGATAAAAATCCGGCTGACGATATTTTCAGCATGAGCACGTTGAATAAGAATGGTAGTATTTCACGCGGATTAACAGTTGGCAATAATCAGGATGTTGCCATCAGTTCAAGTTTAAACTTGCAGTTATCAGGAAACATCAGCGATAACATCGGCATTCTTGCTGCGATTACGGATAATAATATTCCAATTCAGCCCGAAGGTAACACCCAGCAGTTGCAAGATTTTGATCAGGTGTACATTCAGATTTTTAGTGACAGTACACGATTGACTGCCGGAGATTTTCAACTCCGAAAACCGGAAGGATATTTTATGAATTTCTACAAACGCGCACAGGGGTTGAGTGTTACACATGCTTTCGGTTTGGTTAACTCAACAGACCCGAATAAGAAAATACCCAAAATGAGAGTTACAGGAAGCGGTGCTATATCGCGCGGAAAATTTGCACGAAATATTATTCAGGGAATTGAAAGTAATCAGGGGCCTTACAAAATGCGCGGAAATGAAAATGAGATTTTCATTATTGTTCTTGCAGGAACAGAGAAGGTTTATATTGACGGGCAATTGATGACTCGCGGACAGGAAAATGATTACGTGATTGATTACAATACTTCTGAGGTTACGTTTACTCCCAAACAAATTATTACAAAGGACAGACGTATAATTGTTGAGTTCCAGTATTCAGATAAAAATTATGCACGTTCGCTTTTTCATTTTGGTGACGAGTTTGAATACAATAAACTGAAACTGCGATTCAACTTTTATTCAGAACAGGACAGCAAGAATCAGCCGTTGCTGCAAAGTCTTGATGATACGCGTAAACAAATTCTTTCTGATGTAGGAGATAGTCTTCAACTTGCTGTAGTTTCTTCTGCAGATACATCAACGTTTAACAACGAACAGGTTTTTTATCTTGTAAAAGATACCACCATTGCCTATAAAGGAAACACACAAACATACGACAGTATTTTTGTGTATTCTACAAACCCTGCAAAAGCTAAATATCAGTTACGCTTTTCGGATGTAGGACAAGGTAATGGAAATTACAGGCAAGTAGCAAGTAGCGCAAATGGAAAGGTTTTTCAATGGTTTCAACCTGATACTGCCACAGGTGCCTTGCAGGGTAATTACGAACCTGTTGAAATTCTGATTGCTCCGAAGTTGAATCAGATGTTTACGTTTGGAGGTGATTATGTCTTTTCTGAAAATGCAAAACTGACATTGGAAGGTGCAATGACTAACACAGACCTTAATCGTTTTTCATCAAGAAACAGTAATGATGATGTGGGTTATGCAGGTCGCCTTGTTTATGATCATATAATTCCGCTGGGCAAAAAGGATTCACTAACTGACAAGCGCTGGAAAATTATAACAGGACTGAGTTATGAATATACCAACAAGAACTTTCGATATATAGAGCGTTTCAGAAATGTTGAGTTTGACCGCGACTGGAATTTGCGCGACCAGAAAACAGTGGAAGAGCAACACATCACTGGCGGCAAATTTGGTTTCAGAAAATATGGAATAGGGGAGATGGTGTATGGAGTGAATTCATTTATCAATGGAAATACGTTTATTGCACTGCAAAATACCTTAACAGCCAATCTTGCTTACCGAGGTTTTAAATTGGATTTTCGTGGAAGTTTAATCAACTCAAAAGGAACAGAAAAGGATTTTACATACAAGAAATACATAGGAACACTTTCAAAAACCATCCGCTGGTTTATGCTTGGAATTAGAGATGAACTGGAAGATAACCGCAGTTTTATTAATGCGGGTGATTCGCTCCTCAGAACAAGTTTCTACTTCAATGATCGTACATTTTTTGTTCAGAATTCAGATACATCAAGAAATAAATTCAACATCAGTTACAGGCGCAGAATGGAGAAACTTCCTTTGAGTAATGACCTTGAACGTGCAACGCTTGGAGAAAATATTTCATTCACAACAGAATTGGGCAAAACACAAAACAGCTTATTTAAAAGCAGTGTCACTTATCGCAAACTCACAATTTTAGATTCTCTGTTGACTACACAGCGCGCTGACAATAGCCTTATCAGTCGTTTGGAATATACTTTTGGGTTGTTCAAGAGTGCTGTTACTTCCACTACGTTTTATGAAATTGGTTCAGGGCTGGAGGCAAAGAAATCATTTTCATACATAAGCGTTACCAATGGACAAGGGCCCTACATCTGGATTGATTATAATGATAATGGTATCAAGGAACTAAACGAGTTTGAGATAAATCCTTTTCCCAACACAACCGACACAACTTACCTGCGTGTGTTTGTGCCCACCAACGACTATGTAAAAACTCATTCAAACGCATTTAATGAAGTATTTAACATTAACCCTTCATTAGTATGGGGAAGCAAAACAGGGCTGCGTAAATTTCTTTCTCGGTTTGCCAATCAGTTCATTTATCGCATCGACCGCAAAACGCAACGTGAAGCAATTGAGAAAATCTTTAATCCGTTTGTCAGCGCAGTTTCCGACACAAGTCTGCTAACACTTAACTCTTCATTCCGGAATACTTTTTTCTTTAACCGCAGCAGTTCTAAATTCGGTGTTGACTATAGCTGGCAGGATAACCGAAGTAAAACATTGCTTACAAATGGTTTTGAATCCCGTACCAATAAAAGTCATGGTATCCGCAGCCGCTGGAATATCACACGGAAGTTTACGCTCAATGTAACTTACAACAACGGAACAAAAACAAGTACATCGGAATATTTCAACGCCAATAATTTCATCATCAACTACAATGAAACAGAACCGAAACTTTCGTTTCAGCCAAGTGCGGCATTTCGGGTAAGTGTGCAGTTTAAATATGTTGAGAAAATGAATAACATTGACTATGGAGGACAGAAAACATTTATCCGCAATCTGGGAACAGAAGCTAAGATCAATATCCTTTCAAAAGGAAGTATTCTCGCCAACTTTAATTACATCATCAATAATTTTAATGGAGAACAAAACAGTCCTCTCGGATTTGAAATGCTGGAAGGTTTAAAGACAGGGCAGAATTTTACATGGGCAGTTTCAGGACAAACCAAACTTAATAAAAATATGCAGTTGAATATTCAATACACAGGCCGAAAATCAGAAGGTTCAAAAACGGTACATACAGGTAATGTGCAGGTAAGAGCGTTTTTCTGAGGCTGAAATTCGTTTCTTTGCATTCCTCAATTATTTGATATTTCAAGAATGAAAAAACTCTTTACAACGTTATGCATTATACCTCTTGCATTCTGCATTTCACTTGCGCAACACATCACCCACGGTCCTGTAACAGGAGCGCTTACTGCAAACAGTGCACGCATGTATGTGCGTACCGATGCTGCAATGCCTTATACTATTGAAGTTTCTGACCATCCTAATTTCAGTACGTTGTTGAGTTTCCCGGACAGCACACTTCCTGAATTGGATAACTCACGCATTATTACTGTTTCGGGTTTACAGCCTTATACCAAGTATTATTACCGTGTAATCATAGATGGTTTTGAAGAGGAACGCTCGGGCTCTTTTACAACATTCCCAGAAGAAGGAACAAAAGGTAATTATGTTCTTACTACCGGCTCGTGTCAGGAAACTTCTAATATGGATGTGTTTGACCGTATGCTGGAACTGGAACCAATTATGATGTTGCATACAGGTGACTTTACTTATCCTTCTTATCAGATGAATCAGGATTACCCAGAAAATTATACGCGTGCACAGGAAAGCTGGCGCAGGCGTTACAATGAAGACCGTATGAAAGATATGTTGCTGTATGTGCCAATTGATTACGTTGCGGATGATGATGATAACTACAACGGCAATTGTGCGCATTACCGCACCGGACTTACCTTAGACACTTCTTCAGGTGAAGTAGTAAACGGTTTTACGCTTTCTCCAGTTCCTGCTCATGCGCGTGAGAACTGGTTCCGTTCGTATGTTGAATATTTTCCAGGATACGAAATGGTGGATACATCGGAAGGACTTTACCACAGTTTTAAAATGGGGAATGCAGAGTTTTTCTTTATGGATACGCGCGCTACAGCAAGTCCTGCCCCCGAAGCATACAGTTATGATTCTGTTGCCAATAATTGGACATTTGCACCCGATACCAATCACCGTATTATCAGCGTTAATCAAATGAACTGGCTTAAAAATTCGTTGGTTGCCTCAACTGCGGATTGGAAGTTTCTGGTTGGCGGTGTGCCCTTCAACAAGTCATTGCGCAGGCTTATAAATTTCGGATTGGCAGCACAAGGTTTTACTTTTGATTTGAATGGTGAGCGCGGTTCAGGCTTTCGTCTTGCTGCCGGCTTTTCTGATTATTGGGCAGGATATCCGCATCAACAGGAGGAACTGCTAAATTTTCTTGCAAGCAACAATATTAAAGATGTAATCTCCATCAGTGGCGATACACACCATAATGTTATGGACGATGGCACCAACTCGGGAATTCCAGAAATGAATGCAAGTGGTTTGAGTGTTGCCAATCTTCAGTTAGCCTACTGGATTGATTATTACGGGCAGCAACTGGGGCAACCGCATGTGGGTGATTCACTTTGGAATGGTGGCGGTAACGGTGTAGACAATATGAACTTTAATGATGCTTTTGGTAAGATTGAAATTTTTGAAGATGACTCAGTGCAACTTTGTATTATTGATTATGAAGGAACCACTATTTCCTGCATGACCATTGTTAATTCTACTATTGCCTCGGTGGATGAAGCACAAAGCACTTCCACTAAGTTTGACATTCTGGTTTACCCAAATCCTTCTGATAATCTGTTCACGATTAAACTCCCTGAAAATTATCTGCTATGCGGAAAAGAGAAATGCCGTATCACGGATATACCCGGCAAACTAGTTTCGGTGATTGATCTGGAGAAAGACAAAGGGGCAAATACTTTTACTGTTTCCGTGCAATCATCACCGGGAATTTATTTGCTAGACTTTAACGCAGGAAAAAATAAAGTGCAAAAGAAATTACTGGTGAAGTAATGACAGAACATGCTTAACAGTTTCAAGTTCTTATTAAGAATGCTGCTATTCTGGCTGATTGTTTTTTCCGTCAACCGGCTGGTGTTTATTTTTGCAACGTTGCATTTAGTTCCAGGCATTCCTTACTCTGAAGTATTCTATGCAATAGTTTCAGGTTTGAAACTTGACCTTTCAACTGTATCATATTTTGTAGTTGTTTTATTTCTTTTTGCTTTTATCTACAGTATTACAGAAGCCTTGTTTTGGGTTAAACTCATCCATGTAATCAGTTATTTCCTTATCGTAGCAAACAACCTTGTGAGCTTTGGCGAAATTAGCCTGTATCAGGAATGGCACACTAAGGTTAATATACAAGCTCTACTACACCTGTTGAATCCTGAAGAAGTGATTAAATATACTCCTCTGGGATTGGTATTTCTTTTTCTTATTCCTATGGTGTTGTTTACGTTTCTTTACATAAAAGCATATCAGAAATTTGTTAAGCCTTTTCTTATAACAACTAAAACTACCCGAATATTAAAGAGGATTACATATAGCCTGCTTTATATCCCTTTAGTTGCTGTTCTTTTTGTTTTTGTGCGTGGAGGTTTTCAGCGGTTTCCAATATCTGAAAGCGATGCAATTTATTCTAAACATCAACCCCTTAATGATGCAGCGGTTAATTCTATCCGCTACCTGACAAAAGATATTATTGAATATAATCACAACATGAATTCAAACCCCTATCGTCACATGGATGATGAGAAGGCGAGAGTGCTCCTCAAAGATTTGTATTCCGTTTCTAAGGACACCACCGAAATAATACTGAATACACAACGACCAAACATTGTTATAATCGTACTTGAAAGCTGGAGTGCAAATCTTTCAAAGTCCTTTGGTGGTGATGATTTTACTCCATTTTTTGATAGTCTTGCTAATGAAGGAATAAAGTTCACTAATTTTTTTCCTGCAGGATATGTTTCTGACCAGGGCTTTCCTGCTATTCTCAGTTCTTATCCTTCTTCGTTTAAAATCTCTGTTATCAATCAACCTAAAAAAATACCTTCACTTCCTTGCATAACAGATGATATTAAAAAAGCTGGCTACCACAATACTTTTGTGTATGCAGGAGACTTGAACTTCGGAAATTTTAAGGCTTATGTTTATGACAAAGATTTTGATGTGGTGAAGCAGGAAATTGATTTTGATAAATCATTGAAACGCGGATCTCTGGGTATTCATGACCAGCCTATGGCTCCTGAAATTGCAGCCTTATTAAATCAATCACCATCGCCTTTTTTTGCTTGCTGGTACACATTAAGTTCACATGCGCCTTATGATTTTCCGCGCATAAAAAATGTCCAGCATGAAAGTGATTATGAACAATCTGTTCGGTATACTGATGAGGCTCTTCGTAAGTTTTTTAATCAGGTGAGAAATGAATCATGGTTTAATAACACCCTGTTTGTTATGGTAGCCGATCATAGCCATGCAAGCCGCAAAAATTTTGATCTGGTTAATAAGGAATATCATCGCATCCCCATGGTTTTTTATGGTAACGCACTAAAGCCTGAATGGAGGAAAAAAGAAATTAAATCTGCATTTTCACACTTAGACATAACAACTACTTTGTTAAAGCAATTAGGCTTAAGTTCCGAAAACTACACTTGGGGAAAAGATATGTTCAATCCCACTACTCCGCATTTTGCCTATTACTGTTATTACTACGGGGCGGGCATGGTTACAGACAGCGTGTATGTTAGTCTTCACCGCGAGCTGAATGACCCTATTGACACGAAAGGAAAAACGACTGAAGGAATCAATAAACTAACAGAGCAGCTAAAAGCTTTTCAGCAGGTTTTTTATGATGATTTTCTGGCGAGGTAACTCAAACTGATTTTAAAAACTCACCAACTTCTCTACCGCCCTTGCACGGTGACTGATTTTGTTTTTCTCTTCCAGAGTCATTTCGGCAAAGGTTTTGTCAAAACCTGCGGGTTTAAAAACAGGGTCGTAACCAAACCCATCTGCGCCATGGACTTCCCGCGTTATTTCTCCATCTACCACGCCTTCAAAAAAATATTCCTTCTCATCCAGTATAAGCGATATAACTGTGCGGAACTTTGCTGCACGGTTATCTTTATCCTGCATTTCGTGCAGCAGTTTATTTACATTATCAGCAAACGAACATTTTTCACCGGCATAGCGGGCTGAATAAACACCGGGAGCTCCATTCAGGGCTTCAACTTCTAAGCCGGTATCATCGGCAAAGCAATTCAGTCCTGTGCGCTCAAAAACAAAACGCGATTTAAGAGCAGCATTGCCCTCAAGCGTATCGGCCGTTTCGGGAATATCAGCATGAATGCCTGCTTCGGCAAGTGTAATCAGTTGAAATTGTCCGGTCAGAAGTTGTGCTACTTCTTCCAGTTTGTGTTTGTTATTCGTGGCAAAAATTAATTTCATTTTATCAGTGTTAATCTGCTCAATCCGCATCATCTACGTTCTATTCTGCGCTATTTCATAAATCGCAATATTACCCTAAATTTGCCACCTTATAAAAACAGCAGATGAAGAAAGCACTGATAACAGGCGTAACAGGACAGGACGGAGCCTATCTCTCCGAATTTTTATTGAATAAAGGCTACGAAGTTCACGGAATAAAAAGGCGCAGTTCGCTTTTTAATACCGACCGTATTGACCATATCTATGAAGACCCGCATCAGAAAGGCGCGCGCTTTAAACTGCACTATGGCGATTTGAGTGACTCAAGTAATATTATCCGCATCATACAGGAAGTAAAACCTGACGAGATTTATAACCTTGGCGCCATGTCGCATGTAAAGGTGAGCTTTGAATCACCTGAATATACTGCTGATGTGGATGGACTGGGCGCATTGCGCGTGCTGGAAGCAGTCCGCTTATTGGGCCTGGAAAAAACAACACGCATTTATCAGGCTTCTACTTCGGAATTGTATGGTCTGGTGCAGGAAGTTCCGCAAAGCGAAACAACACCTTTTTACCCGCGCTCGCCTTACGGTGTTGCCAAATTATACGGCTACTGGATAACAGTAAATTATCGCGAAGCCTATGGAATGTTTGCGGCTAACGGCATCTTGTTCAACCACGAAAGTCCGATAAGAGGCGAAACATTTGTGTCGCGTAAAATTACAAGAGCGGTATCGCGTATTGCACTGGGCTTACAGGAAAAATTGTATATCGGAAACCTGGATGCCAAGCGCGATTGGGGACATGCAAAAGATTATGTAGAAGCCATGTGGCTGATGATGCAGCAGGATGTTGCCGAAGACTTTGTTATTGCAACCGGTGTAACTACCATGGTTCGTGACTTTATTACGCTTGCTTTCCGCCATGTGGGTATTGAAATAGAATACAAAGGCAAGGGAGTAAAAGAAACTGCTGTGGTAGTTTCATCTTCTAATCCTGATTATTATGTAAAACCCGGAACTGAAGTGTTGGCGGTGGATGAAAAATATTTCCGTCCTTCGGAAGTGGAGTTATTGATTGGTAATCCAACCAAGGCAAAAACAAAACTTGGCTGGAAACCTAAACACGATTTACACTCGCTTATCAATGACATGATGGAATCTGATTTGGAGATAATGCGCAAAGAAAAAAGCCTTGCCAACAGCGGTTACAAAGTGAAGAACTATTACGAATAACCCTCGAGATATTAGTTAAAATAAACTCTGCGCTCTTTGCGCCTTTGCGAGAAACAACAAATTGAGAAAAGAAGGAAAAATATACATAGCAGGTCATCGCGGAATGGTAGGTTCTGCCATTTACAGAAAACTGAAAACAGAAGGTTTTTCAAATTTTATTTTTCGCACTTCTGCTGAATTAGACCTGCGCAATCAACAGGAAGTAAAGGATTTTTTTGCTGCCGAAAAGCCGGACTATGTTTTTCTTGCTGCCGCTAAAGTAGGAGGTATACAAGCCAACAATGTTTATCGTGCAGATTTCATTTACGAGAACCTGATGATTGAATGCAATGTCATTCATGCAGCTTATGCAAATAAAGTGGAGAAGTTGATGTTTCTTGGTTCTTCCTGCATCTACCCGAAGCTGGCACCACAACCGCTGAAAGAAGATTACCTGCTTACAGGCGTATTGGAACAAACCAACGAGCCTTATGCAATAGCAAAAATTGCCGGAATAAAACTCTGCGACTCATACCGCAAACAATACGGTTGTAATTTTATTTCGGTAATGCCAACCAATTTGTATGGCCCTAATGATAATTATGATTTAGAGAAATCACATGTGCTTCCGGCACTCATTCGCAAATTTCACGAAGCGAAAGTTGCAGGAAAAACGGAAGTGGAAATATGGGGAAGCGGAACACCTTTGCGTGAATTTTTGCATGTAGATGATTTAGCTGATGCCTGTTATTACCTGATGCAGAGCTACAATGAAGAAGGCTTGGTAAACATTGGTACAGGCACCGACCTTTCTATTAAAGACCTTGCCCTATTGGTAAAAAAGATAGTGGGCTTTAACGGTGAGTTGAAATTTAACGCATCAAAACCAGATGGCACTCCCCGCAAGCTGATGGACGTAAGCAAGCTTCACTCCTTTGGTTGGAATCACAAGATAGATTTAGAGCAGGGGATATCAATGGTTTACAGCGACCCTGAAACCATCAGAAAATTTCAGGAAGCAACTATAGCCTGATAACCGGATGAAGAGCCGGTTGACACAAAAAATACTTGTTTATCTTCTTGTTTCTGTCCTGCTGGTATTAGTTTATCCGCTCGACCTTCATTTCCCCACAGGCAACCAGTGCATCTATTTTTTCTGGGGAATAAAGAATGCCGGTTTTGGTTTTCTGGAACACGATTTTCTTGCAACACAAGCTGATCCCTTTCCTTTGTTTTCATGGTTGGTGCAGTATTCGTCCAGTCTTTTCGATTCCAATAGTTTTTTGTTCTGGTATTGGCTGCTTAACCTGGTTTATGTAATTGCATTTTTCGAAATAGCAGAAGATGTAAGCAAACAACTTTCGTTAAAGCTGAATAAAGTGCTTTTTACTTTGCTTTTCCTTTTTGCTAATTCTACATTCATCTGGGGCTTCTTCTTTTCCCGTTTCTTCAACCTTGATTTACGCTGGGCATGGGACTCGGGCTTTGCAGAACAGGGAATTCTGAGAGGCTATTTTCAGCCTTCTGTTTTTGGAGTTTTTATTTTGTTGTCGGTTGCTTTGTTTGCGAAAAGAAGATTTGTGCCGGCATTTGTTTCGGCAGCAATTGCAGCTTGTTTTCACGCAAATTATCTGCTCGTCAGTGCGGTATTCATAAGCGTTTATCTTTTGTTTTTAGTAAAAGAAAAGAACTACAAAACAGCAATCATTGGCGGTGTTGTTTCGCTCGCGATTGTGCTTCCTTACCTGCTTTATGTTTTCAAAAATTTCGGCACAGCCTTTCCCGAAACAGTTGAATATATTCGCAATAACATAAAAGGACATATACACTTTGATTACAAGGTGTGGATGAATTCGGAGGCGTTTTTGCAAATGACTTTAATTGTCTTTGCGATGTGGCTGGTCAGAGCAACTGCTTTGTTGTTTCCGATGTCAATCGGGTTGGCAGTTCTTATTTTACTTACCTTAACCACGTATACTTCAGGTAGCATTTTTCTGTTGAATTTAACTCCCTGGAGAATATCGGTGGTGCTTGTTCCGGTTGCGGTTGCCGTTGTTATGGAACGCCTTTCATCCATCACAAATGTTAAACTGAATAATTTGATTATTTCAATTGTTCTTACAGCAACGCTGTCAGCTTTATATTTCCGCATTTTTGGAAACAGCTCAGGTGATTTTATCTTAAAATGGAGAATACTAACTCTTTTAGTCTTTGTTGCAACGTTTGGTGTTATATTGCTTTTTGAGAAGTACCTCCCACATCTTAATCTCAAAAGTATTACTCCATTAGCTGCACTGCTTCTTATTGTTTGCCTTGGCTTATCAGGAATTCTCCTTCATAAAAACGACAGGAAAAGTGAAAAGGAATTAATGGAATTTGTCAGCAAGAATAGTTCTCAGGAGCAGCACTATCTTATTCCACCGGAACTGACAGATTTCAGGCTTGCAACAGGAGCGCCTGTTTTTGTTGATAGCACAATTTATCACAGTAACGCATTACCTGAATGGGATAAGCGGATAAAAATTGCCAATCGTTTTTTTGCTGCAAGCGATACTGTTTTGTTAGATTCATTGGTCAGAAATTGCGGTATTACTCATATCATTGCAAAAGAGGATTTTGATTTTAATAAGAGCAACGAAGTTTACCGTAACAAGCGATACGCTATTTTTGAAGTAAGTGAACAGTAAAGACCACACATTTGTAATTGATGCGAACAGCAGAAAGCCTCTTAATCTGAAAGAGATATGGGAGTTTCGCGAGTTGCTTTACTTCTTCGCCTGGCGCGACATTAAGGTAAAGTATAAGCAGACCTTTTTGGGCGTTACTTGGGCTTTTATTCAGCCTTTTCTGATGATGCTGGTATTAAATATCTTTTTCGGACAGATGTTGCATTTTCCTTCAGAGACCTTGCCGTATTCGGTCTTTGCATTTACGGGTTTAATTATCTGGAATATTTTTTCAAGCGGAACTATTAATTCCAGTAACAGCATGCTGACAAACGCAGTTATTATAAAGAAGAACTATTTTCCACGCATTATTCTTCCGCTAGCTGCTGTTATTGTTTCTCTTTTTGATTTTCTGGTTTCTTTTATTCTGTTCGGTGGCTTGCTTATCTGGTTTCGGGTATTGCCGGATGTATTACGGTTCATTGCATTTTTTCCGTTTGCAGTTTTAATTGCATTAATTACAACGGTTGGAACAGGAGTAATCATCGGTGCCATGAGCATCCGTTTTCGCGACTTCCGGATTGTTATGCCTTTTCTTATTCAGCTTTTACTTTTCATCACTCCGGTTATCTATCCTATTTCAGCTATCTCTAATAAAACATTGTATCACGTGCTTGCCTTAAATCCTATGGCCGGTGCAATAAGTCTTGCACGTGCTGCACTAACACATAATCCTGTTGACTGGATAATAATCGGAATAAGTTCAGGTATGGCAGTTTTTATTTTTATACTTGGTATGCTGATTTTTAAAAAGAACGAAACACTTATTTCAGATTTAGCATAAATAAGATGAAGACCATTCTGGAAGTAAATAGTGTTTCAAAAAAATATTCGCTCAGCGGAATTAATCCTGCTTACCAGACATTGAGCGGTTCAATGACCAATTTTTTTAGAGGAGGAAAAAGTAATGAACGCGAATTCTGGGCATTGAAAGATGTAAGTTTTGAAGTAAAGGAAGGTGACACACTTGGTATTATTGGCAGAAATGGAGCGGGCAAAACAACTTTGTTAAAAATTATTTCACGCATTACATCCCCCACAAGCGGAAGAATAACTGGAAGAGGAAAAGTAACCAGTCTGCTGGAAGTAGGAACCGGTTTTCATCTTGAACTAACTGGAAGAGAAAACATTTACATGAATGGTTCTATTCTTGGTTTGAAGAAGAAAGAAATAGATGCCAAACTCGAAGAGATAGTAGAGTTTTCGGGAGTAGGGGAGTTTATAGATAACCCGTTGAAATTCTATTCGAGTGGAATGCAATTAAGACTTGCCTTTTCCATTGGTGCACATCTTGAACCGGAGATTTTGGCAATTGATGAAGTTCTTGCCGTTGGCGATTCGCTCTTTCAACAGAAGTGCATTGAAAAGATGACTTCCATTGTAAAAAGCGGAAGAACCATACTTTTTGTCTCCCATAATATGCAGGCTTTGAAATCTATTTGCAACAAAGCAATAGTGCTTGATACAGGTAAAAAAATATTTGAAGGAACAGCAGAAGCTGCCGTTGATTATTACAATACCGAACATCGGTTACAGGGACAAACCATTAACCTGCTTGATTTGCCAAGGGGCAAATATGCAGGTGAACTGATTTTCAGAGAACTTAAATTTGCTACACCGACATTTCAATACGGAGAAGATATTTCGTTTTCTGTTTTACTGAAAACAATAAACCCATCGGCAAGAAAAGACAATGTAATTTTCGGAGCAAACGTGATTGACCGTTTTGGAAATAATATTTATCACATCAGTAACATCCTCACCAATCAACCGTTTATTCATGGTTCGGATAGCGATGAATATCAATTCTCAATAAAAAGTAACTTGCGCCCCGGACAATACAGGCTTACACTTTGTCTTACGGTTAATGATGTGGTTCAGGATTTTTTTACTGAATTAATTGATTTTATAATTGAAGAAGGAAACCCTTATGGTTTTTCAAAAACAGGATTTATTCAAGGGATGGTGTTTACGGGGTTTGAGATATGGAAGAAGTAGATAGTTGCCTCATAGGTATATATTTATTGAATATCTTATAATAAAAATAAAATTTTACCAAACTAAAATTATCTGTAAAAGCTAATAAAGTTGGATAAATAAAATTAGTACTATTGTAAAAATAATACTAGATAGAGAATTATGAATATTTATAAAAAGGAGCAAATAAATCGATTAGTAACTGGTTTTATTAATGACGCAACCAATCCTAAAATTTTAGTTAAAATATTTACTAAGCCATGGAAAATTCCGGTTACACTTTATAATTTCTCAAAGAGAGTAATCGGAATTAATAAGAATGTTGTCTTCAAACCGGAAACAGCAGGAGAACAACTGATGAGAGAACTTCTTACTGTTGATGCAATAGTAACACTTACAAAGAATAATTGCACCGTAAGTAAAGAAATAAAAATGATGAATGAAGTTTTCCCCGAATCTCCAGTAAATAAAGAAGATTTAAATCAATTGGCAGAGTTACTTAATCAGCATGGTTCAGATAAGGTTAGTTTTAATTATCATATTGCGTATTCTGCCCTTCTAAAAGGTAAAAAGAATAACGCTATTAATACACTGGAAATCGGACTGGGTACCAATAATATTGATGTTTTGTCTAATATGGGGGTTAACGGAAAACCCGGAGCTTCACTCAGAGCCTTTAGAGATATGTATCCCAATGCTCAGGTTTTTGGCGCGGATATAGACAAACGGGTTCTTTTTTCTGAAGATAGAATAAAAACATTTTTTGTTGATCAAACCAGTCCTGCTATTCTCTCAGATTTTAAAAAGCAATTGGGAGGTATTAAATTTGATTTAATAATTGATGATGGGCTGCACAATGCACAGGCAAATCTTAATACGTTAAATTTTGCACTTGATTTATTAGCAGATGATGGTGTTTTTGTAATTGAGGATATAGCAAAAACTGATTTTAAATACTATCAGATCGTTGAGGCAATCTTAAAAAATAAATTCTCGGTTGATTTTATTCAAACCAACAACAATCATATCTGTGTATTTCGTAAAAAATAGATAAACATTTATATTTTAATTATGGCTATTCCCATTTTCTTTGTTCATAAGACAGATAGCTCGTATTTAAAATATGCATTAAAGCAGACCTGGAAATTTAATCCCGATTCTCCGATTTATCTTTTAGGAGATGAAAGCAATAATAAATATCCGTTTGTAACTCATCTTAATATCTCGGACTACTCTGCAAGCGCTGAAGCGTTTAAAAAGGTTTACCGCCACATGTCGGCAACTAATATTGATTATGAACTGTTTTGTTTTCTGCGTTGGTTTTATATCAGGGATTTTGTAGTTCAGAATAATATCGAATCTTTTATTTGTCTTGACTCGGATGTGCTTGTATTCTCTGATTTAACTGAAGCATTAAACCCTTTTCAGCATCTTTCAATTGCAAATGAAGGAAAAGCTATGCCGGCATTTACTTATTTCGGTAACAGTAAAGCTATTTTCGATTTTTGTGAGTTTACAATTAATCAATATACAGTCCCGTCTTATATAAAAAGACTTGATCTGGAGTGGGAAGCACAGAAGCCCAGGAATTGGGGCGGTATATGCGATATGGTAATCTTTCTTTTTTACTTTACTGAATTTCCGAATAATCTGGGTAAGTTAGATGCGATTATTAACGATTCAACCTTTGACAGGCATATACGCGGAAATGATGGTTTTGAAATGGATGGAGACCATAAAAAATTTATCTGGAAACGTAAACAGCCTTTTGGTTATCACTTACAATCAAAAAAGTGGATTCGCTTTCATGGAATACATTATCAGGGGCATTCAAAAACGTTAATGTATAAACACTATTCCGGAGGTGGGTATTATTTGCAGCGGTTAAGTGAATTTATAAAAGAACTTAGAGATAAATATCAGTTAAGGACCAGAATAAAAAAAATACTTAAGTAATGAGTAAATTTAATCCGCTTGATTTCATTAAAAATATTTTTAATTTATTAAAAATATTTACTATGAGGAAGGATATTAATTGGAGCTTTTTAACAAAAATAATTAAGAATTCTGATTTAAATAGTGAAGCTAAAATTTATGGGCATTGCAATATAAATTATGTTACTATAGGCAGGGGGTCATATGTAAGCATAAATGCAAGAATTTCACATACAACCATTGGGAAATTCTGCTCCATTGGGCCAAATTTAGTTTGCGGATGGGGGATTCATCCGTTAAATGGTGTTTCTACATCTCCGGTATTTTTTTCAACCTTAAAACAACCGGGATTTACATTTTCTGAAACGGATAAAATTGAAGAAAGAAAACCAATAGTTATTGGGAATGATGTTTTTATTGGTGTAAATGTTACTATACTGGACGGAGTAACAATTGGCGATGGTGCAGTAATTGGTGCAGGTGCCGTTGTTAGTAAAGATATTCCTCCTTATGCAATTGCGGTTGGGTGTCCTATTAAAATAATCAAGTATAGATTTGATGAAAATACCATTAGAGAATTATTGGAACTAAAATGGTGGGATAAGGATGATGTTTATTTAAAAAAAATGAGTTCCGTTTTTTTTGATGTAAAAGGAATAATAAATGGATTTGATTGATTACTGTTTTATTTTCTTATAGAAAGTATAGATAAATTCAATTGTTCATTATGCTTAAGTACATTTAAATGATATTATTCGAAAATCTGGTTATTCATTATTTTGCCGACATCACTGATTTCATTTTCCTCATAATAAAGTTGAAAAAATAACATGTCACAAACCAGCCATAATTTAGATTCTGATAATCTTCCTGGTTTAGTTAAGGGATTTGGAATAAGTCGAATATTTTTCTAATTGCTGTAAATAAAATCACAATATTCCTTTAATGTTTCAAAGCTGCTGAAGTAATTATATCTTGCACCAGCCTTTCCCCGGATAGTAATTAGAATTTTGAAAAATGTTCGTCAACCACTTTGCTATTGCAAAACAGCAATACATCAGAATCAAGACAAAGGGAATGATCAAATTAAACCATTTGCTATGAACCAAAGCGAGAAATAATATTACTCAAATCTCATTGGAGTGAATGACATTTTTACATAATGTTAAGAAAATGACTTGCACTGGCTGAGTAATCTGCAATATCAACATTTGTTATAAATTCATACTTGTTATTTGTCTGCACAACTATCAGATAAATGATTTACACCGATTAAAATTTCAAGATTGTTTTAGTGTTTATTTTAAGTAAACATTGTCGCAAAAATACACAATTAACAGAGGGGTTTTCATTGCTTTCTATATGCGAATATGTTGAGTTGCATATCCATCCCCTCTTGCAATTTATTTTCGGTGTAGGGCTTTGCTGAACTAAATTGCGTTTGAATTTGGTATCTGAAGTTATTTTCTTTTAATATCGAAATTAATAAATCCAGGTTTTGTTCTTTATCAAGAAAGGAATGATATTCAATAAAGATATTTTTTACATTTTTCAAATAATTTTTGCATTCAGCTAATACCCTTGTTTCTGCTCCTTCAATATCAATTTTAAGAAAATCTATATCTGTTTCTTTTATAAAATTACTTAATAGCCTGGTTTTTATTTTTATTGTGTTATCTTTCTTGGTTTCTTCTTTCAGGATGATTTTACCTGCGTCTGCTTTTTCAGAATAAAAATCTACGGTGGTTATTTCATCCCATAATGCACAATTAAATAATTCTACATCAGATAATTTGAATTCGTTTACATTTGATTTTAAGATTTCAAAAATGTAAGGGTCTGCTTCGATACCTTTTATCTTTGAATTAGGAAAAATCGTTTTAAAATATAAAATGCTTAGCCCGCAATTTGATCCGCAATCAACAATATTAGGCCTATTATTATTTGAGTTGAATTTATATATCTCGCCTTCAAAAATTTCTTTATAGCTATAGTAAAATGATAAAGAATCCGCTATCTTAAAATTATTTCTTGCAATTTTAATATTCAATGGTTTATGTCTTTCAATATTCAGAAGTTCCGAATAATTTCCTTTTTCAATTGGTGCAATCTTGTATCCAAGAGAGGCAATAATCTTTTTAATTATATTTTTCATTTAATAGTTCTTTATATAGAGTTAAATAGGAGATTGCCTGCTTCTGTTGATTAAAATTTATATAAGCTTTATTCCTTATTAATTCATTTGAAAATTTATATTTATTACTCAAAAATTCATCAATAGCTTTTGCAAGACCTGATGCTGAATTTTCATCAGCTAAAATGCCATTTTCGCCTGTTTTAATGCATTCACCTATGCCACCTGCCCTAAAGCCAATTAAGGGGATTCCACATGATAAAGCCTCAAGCATAGTATTAGGCAAATTATCTTCAAGTGATGGCAGTATAAATGCATCAGCAGCGTTGTAGGCAGCTACCATCTTTTCATCATCACTGATGTGCCCGGTGTAGTGAACGTTAAGTGTATCTTTAGAATCTTTTTTTGTTCCGACTGCAAGCAAAAGAATATCTTTACGATTAAGCATTACTAAAGCTTTTTTTAAAAGATTAAATCCTTTGCGTTCTTCAAATAATTTGTCGCTGATAAAAAGAAGTACTTTCTTATTAGTTGTAATTTTAAAATAGCTTCTGGCTTTGTCCTTCTTTTGGTTTTTAAAAATCTCTGTATCTAATCCATTAGGTATGTGGTAATGATTGAATTTGCCCAATAGTGAACTTTGTGAAGATTGATCAAGTAGCCATTTTGAGGGTGTAACAACAGTTAGTTTTACATCAATTAATGATTTGATCTTTATTGAAAGATTCTTTTTTATGTAATCTACCATGTTTGTATTATCTGCCCATACTGGACAGTTATTACAATCACTTTTAAAAGTAGTACAATCTTGAGCATAATGGCACCCCCCTGTAAAAGGATTTTGATCATGGAGTGTCCATACTATTTTCTTTGTGTTATCTTTGAAAAAACTTGGGTAGTCAATAAATTCAGAAACCCAGTGTAGATTAATTATATCAGCTTTGCGGTAGATTTCATTTTGAGTAATATCAAAATCACTTTCTGCAAATGAGAACATGGTTTTATTCTTTGCAATAGATGAAGTTATTAACTTATTTTTTTCAGACTTGGTTCGATAGAGTTTTAATCTTTTTAAAATTTTGAGAAAAAGATTTAATACAGGCTTTGCAAATTCGTGGCTATTTGCCAGTTCTGATTTTATATCTAGGTATAAGATGTGTGAATCTATTCCTTGTTTGAGTAATCCTAAATGCAGCCTTGTAGCTGCGATGCCAGCACCTCCTGAACTTGATGTAGAAATATGAAGAATCTTCAAAATTGTAAAAAAATATTATTTTATATATAACAAGAAGCAAAATATTTAGTTAGTTCCTTTTCAAATTTTGACTTCTTGCTATCATTTCTTTTAATTGATATTAAGTTTTGAAAAGTTGATTTTTTAGTGGTAAATTCTTTTAATTCAATAAATTTCTCAATTAACAATGTCCATAATTTATCAACCATCATTATAGATATTATTTTATTTGGTTAGTTAATGCTTTATAGATAGGATATATAAGTTGAATGAATTTCTTTTTTATTTCATGTAACCTATAATCAAGGTTGCCCTTAAATCCTACTAATTTCCAAGAATAATAATCATCTGCCGTATTATTAATTATTATTTTTTCAGGGTGTTTAATAATTCCTATGTCGTAGACAGGAATTTCTGCTAAAAACGAGTTCTTTTCAATAGTATGAGTTGCATTTACTCCAAATCCAATGTTACTAATCAGATTTAAATTGGGTATAATACAAATTCCGTTATTTTTCCAAACAGAATACATCCATTGATAATCCCAGGTGCTGATTTCTCTAATAAAGGTTTTTGATAATTTTTCTAAGTTATAGTCAGCAATTGGCTTTAGATTGAAAATCGATTGATTTTTTCTGAAGCTTTCAAAATCGTCCATATTGATAAGATATTTTCCCCATGCTCTTTTCCATGTTGCCCAACCCCATATTCCGGGGTAAACGGAGAAGTAGTAGGATGATGATCCTCGTTTAATTCCGTCCTGAAAATTTGCACCTCCGATATGCATGATTCTTTCATTATCCCTGTATTTCTCCAAAAGCGTTTGGCAAAAGGTGAAAAAATTTTGATTAGGTAAGCAATCATCTTCCAGAATTATTCCTTCTTCCACATTATTAAAAAACCAGGTAATTGCTGAACTTACCGCATCCCGGCATCCAAGGTTTTTATCAAGGAACATGGTTTTTACTTCGCAGTTCCAATCAATCTTTTTTAAAATGCTGCGCGCTTGTTCACATCGTTCTGCTTCGCCTTCTTTGTTTTCTCTTGGTCCGTCTGCAGCAATAAACAATTGCTTGGGTTCAGCCTTGCGTATTTCTTCAAATACCCTGAAGGTAACATCAGGCCGGTTAAAAATGAGAAAAAGCACAGGGGTTTTAAGACTACTACTCACTTTATGGAATATAATTGACTGATTTCTGAATTGCTAAGTTTAATAAAATAATGAGGAAATAAAATTTTCAAAACCACAGGGTACAAATGCTCCACTTTTAATTTATAGGTAATTTTAAAAATGTTTGCTAAAGTAAATACATTTAGTCTTATAAATTTATAAGCATCTGAGTATTTTTTTTCGTTAAACTGTTCCAATATGGTTGCAATTTCCTGTTCACGTTTATCTCCTCCTGTTCCTGATTTGTGTGCATCATGTATTCTGTAAACCGATAAGGGATTGTTTTCAAAAATAAAGTCAACTCCTGCTTTTTTAGCTCGCAGAAACCACTCCCAGTCAAAAACATAACTGAATTTAGTGTTTAAACGGCCTGTTTTATCCCATGCCTTACGTGTCCAGAATGTGCTGGGTTGTACTATGTAATCAACTATAGAAAGTTTTTGATTTTTATAGTTTTTTTGAATCTCGCTTGTTACAAACAGATTTTCATTCTCCCGGTATCTGACTACATTGCCAAATATTAATTCTGCTTTAGCAGGATTGATTTTATTGCTGATTATTTCTAATGTTTTTTCTGCAAAATAATCATCTGAGTTCAGCCAGCAAAGAATATCACCCGTAGCTTTTTCAAAACCTTTATTTATGGCCTCTGCCTGTCCATTATCTTTTTCACTTACCCAATAAGCAAGCCGGTGCTCATATTTTTTTATAATGTCAACAGAGCCATCTGTGCTTCCTCCGTCAATTATTATATACTCAAGGTTGGGGTAGTTTTGGTTTAAAACCGACAGAATAGTTTCTTCCAGATACTGAGCCTGATTATAGGATGGTGTAATTACAGAAATCTTCTTCATTCAGTACTATTGAATAAACTCAGAGTGTAAAGATGAAATTTAGCTTACTCCGTAAAAAAAATAAAAAAGCAGCTACGCATTACTGCGTAACTGCTTTTTCGCTCTCAGCTCAAACCTATCTTGTTCTTTCCTGAGCTATGTCACTCATTGCTCCGTATCCGAGGGGGCCAAGTGCCCTTACCCGAAACTGATAAATGTGACCACTGACGAGATTTGCCGCCAAAAACCGGGATGCCGTAACGGATGCAAGATGTTTCCATTCTCCGTTTCCTGCAGTCGGTGTTGGCATTCCGGGAGTTATTCCCGTATTGCCGTCACCGGTGTATCCCAGATCTTTATACTCAAGCTCATAAACTCTGGATGCATTGATACGATTCCAACTCAAATCTATTTCTCCTGCAGAAAGAGTGGCTATTGCCACCAGGTTCTGCACCTGAGTCATCTCGGTTTTTGGACCGCGCTGCTTCTTTATTTCGAAACCTGAACTTAAAATCATATCAGCATCTCCATTGCTTACGCTTTGAATATGGGCAGCAAGTTGTTTGATCAGTATCCTCAGCTCCTTAGCTCTCAGATTTCTGGCGATTATCAGATTGCGGTCAAAGGCACCTGCTGCTGTTATAGCATTGCTCAGGGCGGTAATGGCCGCAAAAAAGGTCACCAGGTCTGGAATGGGGCCGGGGAAGTTTGCATTACCGGTCAGTTTACTATGAATAAGTATTGCTTTTTGAAGCAGCTTATCATAATTCTGTCCGGAAACTCCAATTTTTACAGTTGCCATTTTTACTGGATATTAGTTGCCGGGTTGCGCCCGGTGTCGCCTTTCCCTGCCTTGTGCAGGGCTTCGTACGCATCATCCCAATCCTCGTGCCAATTATGTATGTACTTTGTTAAGATTTTGTTAAGCATTTTACTTAGAAGCATAATAGTTGGACAAAGACCTGTTACAGTAAAATAAAATTCTGCAAAATGATTCTAAAAAATGCAGCGTTAATTGTGTTTTTGCTTTTTATGATCATTCATTGCGATGTTTATAATGCAGAAAGCATTTTTACTGTTGATTATTTCCTGATTACTATCCGTGCAACACTTTTTAAAATTATGAATTAACGTTTTATGAATATGAAACGTTTTTTTTAAAATATACCAGCACGTTTTATTAGTATAAAAAGTGTTTTTGTAATAATAATTTTGCTTTTGCTGAAACAATGAAGTGGTTTTATAATCATAAAATTGCGTTTAATTATCGCTATTGTCCTTTTTTATGATGTAGTATTTTAATGATTGAATAATCATTATGCCTGTAAATTAAATAGATTTGCGTGTTTTCATTCATGCTGATGCACATTCCATTTAATAAAGTCTACCTTACCGGTAAAGAAGAATCCTATGTAGCCAATGCGTTGAAGGGTGATAAATTAACTGGTGGCGGAAATCATACAGCATGGTGTAAAGAAAACCTGACCAAGCGGTATGGATTCGATAATCTCCACTTAACCACTTCGTGCACTGCTGCTCTTGAAACGGCTGCTTTACTGCTCAACCTGCAAGCAGGAGATGAAGTCATTATACCTTCTTATACTTTTGTTTCCACAGCCAACGCTTTTGCATTACGCGGAGCAAAAATTGTTTTTGCCGATTCGGCTGCTGCTAATCCGAATATAGATGCTGATACTATTGAGCCATTAATTTCAAAACGCACTAAAGCTATTGTGCCTGTCCACTACGGTGGTGTTGCCTGCGATATGAATAAAATTTCGGATCTGGCAAAAAAGCATAATTTTATGGTAGTGGAAGATGCGGCACATTCCATAGATGCATATTTCTATAACAGGCCACTGGGCTCGCTGGGTGATATGGCTGCCTTTTCGTTTCACGAAACCAAAAATATTACCTGCGGTGAGGGCGGAGCATTGTTAATGAATAACCGGTTGTTTAATGAGCGTACAGAAATTATTTTGGATAAAGGAACCAATAGAAAAATTTTTGCCGAAGGCAAGACCGACAAATATGAATGGGTGGGATTAGGCTCGTCTTACCGCATGGCCGAAACATCTGCTGCATTTTTACGGGCGCAACTGGAAGAGCTGGATGGTATTCAGAAAATAAGAATGGAATTATGGAACGCTTATTACAGTGCTTTAACTGATGCCGGACTGCAAGAGTTTTTTTCATTACCCGTATTGCCACATTATGCCAAACACAATGCATCTGTTTTTTATGTGGTTTGCAACTCGCGTGCACTAAGAGATAAGCTGATCAGCGGGCTGGCAGCAAAAGGTATTGCATCGGCATTTCATTATCAGCCTTTGCATAGCAGTCCTTTTTACAGTGCTATGCAACAAAAACCTGTAGTTTTGCCTAATTCCGAAAAATTCGGTAACTGTTTACTGCGTTTGCCTCTGCATGCCAACCTCAGTAAAGATAATATTCATTATGTAACAGAACTGATTATAAAAATCCTGAACTAATTTAATCCGCAATTACCTATGATAAGCCTGTTGAAAGAAGTATTAAGACTGAATAAACGTTTTGTTTCAGAGCACTATGCTGCCGCAAAACTGAAAGAAAACACGGTGAAAAAAATTGACGCAATCACTGCACAGCGTAATGAAATTAACCTGGAAATAGGAGCAGGAGAGAAGAAAGGTAAAAACGGCTGGATTACCCTGGATATGTATGCCGGCTGCGATATTCAATGGGATTTGATAAACGGAATTCCATTTCCTGATAACAGTATCAGCAAAATTTATTCATCTCATCTGTTTGAACATTTAACATTTAAAGAAACTGCCGGACTGATGAAGGAATGTTTAAGAGTTTTGAAACCCGAAGGTCAGTTTTTGATTTGTGTACCCAACTCGCGATTATATATTGAGGCGTATATGAAAAATGATACTGATTTCAGAAAAGAGCATCCGTTTTTTCAACCGGCATGGAACAATACCACCAAGATGGATTTGATCAATTACATTGCCTATATGGACGGGCATCATAAATATATGTTTGATGAAGAGAACCTGCTTGCTGTGCTCGAAAAAAATGGTTTCAGAAATGCGAAATTCAGAAACTTTGACCCGGAAATTGATTTACTGTCAAGAGACCACGAGTCGCTTTATGCTGAAGGGGTAAAATAGATTTTATTGTATGAGGGTGATGTCACTTCGAGCCTAGTCGAGAAGTGATTGTATATATTAGTTTGGTTTAGTTTTGTGTTCTCGACTACGCTCGAACTGACAGATGGTGTGTCACTTCGAGCGTAGTCGAGAAGCTTCATTTCTTATCCTGTAGTGTATAGTTCGTTAAGTTCATGCAAGCGGCAAACTCCTTTAGCTTCTCCCAATTCTGTTCTATTATTGCTTCTTTCTTTTTCATTGACCAATCTTTAATCTGTTTCTCTCTTGCAATTGCCTGATTGTATTCACTGAAACTCTCATAGTAAACAAGTGTCAGAGGTCTTCGCGAAAAGGTGTATGCTTCTTTATCTGTTCCTTCATTATGATACCTCAATCGTGTCTCTATGTTGTTTGTTACTCCTGTCTAGTATGTGTTATCAGAGCATTTTAGTATGTAAACATATAACAGTTTAAACAGTGTCATGTTTTTTGTTTGTTTGCTTCTCGACTACGCTCGAAGTGACAGGAGGGGACAACAAATTTCATTGTTCATTTAGCTGCGACTAATTTTCCATTGATGAACCAGTGTAAAATATTCGCGTTTCAGAA